>JBBRDH010000154.1:0-13068 GCA_038204125.1 Mycobacteriales bacterium
TCCACCACATGATGTTCGTGCTCGTTGCCCTCGATCTCGCCCTGGGGGTAGTGGACGATCGGAATGGAAAGGTAGACGGCGCGGCGGGCGGCCGAGGCGGACCGTCTCCAGACGTCGATGGCCTCCGCCTCGGTCATGTGCTCGGCCACGTCGCCCAGGATCACCACGTCTACGGCGGGCAGGTCGACCTCCCGGATGTCGCCGATGATGATCTGGTCGTAATACTCACGGAGACGGTAGGTCTCGACGTAGGGCGGGAAGATTTCTATTCCGATGATTTGGGAGATAGCCGGCCCAGCAAGCAGTTTGGCGTAGGTACCGACCCCGGGGCCGACGTCGAGGATTTCGAGGGTTCTGTCGCCGGCCAGCTCGTGGACGCGCGCCTTGACCCAGCCCTTACCTTCTGACGAGCTCATCGGCATGTGGAGCGTTCCGACTTTCTGATTTGTCCCCGCGGTCGTGGCAACAGCCGGTCACTTTTCGACGTCAGGAAACCGATCGCCGACGCACTGTCAGCTGGTAGATGATCGGGGAGATCCTGGCGAAGACGTGGGTGGCCGGCACACGAGCGTGGGTCGCGGCCTCTGCTCCAGTGCCCGCCGGTACGCATCCCAAACCGAACCGGGAACTATCCGGCTGCCATGCCTGCTGTGGACCTGAGTAACTGAAGGTACCGGGACGCCACCTCCCGCCGGCCGGGGTGAGCCCGGAAATCAACAGGAAGGTGGGTCAGGGCTGGATCGTGCAGGGCGCTTTCTACGCTCATCCTTAGCTGTCCCGGCTGGTAGACCCGGACGGAGCCGGGCATCCGGTCCTGAAGTTCCTGGGTATAGCGGCTCGCCGGCAGCAGCGGCCGCCGGCCCGCGGCGATCCAGGTGTTGATCGACGCCGACGCCGAGACATGTTCGGCCGGCGCGATCGGGACGCTCACCCGGTCCAGCTGCGCCGTGAGCTCCGCATCGGGAACGAAACCCGTGCAATGGAAGCCGACCCCGAGTTGGAAACCCAGATCGACCAGCTCCGGCAGTAGATCTTCGTGGCCGGCCGACGGGCGACCGATGGCAGAGACGCTGATCGCAGGGACCATCCCGGCCAGCGCGTGCAGGACCTCCCGGTGGCCTTTGCCGGGGTAGAGGAAGCCCAGGATTACGACGTCGGGCGGCGTCGCCGGGCCGGACCGGCCCGGCTGGATCTCCACCGGACATCGCGCCCGCTCCTGGACCGGCAACGGGATGACATGGACTGCAGCAGTTTCCTCGCCGGAGGCCGTAGCGCCGTCGCACTTCGCGAGCGCCACCGCGGCTTCCGCGATCAGCAACCGTTCGTGTTCGCTCGACACGATCACCATGACCGCTGCGGCCATCATCGAAAGGTAGGTCCCGGCGCGGCGGAGGAACAGGTCGCGGGAGACAGCCCCGTGCGGCAGGTCGTGCAGCGTCAATGACAGGCCGACGTCGTGCGCTCGAAGGAGCGCAGCGAAGGAGGCAATCGATTCGTCGGCCCGGTGGACCGAATCGGTGAAGAGCCAGTCATTGACCTGCAGGTGGACGAGTCGGACGTTCGACGGCAGACGGGCGACGACCTCGGCGAGTCGGTGGGGATCCCGCTGGTGCAGCACTGGGCCCGTGAAGCCGTTCTGTTCGGCGGTCTCGGCGAGTTCTCGGCCGAACCGGGAGATGCCGTGCTCGTGGGGGCCGCAGGTGACCAGCGCAATGGGGTCAGTCAAGCCAGACCCCGCCGGTCGACGGCCGCTTGGTCACCCATTCGCACGAAGTGCTACGTACCCGACGGGACGCTGTGGTAACCGGCCCGGGGAGACGCAGGGTCATTCGTCACACCTGCGGCTGTACCGCGTTCGGCACAGCCTGACGGGGAAATGACTCAACGGCTAATTTTCCGATTCGGGTAATCAACCCACGGGGAATCAGGACAGAGGGGACTTCCGGTGACGACAAGGATCAGGGTTGCCTCCGTGCCGGCTGCTCACCCCTATGTGCGGCACCTGAGCGATCCGCGACACGAAGACGGTGTTGTTCGGTTGCCGGACCCGCGACCGCAGGTTCCCGATGCCGGACCCGGCCAATGGTGGCCGCCGAGAATGCTGGATCTCCAGTGGGTCGAGCAACACCGGGCCGAGTTCGACCTCATGCACCTGCACTTCGGTTTCGACGACGCCACCGTCAGACACCTGCAGGCCTGGATCGCCTTGCTCCGGACCCATCACATTCCGCTCGTGATGACGGTCCACGACCTGGTCAATCCCCATTTCGTCGATCAGACCTCCCATTTCGAGCAGCTGGATGTGCTCGTGCCCGCTGCGAACGAACTGATCACCTTGACCGGGCAGGCAGCCGCGACCATCGCGCAACGATGGGGACGGAGCGCAACTGTCATCCCGCATCCCCATATCGTTCAGCTGGACCGGATCTCCCGGCCCGTCGCGACGCATCAGAAGTTTGTGATCGGCGTGCACGCGAAAAATCTGCGGGCCAACATCGACCCCCTCCCGCTGCTGGAAACATTGCTCCCCGCGCTGCCGGGCATGCCGCAGGTCATCCTGCGCCTGGACGCCCACCCCGAGGTACTCGACCCGGACAACCCGGACCCTCGGGCGAGCGCCCTACGTGAGTGGATCCGCTCCGCAACCGGGCACCCGCAGGTTCGCATCGAGGTGCACCCCCGGCTTCCGGACCCCCAGTTGTGGGACTACCTGCAGTCCATCGATCTGTGCCTCCTCCCGTACCGCTTCGGTACTCATTCCGGTTGGCTGGAGGCGTGTGTCGACCTGGGCACCGCGGTGCTGGTGCCGGTGGACGGTTGCTTCCACGACCAGCACGGACATCCGACCTACGGTCCGGGCACGGTAGGCCTGCTCGACCGGGTTCGCAGCGTCGTGGCCGACCCGAACTCGGCCCGACCGCCGCGGCCGGACCGACGACGGCAGCGACTCCGGGTGGCGCTGGCTCATGAGGAGGTCTACCGGCGGGTACTGCCCAACCGGCGGGCACTGCCCCAAGGCATTTCCTGGAACCAGGGTTCCATCCCCACGATCAGCGAGGTCGATACTGCATGAGTCAGCTGGGCCAGTCGGACGCGCCCGCGGTGCCGCCGGTGTCCTTCAAGATCCTCGTCGTGGCGTCGCTGCGGTACCCGATCGCGCAGCCGTTCGCCGGTGGGCTCGAAGCCCACACCGCCTCGCTGGCGAAGGGTCTGCGCGCTCGCGGGCACACGGTGGTGGTCGCCGGTGCCGCGGGAAGCGATCCGCGGATCGTCGACCACACCTTCGGGGCTCTGCCACGACACGCGGCGGGTGAGCGTGCCGACATCATGGAGAACCCGGCCGTCCGGGCCGCCGAACACGGCGGGTTCTCTGATCTCGCGCAGGATCTCCGATCGGATCTGCTGGGTCACTTCGACCTGATCCACAACAATTCGCTCTATCCGCTGCTGGTCGAACAGGCATTTTCCCTACCGTGCCCGCTGATCACCACTTTGCACACTCCGCCGCTGCCATGGGCGGAGCGGATCCTGGGCGCGGGCGAGCACCGCCACGATCACTTCATCGCGGTCAGCCGGGCGACCGCCTCGTCCTGGTCCGAGTTCCTGTCGCCTCGGGTGGTGCTCAACGGTGTCGACACCGGAGTGTGGAAGGCCGGGCCAGGGGGACCAGATGCGGTGTGGTCGGGTCGGATCGTCGCGGAGAAGGCGCCGCATCTTGCCATCGCGATCGCCCGGGCGGCCGGACTCGGGCTCGCGATTGCCGGTCCGATCGTGGATCAGGCCTATTTCCGGACCGAGGTAGCGCCGCACCTGGACGAGCGCATCCGCTATGTCGGGCACCTGAACTCCGACGTGCTGGGGGAGTTGGTCGGACACAGTGCGTTGGCTCTGGTGACGCCGGCCTGGGACGAGCCCTTCGGATTGGTGGGGGCCGAGGCGATGGCCTGCGGTACACCGGTGGTCGCGTTCGCCCGAGGTGGATTGCCGGAGCTGCTCACCGACCTGTCCGGGCGGCTGCTCCCGGTGCCGCGCGCGGCCGCACTCGATCGGGAAGAGATGAGGGCGGCCGTCGCAGCCGTCCGGGCGGCCGCCCGACTGGACCGGGAGCTGGTCCGGCAGGAGGCATTGGACCGCTGCAGCGAGTCGATGATGGTGCAGGGCTACGAGCAGGTGTACCGCGACGCCGTGCGGAACTGGGACCGCCCGTGATCGGCTACTACGTGCATCACCAGGGTGGGGGGCACCGGCAGCGGATGACTTTGATCGCGGCGCATCTGGCCGAGCCGCTGACGGTGTTGTCGTCCCTGCCTCGACCTGACGGGGGGCCGAACTGGGTCCAGCTTCCCGCAGACGACACCGGCTCCGATTTCGTCGAACCCACGGCGAACGGCACGTTGCACTGGGTGCCCCGCCACCATGCCGGCCTGCGCACCCGGATGGCCCGGATCGCGGCCTGGATCGCGGAGCACGCGCCCACGTTGGTCGTCGTCGACGTGTCGGTAGAGGTTGCTCTGCTGTGCCGGTTGCTGGGCGTTCCGACGGTGGTGATGGCGATGCGCGGAGACCGCTCCGATCGACCCCATCGGAATGCCTATGACAGCGCGCATGCGTTGATCGCCACCTGGTCAGCCGAATTTTTCGACGAAGACTGGCCGGAAGCGTGGCGTGAAAAGACCTTTCACGCCGGGCCGATTTCTCGGCTGGAGATCGCAGAGCCGGTCCGGAAGGTCGATCACTCCGGGCCCGGGCACGTCCTGGTGCTCTGGGGCGCAGGAGGGTCCGATACGCCGGGGGCCTCCTTCACCCCTGGGCAGCTCGCGTCGGCCAGCAGTTCCGCGCCCGGCTGGGTGTGGCGTTTCGCCGGCGGCAGCGGTGAGCATCGGAGCGCCGACAGCGAAGTGCGGCCGCTGCTGTCCTGGGCGGACGTGGTCGTCACCCATGCCGGCCAGAACGCGGTGGCCGAGGTCGCGGCGTCCCGGACACCGGCCATCGTCATCGCCGACGCTCGACCACACGGAGAACAGTTGGACACCGCCAGGGCTCTCGACGCTGCAGGGATCGCCATCGGGCTGTCGGAGTGGCCGGCTGACGACAGTTGGCCTGCGCTGCTCCAGGCGGCCCAGGCACTGGACGGAAGCTCTTGGGCCCGTTGGCTTTCCGTGGACGGTGCAAAGCGCGCCGCCGGGTTCCTGCAGGAGACTGCCTGTTCCCTCCGACGCCCGTCGGCGATCGGAGGATCGGCACCGTGAAGATCGCGGTGATCACGATCGTGGCCGGCCGTCACGATCACCTGCACCAGCAGCAGGTCGGTCTGTCCCGGTCGGACCGGATCCCGGATGTCTACGTCGTCGTGGCGATGGGAGACCCCCGGGCCATCCAGCAGACCGAGACCGGACCGCTCGCCGGCACCGCCTGCGACCTGCGGACCCGGGTCATCGAATGCGGGAACACCCTGCCGCTGGCCGCAGCAAGAAATGTCGGTGCCGCCGAGGCCCTCGCGGCCGGGGCCGATCAGCTCATCTTTCTCGACGTCGACTGCATCCCGTCGCCCTGCCTGATCGAGTCCTACCGACGGTCCGTCGAGTCCCACCCGGCGCCGGCCCTGCACTGCGGCGTGGTCAGGTATCTCGGACCCGACGTGCGGGCCGCCGATCTCGACCCCCGGGTGCTCCACGGGGAGCCGCACGCCGCGCGACCGGCCCCGCAACCGGGAGAGCACATCGAATCCCGCGACTGGCATCTCTTCTGGTCGCTGTCATTCGCGGTCTCCGCGGCAACCTGGTTGCAGTTGCAAGGCTTTCACGAAGAATATGAGGGATATGGCGCAGAGGACACCGATTTCGGCTACGCCGCGCACCGCTGCGGAGTGGACCTGATCTGGGTCGGCGGCGCCGACGCCCACCATCAGTACCACCTGACGCAGCCGCTGCCCGTCGCGCACCTGGACGACATCCTGCGGAACGCGGCAATCTTCGAACGACGCTGGGGCTTCTGGCCGATGATGGGTTGGTTGCAGGGTTTTCAGGAAGCCGGGCTCGCCCACTACGACGCGGCAGAGAACAGGTGGCTGCACCAGCCCGATCCGGCCGTTACCCGGTGAGCGCCTGGGTCGCATGCAGGCGGGCCGCCGGACCTGTGCGCCGCGAGCACGCGGCAGTCGGCACCTGGACCCAGGGAAGTGGGTTCCAGGGCGGGTCCGTCCGGGTGGATGCCACCCGGACGGTGGTCACCAACCGGGCTTGGCGAACGACCGGAGCACTCGGCCGCCGACTGGGTTGCCGGATCGCCGGATAACGTTCCAGCGAACGCGACCTGCACCCGACAAACGGAGAGGCCCCATCGTGACCACTGTCGCCGAACTGATCGTGAGCACCATCGCCGACCAAGGCGTGCGAACTGTCTGGGGGGTCGTCGGGGATGCCCTGAACCCGGTGACCGACGCCATTCGCCGGGAGGATCGCATCGAATGGATCGGGGTGCGGCACGAAGAAGTCGCAGCATTCGCCGCCGGTGCCCAGGCCCAGTTGTCCGGCACCATCGGGGTGTGCATGGGCACGGTCGGTCCTGGTTCGATCCACCTGTTGAACGGTCTGTACGACGCGAAGAAATCGCACGTGCCCATGCTTGCCATCTGCGGGCAGGTGCCCATGGAAGAGTTGGGGACCGATTACTTCCAAGAAGTCGACAACGACGCGCTGTTCGGTGATGTCGCCGTCTTCACCCGCACCATCACCTCACCGGCCCAGGCCACCACGTTTCTTGCCCAAGCCATCCAGGCAGCGTTGAACGCGCCTGGAGTGGCCGTGCTGAACCTGCCCGGTGACGTCGGCGGGCAAGACGTGCCCAAACACAGCAGCCCACCGAAGATCGTCAGCGCCCATCCGCCGACCGTGCCCGACAGTGCGGCGCTGGCGCAGGCAGCCGCGCTCATCAACGCTGCGGCCACTGTGACCATGCTGGTGGGAATCGGGGCCCGGGGCGCCCGCGAGGAGCTTCTCGACCTCGCCGCCCACCTCAGGTCACCGATGGTGCTGACCATCAAAGCCAAGGAACGGCTCGAATTCGACAACCCGTACCAGGTCGGGCAGTCCGGCCTCATCGGCAATCCCGCTGCGTCCAGAGCATTCGACGGCGGCGATGTCCTGCTGATGGTCGGCACCGACTTCCCCTACCGGGAATGGTTTCCCGACGGGAAAACGGTGATCCAGATCGACGCCCGCGCCGAACACCTCGGTCGCCGTACGGACATCGCCCTGGGTCTGGTCGGCCACGCTGGACCGACGTTGGCGGCGTTGCGGCCCCTGCTGATCGCCAAAGAAGACTCCGCCCACCTCGACGATGCCCGAACGCATTACCAGAATTGGTCCCGGCGCCAAGAAGCCCTGGCCGAACCCGGCCATGACAACACCCCGATCGGCCGCGTGCAGAAGCACTTCGACAACACCGAACAGCGGATCCGGCCCGAACTGCTGGCCAGCGCCATCAATCGACACGCCGCACCCGACGCCGTCTTCACCACCGACACCGGCATGTCTACGGTCTGGTACTCGCGATTCGTCACCATGTCCGACCGACAGGCACTGCTCGGCTCCTTCAATCTGGGCTCCATGGCCAACGCCATGCCTCAGGCCCTGGGCGCGGCCGCGCTCGACCGCGACCGCCAGGTCATCGCATTCTGCGGTGACGGTGGTGTGTCCATGCTCCTGGGCGACCTCATCACTGCCGTGAGTTACCACCTCCCGGTCAAGCTGATCGTCTTCAACAATGGGCGCCTGGGAATGGTCAAACTGGAACAGGAGCAGGTCGGCCTGCCGGAATTCGGCACCGTCCTGGAAAACCCCGACTTCGCCGCCGTCGCCCGGGCCATCGGCTTTCACGCAGTGCGCGTGGAAGCTCCCGGCGAAGTCGACGACGCCGTCCGTGACGCGCTGGCCCACCCAGGACCGGTCCTGCTCGACATCCTGACGAACCCTGAGGAGATCTCCGTCCCCGGCAAGGTCAAAGTCAGCCAGGCCTGGGGCTTCGCCATCTCCAAGATCCGAGAGACCGTCCTTTCCCAGGGCGACGGTTAGTGTTCCCGGTCCGCGGCGGTGGCGGCACCCACTGCCTGGGCCGCGAGAATGAGACCGAGATGGCTGAACGCCTGCGGGTAGTTCCCCAGCAATTCACCACTGTCACTCACCTGTTCGGCCAGCAGGCCCAGATCGGAGGCGCACCCGGCCGCCAGCTGCAGGATGTGCTCGGCCTGCGCGGTAAGGCCGGTCACGGCCAATGCTTCGGCCAGCCAGAACGTGCAGAGAAGGAATGTTCCCTCGTCACCATCGAGGCCGTCGTTGCTGCGGTAGCGGTAGAGCAGGCCGCGGTGGTCGGACAAGCCGGCGATGATCGCAGTGATGGTGCTGTGCAACCGAAGATCGTCGGGCGGCAGAATCCCCACCAGGGCCATGAGCAAGGTGGACGCGTCCAGGTCTGAGCCGCCGAAGACTTGCGTGAAGGCGCCGATGTCGGCGTTCCAGCCCTGCGTGAGAATCGCCGCGCGGATGTCGTCCCGCACCCTGGACCAGCCGTCGACCTGATTGTCGGCGCCGATCAACCCTGCCAGCGCGATTCCGCGATCCAGCGCAACCCAGCTCATCAACGCGCTGTGCAGGTATCGTCGCGCCGGGCCGCGGATTTCCCAGATGCCCTGGTCCTCGTCCTGCCAATGCTCCGCCGCCGCGTTCACGGCGGCGACGAGGAAGTCCTGGGTTGATTTGTCGAGCGACCCCAACTGCTCGCGCAACACGAATGCGGCATCGAGAAGAGCCCCGTACACGTCCTGCTGATGCTGGGTCCACGCCCCGTTCCCGACCCGAACCGGTCCGCTGCCGCGCCACCCGGTCAGGTGCGGGAGTTCCCGCTCGCTGAGGTCACGCTCCCCGCCGATACCGAACATGATCGACAGATGCAGACCGCGACTGAGCTGGGTGCCTGCGGCGCGGGCCAGGAATGCGAAGAAGGCACCCGCCTCGTCCGGGCACGCAGCCACCCACAAACCTCGCATCGTCATGCTGGCATCTCTGACCCAGGTGAACCGATAGTCCCAGGTCCGCCCGCTACCCTCGCCCTCGGGCAAACTGGTGGTGGCTGCGGCGACGATCGCGCCGCTTCGCGCGTAGGTCAGCCCCTGGAGCACTACGCCGCTGTGCAGCACCAGCTCGCGCATCGGCCCCTCGTAGCGCTGATGCAGCTCGGACCAGCTGCTCCACGCCCGCTCCGTGTCCGCCAATCGCCGCCGGACCTGACGGGCCGACCAGGGATTCGGGGGCCCTTCCCACGCGCTGCCCTGTTCCAGGGCGACGCTCACCTCGTCACCGGCGCGAAGGGTGCAGATTCCGGCTGCCATTGCCCCGGTGATCTGCGGGGGAAGTTCAGTGGACAACAGCAGCACCGTCCCTCCGCCGGCGCTCAACACTCCGCCGGTCGTCAGTTCCAGGCGGGGGGAGATCAACCCGAACTCCGGACGCGGCACCCATTCCAGCCGCACTTCGACGGTGCCGGACAGGCAGCGTGCCCGGCGAAGCAGCACCCCGGGTGAGGTCCGACCCAGATCATGGCCGCGTTCGTGGGCGCCCAGTGCCATTGCGTCCTGGACGACGAGCTGCCCGGACCCGCACGACCATGTCGTTTCCAGGACCAAGCCGTTCGGCAGATACCGTCGCTGCGCCACCGCGTCGTCCTGGGCCGGCCGCAGGAGCAGGTAACCGGCGCCATCATCCAGCAGTCGGGCGAGCACCGGAGCACTGTCGAACCGCGGCAGACACAACCAATCGACCGAGCCCGCCCGCGTCACCAATGCCGCAGTAGAGCAATCAGAGAGGAACGCGTGCTCACCGACCGCGACATCGCTCATCGACACCACCCGCCCTTCCGGTGGCCCGGCTCAGCAGGCAATGCCATCGCCCCGGGCAGTTGGGCGGGCCGGCAATCTCCAGAATTTTCGTCGGTAGCAACACTCGAAGGGTGGTGTGGCGACCACTGGGGTCGGCGACGGTCCGATGGGGGCACATCCACCATCATCGCCGTCAAACCCATTCGAAGACGATGGGGTTGACGGCATCAATCCCGTTTGGTTGGGGGGGAGCGCTCAGATGAGGCCGAGCTCCCTGATCGCGTCCCGCTCCTCGACCAGCTCGGCCACCGACCTGTCAATCCGGCCGCGCGAGAAGTCGTCGACGTCGAGGCCCTGCACGATGCGCAACGATCCGTTCTCGGCCACCACCGGGAACCCGGAGATCAGGCCCTCCGGCACCGCGTAGGAACCGTCGGACACCACCCCGGCGCTGATCCAGTCGCCGGTCGTGGTGCCGTGTACCCAGTCGTGGACGTGGTCGATGGCGGCGTTCGCCGCGGAGGCGGCCGACGACGCGCCGCGGGCTTCGATGATCGCCGCACCGCGTTTGGCGACCGTCGGGATGAAGGTGCTCTCCAGCCAGTCGTGGTCGACCTGCCCGGCGATCGACTTCCCGCCCACCTCGGCGTGGAACAGGTCCGGGTACTGGGTCGCCGAGTGGTTACCCCAGATGGTCATCCTGCGCACCTCCGCGACGGACACCCCCAGCTTCGCGGCCACCTGGGACAGCGCCCGGTTGTGGTCGAGCCGCATCATCGCCGAAAACCGGTCGGCCGGGACATCGGGGGCGTTGGACTTCGCGATCAGCGCATTGGTGTTGGCCGGGTTCCCGACGACCAGCACCCTGATGTCGTCGGCGGCACCGGCGTTGATGGCCGCGCCCTGCGGCTTGAAGATCCCGCCGTTGGCGCTGAGCAGGTCGCCGCGTTCCATCCCCGGTCCGCGGGGTCGGGCCCCGACGAGCAGGGCGATGTTCGTGCCGTCGAACGCCGCGGTCACATCGTCGGTGATCTCGATGCCGGCCAACAGCGGGAAGGCGCAGTCGTCGAGTTCCATTGCGGTGCCCTCGGCGGCCTTGAGCGCCGGGGTGATCTCCAGCAGTCGCAGCGTGACGGGCGTGTCGGCCCCGAGCATCGCGCCGGAGGCGATCCGGAAGAGCAGGGCGTAGCCGATCTGGCCGGCCGCTCCGGTCACTGTCACCGTGACCGGTGTCGCGCGGGTGCTGCCGTCTGGTGTGGCCTGGGTCATCTGCTGCTCCTTCGATCGGGGATGCGTCGCCACGCCTGGTCTCTCACGGACCCTGATCCTCCACGTATGTCTAACGGCGAGGAACGCCTCGGCGTGTGACGGTGTGCGTTTGTGAGTCTTGTTACCCGCAACTGCTCAAGAAGGTGGCTGGGGTCAGGAGGTTCGGACCCGGGAGAGGTGTGCGGGTAGCCCACCCGCAGCCGCGCGATCGATGAGGAACAGGGTGCGGGCCGTGCCGACGGCGCCCGCTGCCGGCAGCGCCACTTCTCCGGCCCCGCCGACGGCAAGAGCCACCGCGCCGGCCTTGCCCTCGCCGGCGGTGATGATCCAGACCTCGGAAGCCGCCCGGATGGTGGGCAGGGTCAGCGAGATCCGGTTCGGTGGAGGTTTGGGGCAGTTCCGCACGCCGACCACCGGGCGCTGGTCGTAAACGGCCGGAGACTCCGGGAATATCGAGGCCACATGCCCTTCTGGGCCCATGCCCAGCATCATCACGTCGAACGTCGGGCGTGCCCCGATTGCCGTTCCGTAAGCCGCGGCCGCACCTTCGACGTCCGTCCCGAACGCCCCGTCGGACGATTCCATCGGGTGTACCCGGGCGGCATCGAGCGGCACGTGGTCGAGTAGCGCGCCCCTGGCCTGGGTGTCGTTGCGCTCCGGGTCGCCGGCCGGGAGGTACCGTTCGTCCCCCCAGAAGAGCTCGACCCGCCGCCAGTCGACGGCATCCCGGGCCGGCGACGCATTGAGCGCCGCGAGCACGGCGATTCCCGTTCCTCCACCGGTCAGCACGATCCGCGGCACCCGGCCCGCCGACTGCGCATCAACCAGCTTGGTGACCAGCCGGGCGGCGGTGGCCGCAGCCAACACCTCTGGGTCCCGGTGGATCACCACTTCCGGGCGGTTCACCGGACCGCCGACTCCTGCGCCGCGCGTCGGCGCGGCGCCCGGGCGGGCGAAGTCCTCTTCTCCTCGGACACCTTTTTTTTGGACACCTGCTCCTTGGGCGCCCGTGCTGCCGGAACCTGTGGTGCCGGCAGCGGTGCCGCCGACATCTGCGCTGCGGTCATCGGAGCCCCACCGGACCCGCCGGCCGGGTCGCCGCCGCCGGATGCCGCGAGCGTCGGGTTGCTCGGGGCTTCGCTCGCGACCGGTGGGGCGGGCTGAGTCCCGGCGGCCCGCCGGGTTGCCGACCGCCGACGGGTCGGCCCAGTGCCCGTTCCCGCTGCGGTCGGTGACTTCGCCGAGGTCTTCGTCGACGTCTTCGCCCCGGTCTTCGCCGGTGCCGTCGCCTCAGCCCGCGCCGGTGACTTCGTGTCAGCCTTCGCCGGTGTCTTCGCCGGTGCCTTCGCCGCGGTCTTCGCCGATGACTTCGCCGGTGCCTTGGCCGCAGCCTTCGCCGGTGCCTTGGCCGCAGCCTTGGCCGGTGCCTTGGTCGGTGTCTTCGCTGCCGCCCTCCTGCCGCCGGCAGCGTTGGCTGTCGGTTCGGCCCCGTTGGACTTGGTCAACAGGTCGAGACCTTTGGAGAGCACCTCGGCGTAGACCTCGTCGGCGTCGAGCCGGCGCAATTCCTCGGCGATGCAGTCGCGCAGGTTGCGGCGGGGGAGTGACATCTGCCGCGGGGGCTGATTGGTGACGGCAAGGGTGGCGGTGACGCCTTCGGGACGGATGAGACTGATCTCGCCCGAACGGCGGGTCAGCGTCACCGAATGCAGCCCGGTCCCGGCCCGGTCGACCTTGTGGCGCTTCACCGGACAGCGCAGCTGCAGGGCAAGCCAGCCGGCGAGCAGATCGGCCGACGCCGAATCGCTCGCCCCGGACACCGCCACCGCTGTGACCCGCTCGTGCGGCGGCTGGTCGAGGGCGGCGGCCAGCAACCCGCGCCAGTTGGTCAGCCTGGTCCAGGTGAGGTCGGTGTCGCCCGGTCGGTA
>JBBRDH010000155.1:0-12947 GCA_038204125.1 Mycobacteriales bacterium
CGGCCCGTCCTACCGGCCGCGCAAACGCCCAGGACGCCCCGACTCGACACCCACCACACCCGGCGGGTAGACCTAACCACACAGGACCCACCTGGGGAATTACGTGAACAACATCCCTGGGGAATTACGTGAACAGCGACAGCACTGACCGCCGGGCATGATGACTGGTGCTGCGGGGCCTGATCTTCTCGCCTGAGCACACCATTGGGTGCGCCGCCGGACCACGGCCGGGCAGCACGATACCGTCGACGTAGGGGTGGGCCAAATACCCCCGCCGCAATTCCGGCCGATCGTCCATCGACCCGCCCACGAAGGCGGTTTGTTCTCTGTGCCCTTGAACGGGGTCTGATGCGCGAGGACCAAAAGGCATGGCGGTATACAAAGGGTTTGGACGTCTGCAAACACGTGGGCCACCGATATCGAATCCTGGCCCGAGGAGTCGGATCGCCTTGGCCAGAGGGGGTTGGCAGCGAGTGGTGTGCTCGGCATCACGGATGAATTTGCAGGACATGCCCGACGATGTGTACACGGCGCTGGCCGAATCGGCGCAAGCGAACCGGCAGTCGCTGTCGGCGGCGCCTGTCTGCCCCAGCCCATCTGCAAGCCCGGTCGTCTCAGCGCTGCGCGGACCAAGACGAGCTAATCCCACGCTGCGGGCGCCAGTCCCGCGGGCCTTGCATCATCTGGCGGACTTCCCGATCCGGCGCCGACCGCTCGCTACCCTCCTCCAGCGGATCTGGGAACTCCGCACCAACCTCACCGCGTACGACGCCGCGTACGTCGCCCTGGCCGAACTTCTCGATGCCCCACTGATCAGCTGCGACGGCACACTGCCCGGGGCCAGCGGGCCCCGGTGGTGTTCGATCTGTTCACCTGTCCCCCTGATGCGAGACGATCGCCATCCGGCCCGGTCCGGATCAGCATGCCCAGGGAAGCCCAAGAGGTCAGAAGCCCATCCGCTGCGAGTAGAGCGCAAAGAGCGGGTCGGCGAAGAAGATCGCCAGTAGGACGCCGGCAATCATAAAGGGCCCGAAGGGAAGTGCCGTCCGTCGGTCGGCCCGACCGCTCACCAGCATTGCGATGCCGGCGATGGAGCCGAGCAGGAAGCCGGCGAAGGCACCCAACGCCAGACTCGCCCACGACAGGTAGCCGAGCACCCCGCCGACCAGTCCGGCGAGTTTGACGTCACCCATCCCCATACCCGCCGGATAGATGAGCGCCAGCAACAGGTACAGGCAGAAGAGGCCGCCCGCGCCGATGCTGCTGCGCGCCAGTGCCGACCAGTCGTGGGTCCATAAAGTTGCGCCGAGCAACAGTAGCGCGATCACCGGATAGGACGGAAGCACGATGACGTTCGGCAGTCGGCGGTGCTCGATGTCAATGAAAGCCAGCGCCACGCCCATCGCGACAAAGTAGGCAAAGGCAGGTAACGCGGGAACCAGTTGCAGCGTATCCAGTCTCACTGCCACCAGGACAAAAAGCACAGCAGTGAGCAGTTCGACCAGTGGATAGCGGACGCTGATCGGCGCTGCGCAGTCGGCGCAACGCCCGCGGAGAAGGAGCCACCCGACGACGGGAAGGTTGTGGCGCGGTCGAACCGTTGCACCACAGTTCGGGCAGTGGGATCCCGGCGAGATCAACGAATCACCGCGGGGTACCCGATGGATCACGACATTGAGGAAGGAGCCGATCGCCAGGCCGAAGACGGCGGAAACGACCACCAGCACCGTCACCCGAACCCCCTCACTTGTGAGCTTGAGCCTACTTTGCGGCATCGGGAGAAGGCCGGGCAAATTTCTTATGATTCTCGCTGGTCTCTGCTGAGTGGCAGACGGTCACAATTGAGCAGGAGATTGAACACTTTGGCGCTCTGATCGACCCGGACGTGGAGTTCCGGACGAAATTTCGGCAAGTCCGATTCGAAGAGTGACCAAAGCCCGGCAGAAATCCGCAGAGTCCGAATCTCTCACAACCGGCTCCAGGGTGGCGTTTCTCGGGTTTGGGAAGAACCACCGCGGTTCTTGCGGTCACTACAGGTATGCTTTCACTTACGTGGTGTCACGGGGGAGCAAATGATTCAAACGGGGGTTCAGTGAAGATTGAGACTGGCCATTCGGGTGGGGGCGCCCGAATTGCTGTCACCCATCAGGGAAAACGGCGCCATTACCCTGCGTCGAGCGAAACGCGCCCGGAAGCTCGGCAGGTTGCAGAATGCGCCACCGGGATGGCCCCGATCACTCTGTGTCCTGCCACAATGGCACCGGAAGTGGCCGCGTTGATCCGACACCACGTCTCGATGGTGGCCGCATTGGTGACCGAGCGGGTTCGCAAGGTTCCGGCCCATGTGAACCGCGACGATCTGACCTCCGCCGGGATGATGGCCCTGGTGCTCAGTGCCCGCGCCTTCGACCCGACCCGCGGCGTGCCGTTCACCCTCTTCGCGGCCTTCCGGATCCGCGGCGCCCTGCTGGACGAACTGCGCGCCATGGATTGGGCCTCCCGGTCGGTGCGCAGCCGGGCCCGCGACGTCGAATCGACCCGCGCGGACCTCACGGCGGCCCTCGACCGGTCGCCGGCCAGCACCGACATCGCCGACGCCCTGGGGATCAGCACCCGGGAACTCGACTCTGTGTACGCCGACCTCGCCCGGGGCGCCGTGCTCAGCCTGCAGGAATTCGCCGCCGACACGCTCCCGGCGGCCAGCGGCAGCCGGACCGAGTGCCCGGAGTCGCTGATCCTGCGTCGCGAACAGATGGGGTACCTGCATGACGCGATCGCCGCGCTGCCCGAGCGGCTTCGATTCGTCGTCATCGCCTACTTCTTCGAGCAGCGTCAGATGAGCGACATCGCCATCGGCCTGTCCGTCACCCAGTCGCGGGTCTCGCAGCTGTGCACCGAAGCCACGAAACTCATCCGGGACGGCATGAACTCCCAACTCGACCCCGATGCGCTGCCGCCGCTGGCCCAGACCGGCCGGGCGGCCAACACCCGCGCCGCCTACTACCGCGCGCTGGCCGACCGAAATACTGTCGCCGGCCGGCTCGCCATGTCCACTCCCCACGGCGAGATGCGCCCAGGCGCCTACATCGAACACACCGACAAGCCGCAACGGGTCAAGATCGCCTGACTGGGCGGACCCCACATCGGCGGGTAGGGCCCGGCGGTGCTATTTCTCACGAATGTTCTTCAGGGTCACGTTGAGCAGGCTCGGGTCGACATTCCATTTCTGATCGGGCCCGCCGTCGCATTTCTTAGCAATCAGCCCGGACCAGGGTTTGGTGTTATCGTCTGGCCCCACCGCGATGCAGAGTCCGCCCTTGGTACTGACAATCGTGTATTTCTGCGAATAGGTCAGGGACTTGTCTCCGCCGTAGAGAGTCCACAGCTGCAGCTCGCTACCAGCTGCGCATTCGCTGACACCGACCCACGCCGGGGTTGCAGCGCCGCCCGGGCTGGTGATGCAGTAGTTCTTGTTGTCCGGTGCTGGGTAGCCTGGCACGCCCCTATTGAAGATTGTGGACAGGGTGCTGGCGACGCTTGCCTTGCCAGCGGGAATCGGGAGTGATTGGAACACCTGGTTCCACAGCAATGCTTGCGGATACGGGTTCTGTTTACACGGATAGAGCATCAATGAGGGGGCATTGACGTTCAAACCTGGAACATCCATGCACCGGCCGAACTCCTTGTAGCTGATCCATTCGGGCAGCCCAGCCGCCCCAGGCCCTACCGACGCAGATGGCTCCCAAGAGGACCCGCTGCCCCCACACGCCGACCGTAAAATGACGGGTTGACTGGAGGCTTGGGCGGCGACGTCCATGCAGAGATCCGGCAGTAGGCCGGTATCAGCGGAATCGGCGTTCGCCGCCTGGTATCGACCGAGGTCGTTATAACTCCACTGTTCGGTGAAGAGCGGTGGTAGACCGAGCTTCACACACTGGTTGAGTGTCACCGGGATGACGTCGCCCGATTTGGCGGGCGGTGCGTAATTCAAACAAAGACCCTCCGGGTTGGCCTTGGTGGCCGAGGCCACCAACTGCAGCGTCAGATCCGTCCGGTAGGCGAACACCTGCTGCGCTGTCGGAGGCCGGCTCGTGCTGCACGGCTGGAGCACCAGGGGTGTCTGGCTCGGCGCGGTGGGCGAGCCGACATCCATGCACAGACCGGTGAACAGCATCTTGACGGTCCCGCCCAGCAAGCTGATGTTTGCCGTCCGAAACACGTATGTTGCGGTCAATGTCCGGCCCGCAGTGGACCCATTGACCGCCGTCCCGACCTTGCCGGTCGAAGTGATCCGGGCGTAGCGAGGAGTGGTCTCCCCTGAGATCGGGTCACTCGGGCCGCCGGCCGCGCAGTCCATCGTGTCAGGCGTGCGGGTCCCGAGGAGGAACGCCGGCTCGGTGACAGGGTCCAACATGAAGTACTCGACGACCACCGAATATGACGCAACACCGGCTCCGCCGGCGTTGACGGTGCCGGTGAGAGGTAGGGCGGGACTCGTTGTGCAGGGGAGCCGACTACTGTTGCCCCAGGTGACGCCGGCGGCGGCGCCCACGAGGGAGTCGACGGCTCCCCGGATTACGCCGAGCGTCACGTCGATTCCGGCTTGTGCGGCGTTCAGGGCCTGGACGCGGGTCTTATCGAATCGGGTGGTGCGGTCCTGGGTGATGATCATCGGGACGAGGGTGGAGCTGAGCATCAGGCCGACAAGCATGACCATCATCAGGATGGCCATCGAGCCGCGCTCGCCATCGCCGTCGTCCGGACGACCGGTATTCGCGCGTCGCGCGATACATCGGAGCCTTGTCATGGTCGGGATACCTCGTTGCAGATCGGTGAGGTGGGCACCGGCAGGCTGCTGTTCATCGCGGTGAACGTGTAGCTCGACGCCGACGTGGTCACCGACGAAGCGGGTCCGGCGGGCGAGATCAGATTGACCGTGAACTGTTGGGACAAGGCATTGGCCGCAAGGGGCACGAGGTAGAAGGGCTGCGTGGTCGGTCCGCTGACCGCTGCGCCGTTCGTGATGCCGGATGAGATCGGAACGAACGCGGTCGGCACCGGCGCGACCCCCGCGACCACGATCCAGGTCCGCCGTTGCAACTGCTGGGAAGCGATGTCCACCCTGAGCTGCGTGCAAATCTCAGTGCCGGTGTAGATCGAGCGAAACTCCGCGTACCAGGACCCATCCGACCCCTTGTCCGGAACTCCGATCGCGGAGGCGTAGCGGACTGTGTTGTCCAGGTTCTGGAAGGCGATGTTGAGCTGCGATGAGGACAAACTGATTGCCTGCGACTTGTTCATCGCGTCGTTCATCAGCAAAATCGCCCCGGTGAACATCGACATGAAGATCGACATGATCATCATGCCGACCATCAGTTCCACCAAGGTCGTGCCGTCATCGGGACGCGATCGTTGCCTCAGTCGTGCTATACACAAGGCTGACCGTCCCCAGAAAGCATTCACGGCTATACCGGGCCCGACGAACCTGAAGGTCCAATTCCAGCGGAATTGGTTGCTGTCACTTTGAATGTGTAGAGTGTGGTCGTGCTCAGGCCGTTGAACGAGATAGTCGTGTTGGTCGTCGAGAAGGTCTGACCGGCTACGGTGACCGTGTATGTAGTTATCCCGGCGCCACCGTTGCTCGGTGGTGCTGTCCACGAAACTTTCGCGCTGGTCGTAGTCGGGCGGGAAGCTGTGACCGGGGCCGGGGCGCCTGGCGTAATCACCACACCCCATTTGACCCGGAGATACTCCTCGACCGAGCGCCGCTCCACGAGGTCCAAAATTCGATTGAACGTAATGACTTCACCTACCTGGCCCACTACGCCGCGGCCAGCCAAGGCGGAATTGGAGATGCTTGCCGAAAATGGCGGTCCCTTGACACCTGAGGACTGGTCAGTGGTGATCAAAGTTGCCGGCATAGTTCGCCTGACGGCCTGCGCGCCGTTGGTCCAATTCAGCGGTGGCGTGCCGGTCCCGGATGACCAGTCCGCGCCGTTCGGAGTGGTGCGGTTCACGTTCGAGCCGACCCGCACGGAGAAGTCGCTATTGGCCTGGCCGAACAAATAGCTATAGCCGTTACCCGCTGACGTGACATTAGAGACCACGAAAACCGTCTGATATTGGTTGTTGCCGTTGATGGAGGTCATCACATCAGAAGCGTCGACGAAGTTGGCCGCGTTGAGGTTGTTATTGAAGGGTGCGACACCAGGTTGGTTCGCCGCCGTGGCCTGGATGAAGTCTTCATGGAGGCTGCTCTTGTCCTTCCAACAGCCGATCACAGTCGTCGAACCGCCTCCCGTGGTGCAATCCGACCCACTGAACCGCGCGTTCGGGTCGGACCCGTCGAGCCAGAGCGACATGCTGGCCCCTGCCATGACTGTCGGGTACGGGAACGGGGTTGCGCTTACTGGGGCGGACGAGGGTCCGGTGCCGTATTCGGTGGTTGCTTTGACTGTGAGGGAATAGCTCGTGCCGTTGGTCAGGCCGGTGAACTGGCAGGTCAAGGCCGTCGTAGTACAAGACGCACCTGAGCTGAGCGCTGCCGTATAGCTGATTCCTGCGGCGCCGCCAATGCTGGCCGGCACCGCCCACGACGCGGTGAGCGTCGTATCGCCTGCGACTGGCAAAACTGCAAGTGGGGCGGACGGCGGTGGAACCGGCGCTATCACTACCCCCCACTTGTTCGATAGATATTCCTCTACCGCTCTGCGCTCCGCGGTGCTGAGACCCCTTTTGAAGGTAATGACGTCACCAATCTGACCGACAATGCCGCGGTTATTGAACGTGTTGGAGACGCTGGCGGCGAACGTCGGTGTTGGCGACGCCGGCACACCAGGCCTATTACTTGCATTGATTGTCGCGGACTGGTCGGTGATGATCAACCCCAGTGGTGGCTTCACGTTGCCCAGTGGTGGGTTTATGTTGCCACCTTGCACGCCGTTGGACCAATTGAGCGGTTTGTTATTGCTGGAGGTATTGTAAGACCAATCATTGTTGTTGAGCTTCGTGCGGTCGAAGTTCGGAAACGGACCAATCCGCACGTTCGTATCTGCGGTCGCCAATCCAAAAAGGTCTATAAGTCCATCGGTGTTCACGGAAGTGATGTTGGCAGCCACGAACGCGGTCTGATAATAATCTTTGTCGTCGATCGAATTGATGACTCGGCCGGAGTCAGCAAAGTTGGCCGCGCTCAGCGCATTCCAAGCACCGATGCTGGGTTGATTGACGGCCGTGCCCTGGACAAAGTTCTCATGCACTCCGCTCTTGTCCTTCCAACACCCGAGCGCAGCCCCGGCGGTGGCCGGAGGTCCGGTGCAGCCCGGGCCCGAACCGCTGAACAGGACAGTCGGGTCGGCGCCGTCGAGCCATAGCGTCAGGTCAGGATTCGTGGCAAGAAGAAGCGCCGGGTAGGGGATTCCGACCACCGGGGCCGAGGGCCCGCTTGTGCCGTAGCCATTGGTCGCGGTGACGGTGACCGGGTATTGGATGCCGTTGGTCAGGCCGCTGATGGTGCAGGTCACGGCCCCAGTGGTGGCACATGACCCGCCGCCGGCCGTCAACGTGACCGTGTATTTCGTCACCGGTAGCCCGTTGATGTTGGCGGGTGGGGCCCACGACACGGTCAACACCCCGTCGCCATTGGCAACGGACACGTTCTGCGGCGGGGACGGGGCTGCACCGACCGCCCAACTGAACGCAGGTGTGGACGCCGATTTGCCGTATCCATCAACGACGGTCACCACGATTCCGCTGACGACGCTCGACGTGGCCGGAGCAGTGCCGGTGATGATCCCGGTCGAAGGGTTCAGAGTCAGCCAGGCCGGCAGGTTCGCCGAGGCAGAATAGGTGAACGCCCCCGTTCCGCCTGTCAGCCGATTCGAGATGTTCAACGCCGCCGCCGCCGCCCCTGGGGCAGTGAGCTGGTCGCCCGGGGTGGAAAGGGTGGGCAGCGGGTTCACCACGACGCTGAATGGCGCGGAGGTTGCTGTCGCCCCGGAGCCGTCGGTCACAGTGAAACTGGCCCCGGGAAACGTCTGCGGGACTGAGGTGACGGTCCCGTTCAGCAGGCCGGTGCTGCCAATGGCGAATGTTGCCGGTCCATTGTTGAAAGTGTAGGTGCACGGCGCGTTAGGGCAGGTTGTTGTCAACTGGAGGTTGACCACGCTAGCACCGAATGTCACCTGCGCAGGAGCCAGCGCGACCACGGTCGGTCGGTCGAACACGGTCCAGTTGAATGTGAAGGTTTGAAACGCGAAGACCCCGGGGCTGACCGACGACTTCGTGTCGGTGGCTGTCAAGGTGACCGAAATGACACCTGCCGGCCCGGTCGGAGTCCCGGTGATGACCCCGGCAGTGGTCATCACCAGCCCGGCCGGAAGCGACCCGCCGCCGGTCCAAGTGAACGAGCCGGACCCACCAGTAACGGTCAGCGCCAGTGGCGCCAAAAGGGCCGTGCCGACGGTGCTCTTCTGCAGTCCCGGGTTGGCGGCGGCGAATGGCGGATAGCTGATGGACCAGGAGATGGGGACCGTCGCCCTCCGATTCACAAGGTCCGTGACGGTCAACACCACCAGGAAGGTTGCCGGCAATGGTCCAACGCTGTTCGGAGTGCCCGTGATGACCGCCTGGTTGTTCACCGTCGACACCGACAGACCTGGCGGAAGCGGGTTGGCAGCGTCAACCGTCCACAGATACGGGGTCTGGCCGCCTGAGGCGGTCACCGTCAGTGCGGTGATGGCCGTGCCGACGAGGCTCGCCTGAGCCTGCGGTGCGGTGCCGACCAGTGTGGGCACCACGGTCAGGGTGACTGGAGCGGTGGCGGTCCGGTCGAACCCGTCCGTCAGAGTCACGGTGACAGTTGTGATCGGTGTGACCACCAACGGCATGCCGCTGATCAGGCCCGTGGAGGTGTTGAGGCTGAGCCCCACCGGCAGCACTCCGGCGATGGAGAAGCGGTACCTGGGGAAGGCAGTGAATGTCGGCCGTAGCTTCACGACGTCGTTGACGGCTGCTATCTGTGCTGCCGGATAGGTCATCACCGGTATCTCGGGCGGGGAAGTGCTGAGGTTGAACAGTGGATCGGCAGCGGCGCTGATCAGCGTCGATGTCAGATAGGTGCACACGGATTGCGTGCAGCGCGCGCCGGACCAGGTCACGGCGACCACCAGACGCAGGTATTGAGTACCGACGACTTTCGAAGCCGGATCGTGTAGTAGGCAGCCGGCGTTCAGCGTCAGCACCTCGCAGGCGCCAAGATATTCGTTGACGGTGTAATCGACGCCATTGATCTTCGGCACGGTGAAACCGATTGTCGGGACTGCCGCGGCCGCTCCCTTGCCTGTCCCGGCGGCCGCCGGATCGAACGCTTCCGCCATCGAGGTTGCCGGCAACCATGACGCGATGGCGGTGTTTGATCGGGCCGCTGTGAACTGGGCTTGCACGACGACCAGATCCCGGTCCTTGGTCAGGTCGGACGCGGGAAGTCCACGGACATTTTCGACGGCCGAATTGGCGACTTCGGTAGCAGTCTGAGCTGCCCGCTGCGCGCTGGTCGACGCGACAGAGTTGATGAAGAATGTGGTGAAGCCGGCCATCACCACGCTGATCAGGCTGATCGCGACCAGCGTCTCGAGCAGGACGAATCCTTCATCTCCGAGGCGCCGTCCCAAGAGGGCGAAGCGACGGTGGCGGTGTCGGTGTCGGTGTGAACCGCCAGGATGACGAACGCCCATCGGGGGACAGGAGGGTGGCCCGTGGCGGAGTCGACTGATCACCGATTTCTCATCCGGCTACTTACCGCTGATGAGCTTTTCGAGGGCAACCTTGGCCGTGGGCGTGAGGGGCGCCGAGAAGACTGTGAGTGTCAGATTCAGCGTGCATGGTCCGTCGATGCTTCCCAGCCCGCCCTTGCCCCCCACCGGTGACAACTGGCTCGCAGTCACCAGCGCCCGTCGGGGCCCGGTCACCTGGATGTCCTTGAGGAAGGCCATTGTGTTCCGGCCGATCCCGCTGGCGGACAGAGTGATCGGTATTGCCACGATCGAGGTGGCCGAGGCCGCGGCGGCTCCCGGCACCGCTGCGGCCGATGACCCGGCGGCGGGGGTCTCTACCGGGGCGGCCGACGTCTCCACCGCGGATCCGGTCGCCGGAGCTGCGCCGGTCACAGCCGCCGCACCGCCGACGGTGATGCTGGACAGCAGCACTTTGTCGGCCGTCGCCTGGGCGGAGAGTTGACGGGTGAACGCCGGCAATCCGCCGTCGGAAGGCAGTTGGGCCAGGGCGACCGCCAGACTCGCCCGCAGTGTTCCGGCCTGCTCGTTATCCTTCTTGAGCTTTACGTTCTTGGCCTGCAGCACGACATTCTGCATGCGCGCCGAATCAGCTTCGATCCGGGTCGACGACGCGGCCGACAACTGCGGACTGATCGCGAAGAACCATCCGCCACCCAGGATCAAGGCCGCCACCACGGCCCCGCCCAGCATCCATGCTCCCCGACTCTGGGTGCGGGCGCTCACTTCTTCACCGGGGCATCGAACCGGTGGCTCAGTGCCGCATTGGTCAGTCCGATGGTCAGGCTGTAGGTGGTTCCGGCCTTTCCGGTGTTGGCTGCCGTGTTAGAGATGGGAAGCACATCAACGAAACCGTTGATCAACTTGAGCTTGTCGACGTAGTCCGAGAGGTCGTTGAGGGTCTGCCCGGTCCCGCCCATCGTGATGGTGCCGATCCGGGGCAGCCCGGACGTGTCGAGCACGCCGGCCGCTCCGCCGGCTCCTGCTGCGGCCACTCCCGCTGTGCTGACGGTGATCGCTTCCTGGCTGATCGTCATTGTCTTGGGCAGACTGCTCTGTATTTTTTCCGTCAACCCGACAAGGTCCACGTCTCCGACCATCAACCCGGCGATCTGGGTCTGGACCTTGCTGACAGCACCCTGGATCGTGACGATGCCCGCATAGCTCCGACCCTCCCTCTGCAACTGTGACGTCTCGAATTGGACAGTGGTGAGCTCCGACGAGGCAGTGGAGTTTTCACGGACCGACAGGTAGTAGCCGGCGGCGCAGGCCACCAGCAGTACCAGTAGGCCGGCCGCCAGCAACCTGCGCAGCACCTTGAGACGACGGCCGTTGATCAGTTCGGGTGGGATGAGGTCGGCCGCGATGCCCCAGCCCGGCATCGAGCTCCACAGTGTGGCGGGTGCCGGCTGTTCGAGTGTCGCGGTCATCTTGCTCTCCGACTAGTCGGCCGACAGTTCGTTTCGCGGCTCACGCGGCCGCTCCCATGGCCAGCCCGACCGAGACCGCACTGGTGTCCTGATCGAGTTCGGCGGCACCGAGTTCGGTCGGCGGTGGGCGGTTGTTGACGTGTTGCAGCGGGCTGACCACGGTGGTCGTCACGCCATTCTGCTTCGAAAGAGCGGCGGCCAGCCCAGGTAGGGAGGAGCCGCCCCCGGTCAGCGAGATTGCCTCGAGCTGGGCACCGTCACCACCGGCCCGGAAATAGTTGATGGAGCTCCGGATTTCGGCGAGAAGTGGCCGGATAGCGGTCTCCAGAGCGGTCGAAGCGGCATCGCGCTGGCCGCTGAGCCCGGTCTCGTACTTCGCTCGCTCGGCTTCCTCGAAGGTCAGACCCAAATTTTCGATCAACAGGTCGGTGAGCTCCTGGCCGCCGCGGGCGAGCGTACGAACCAATTGCGGTACCCCATGATTGTGAATGACGATGGACGTCAGATGCGCGCCGATGTCGATCACCGCCTCGACCACCAGGTTGCCGTCGGCAATCGCGCGCAGCGCGCCGAATGAGGACAGGTCCACTCGGGCCACTCTCAGACCGGCCTTTTCAACCGCCTCAACGGCGGCCAGGACCGGCAGCCGCGGCGTAGCGATCAGCAGGCCGGAGAGCAGGCCGGTCGTCGGGTCGGGATCGCCGACCTCCGCGAAGTCCAGGATCACCTCGTCCAACGGGAGCGCGACGATCTCCTGAGCCTGGAAGGGCAGCGCCTTTGCCCGTTGCTGGGCATTGAGATTCGGAATCTCCAACGGCCGCACCACCGATTGGGGATTTGCGACGCCCAGGATCACCCGATGGCAGCCGAAATCATTGACCTCCCACAGCTGCTTGAGCACCTTGGTGACGACCGCCGGCTCGACCACCACACCGTTCACCACCGCGCCAGGCGGCAGCGGCAGCGAGGCCGCCCCGTGAACGTTGGCAGAAGGTCGCCCGGCCATCGTGCCCAGCGTGAGGATTGCTGCCCGGACGCCGGTGGCACCGAGATCCAGACCGATGGCATGCCCGTCCGTATTGATCGGCCGGACGCGCCCCTTCTGGCGGTGCCTCATGCTGCCGCCTTTCCCTTTTCGTGGTACCGGTTCTGCTGTGTTGCGCTATGCCCGTTCTCGAGCGCTCGGCTCGCTGTCGCTCCGTTCGGTCGACCTTCGATCAGCAGGTCGTCACCGATGCCACGCCGCTCACTGGAGCCGGAGTGACCAACCGGACCGAACCGCCTTTGCTGCTCGCGTAGCAGTAGAACTTGGTAGATCCACTCGCGTTGGTGAATGCCAGGACATAGCTGGTGCCAACGGGCGAGCCAGGGGTGTATTGCATCGATGTGCCGCTGCTCAGATTGACGGTCCGCGTGCAGCTGCCCGCCGGGCCCGTCCCCGATAGCGGGAAGCCCGCTATCGGATACGTGCCGTTGTCGGCGTTGCACTGCTCCAGCACACTGATTGCACCCTTCAGGTCCGACTGCGCGGCCGCGTCGTTGGCCCCCTTGCGGTAGTTCAGGTACAGAGGGATCGCAATCGCAATCAGCACACCAAGAATCACGACGACGACCAGCAGTTCGATCAGCGTGAATCCGTCTTCGCCCGCCCGGTCGGATCGTGGCCCGGGAGTGTTGTCAGGCATGGGCTCCTCCCAGTCTCAGCGCCGACTAATCGGCACGGCCC
>JBBRDH010000156.1:0-12797 GCA_038204125.1 Mycobacteriales bacterium
AGAAGCCTGGCCATGAATCCGGACGTCATGCTGTTCGACGAACCTACCTCCGCACTCGACCCCGAACTGCGGGCCGAGGTGCTCGACACCATGCGGACCCTGGCCGCCGAAAACCGCACCATGGTCGTAGTCACCCACGAAATGGGATTCGCTAAACGCGTCGCCGACCGGGTGGTTTTCATCGACGGCGGCGTCGTCGTGGAGCAGGGCGACCCCCGTGCCATCCTCACCAAGCCGTCGACCGAACGGCTGCACGCGTTCCTCAACCTCGTCCTCTGGGGCGAGGACACATGAGCGAGCACACATCAGCACAAGACTCGCAAATCCCGACAGCCGAAAACCAAGGAGACATCATGACCACCCCACCGCGGGCTGACCTACCGGCCCAGGAGCAGGCGGACCTGCTTCGGCAGATGATCCGCATCCGCCGCTTCGAGGAGAAGGTTGCGCAGTTGTTCAAGCGCGGGCAGTTGCCCGGTTTCGTGCACCTCTACCTCGGTGAAGAGGCCGTCGCCGTCGGGGTGTGCTCCGCGCTGCGGCCGGACGACCGGATCACCTCCACCCACCGCGGGCACGGTCATCTGCTCGCCAAGGGCGCCACCGTTGACCGGATGATGGCCGAGCTGTTCGGCCGGGTGGATGGCTACTGCCGCGGCAAGGGCGGATCCATGCACATCGTCAGCTTCGCGCTCGGCATCATGGGCACCAATGGCATCGTCGGCGGGGGGATCCCGATCGGCACCGGATCCGCCTGGGGCGACCAGCATCTGGGACGGGACACGGTAACCGTGGTGTTCTTCGGTGACGGCGCCGCCAACCAGGGCGTGTTCTTCGAGTCGATGAACCTGGCTGCGATCTGGAAACTGCCGGTCATCTTCGTCTGCGAGAACAACGGCTATACCGAATGGACCGCGACGGAGAAGCTGACCGCCGGGAAGATCGCCGACCGCGGTCAACCCTTTGGCATTCCCGGTGTGCAGGTGGACGGCAACAACGTCGGCGACGTCCGGCGCGCCGTGGAACGGGCCATCGAACGGGCCAGGGGCGGTGACGGGCCGTCGCTGATCGAGGCGAAGACCTACCGCTGGCACGGCCACAACGAGGGCGAGGAAGCCTTCGCCGGCGCCTACCGGCCGGAGGAAGAACAGCAACACTGGCGCCAGCGGGAGCCGATCGCCGCGTACGCGCGGGAGTTGATCGCATCCGGCGTGCTGGATCAGGCCGGGTGGGACGCCATCGACTCCGAGGAGACCCGGGCGATCGATGACGCGGTCGCCTTCGGCAAGGCGAGCCCCTTTCCCGACGCCGAAGAAGCACTGCTGCATCTTTTCGCCGACAGCACTGTTGGCCACCCCACTGTTCGCCGCACCCCTGTTCGCGACACCCCTGACGGAGACCAGCGATGACCCAGACACAGCCGGCTCGCTCCATCTACTTCATCAAGGCCATGCAGGAGGGGCTGCGGGCGGCGATGGCCGAGGACGACACGGTCGTGGTGATCGGTGAAGACGTCGACCGTTCGATCATCGGTGCCACCCGGGGGTTGATCGGTGAATTCGGTGACCAGCGGGTGCGGAACACCCCGATCTCGGAGGCCACCTTTGTCGGGGCCTGCGTGGGGGCCTCGGCCGTCGGCCTGCGCCCCGTAGTCGACCTCATGGTGGGCTCGTTCTTCTACGTCGCCATGGACCAGCTGGCCGACCAGGCCGCAAAACTCCGGTACATGTCCGGCGGGCAGGTCGATCTGCCGATCGTATATTTCACCGCCACCGGCCCGAGCGGATCAGGGGCCGCACAGCACTCGGAAAACCCGCACCCGATGTTGATGAACGTCGCCGGCCTCAAGATCGTCATGCCGTCCACTCCCTATGACGCCAAGGGCCTGATGCTGTCCGCGGTCCGCGACCCCAATCCTGTTGTCTACCTGCAGGATTTCGTGCTCGGCGGCACGAAAGGTGAAGTGCCCGAACATGCCTACACCGTGCCCATCGGCGTGGCCGACATCAAGCGCCGCGGCACGGACGTCACCCTGGTGGCCATCGGAGCGCTCGTGCCCCGGGCGCTGAAAATTGCGGCCAAGCTCGAGAAGGACGGCATCTCGGTGGAGGTCATCGACCCCCGCACCCTGGTACCGCTCGACCTCGACACCATTGTTGAGTCGGTCACCCGCACCGGTCGACTGGTGGTGTGTGACAACGCCCGGCTCACCTGCTCGGCGGCCAGCGAAATCGTTGCCGCCGTCGTCGAATCGGCGTTCTCGGTGTTGAAGGCCCCGCCACAACGGGTCGCCTGGGAGAACTTCCCCGTCCCGTTCTCACCGGTTCTCGAAAAGCGCGTCCTGGTCAGCGACGACGACATCCGGGCCGCCGTTGTCAAGACAATGACCGGCTGATCCCCACACAGAGCGGTAGGAATCTCACATGGAAATCACCATGCCCAAATGGGGTATGTCGATGCAAGAGGGCCATCTGGTCGAATGGTTGGTGCAGGTCGGTGACACGGTCACCGTTGGGCAGCCGCTGGCGACGGTGGAGACCGAAAAGGTCGATGCCGAAATCGAGGCGCCGGAGGCCGGCACGGTCACCGCGCTGCTGGCCGAAGCCGACACCGACGTCCAGTGCGGCACCGTGATCGCGGTGTTGTCGTGAACGGGCAATCAATACCGGCGACGAACCTGCTGGTCAACGCACCCGACATGTCCCTGGAGCTGGCGGAACGGTTGCTTGCGGAGGTGAAGAACTCGGCCGGCCGCATGGGGCTCAGGGTGGCGGCGGTGGTCGTCGACCGCGGCGGCAACCCTGTCGCTGCAGTCCGAATGGACGGCGCCCAGTTGGGTGCGATCTCGCTGGCCACCGACAAGGCCTTCACTGCAGTCAGTTTCGGGCACCCCACCGCGAAATGGTCCACCAGTTCCAGCCCCGGCGGGGGCGACTGGGGACTCGCCGGCACCCTCGGTGGTCGGGCCATCGTCTTTCCCGGCGGCCTGCCGGTCTACTCCGACGGATCCCTCATCGGCGGTCTCGGGGTCAGCGGCGCCGCGTCGGAGGACGACGAAAGCTGCGGCAGGGACGCGTTGGCGGCCACCGGAATGAAATCAAGCCCGTGAGGACGGTGCTCGTCGGCGGCGGTGCGACCGGGATCGGCGCCGCCGCTGTTCAGGCGTTCCGGCGCCGCGGCGACACCGTCCTGCTGGCCGATATCAATGGTGAGTTGGGCGAGAAATTGGTCGCCGAGGAACTTCCCGGACCGGCGCAGTTCCTGCACTGTGATTTCAGTGATACGGGCTCCGCGGAACAGGCGGTGAATGCGGCCGCCGAATTCGGCGATGGCATCCTGGACACCGTCTTCTACACCGCGGGAATCCTGGACGCCCGCCCCTTGGCGCAATGGACCGCGAAGGCGTGGGACCACACCTTTTCGGTCAACCTGCGTGCTCCATTCCTGATCAGCCAGGCGGCCGCTCCGCTGCTGGCCACCTCCGGCCGCGGGCGGATCATTCTGACCTCCTCCACAGGGGCGTTTCGCGGCCACGCCGGGATGCCCGCCTACCACGCCACCAAGGCCGGACTGCTGGGACTGGTACGGGCTCTGGCCGACGAACTGGGCCCGGCCGGCACCACCGTCAATGCGCTCTGCCCCGGCTGGGTGGACACGGCATTCAACGACTCCTTCTGGTCACATCAGGCCGATCCCGCGCTCGCCCTGGAACAGCTCACCGCCGGCATCCCGTTGCGGCGGCAGGGCCAGCCCGGTGAGATGAGTGGCACCGTCCTGTTTCTGGCCTCCGACGATTCGGCGTACATCACCGGTCAGGCGCTGGTGGTCGACGGCGGCTACACAGCGGTCTGAAAGAAGAGAACATGACATCTTCCGAGCTGTTCATCAATCAAGCCGCCCTATCCACCGTCCCGGCCGCCGGCTTCGGTGCGCTGACCAGGGCGCCGATGCGCGCCCACCGACTCCTTCCCGGCTATCAGCCGACACCGCTTCGGGACTGCCCCCAGCTGGCAGAGCGGCTGGGCGTCGGCTCGGTGCTGGTGAAGGACGAGGCGCGCAGGCTCGGCCTGCCGTCGTTCAAGATCCTCGGCGCCTCCTGGGCCGTGCTGCAGACCCTTGCCCGGACCTGGCTGCCCGGGGGAACAGCGGACCTGTCGGTTGACCAGATCCGGGAACAACTGGCCGGCCAGCACAATCGCACTTTGGCAGCGGCCACCGACGGCAACCATGGCCGCGGGGTCGCCCGGATGGCCGCACTGCTCGGCCTGGGCTGCACGATCCTCGTGCCCGACGGCACCGTTGCGGCCCGGATCGCCGCCATCGCCGCCGAGGGCGCCACCGTCCGCACCGTTCTGGGCAGCTACGACGATGCCGTCGCCGAGTCGGCGCTGCTCGCCGACGAGAAGACCCTGGTCATTTCCGACACCTCATGGGAGGGCTACGAACAGACGCCCAGGGATGTCATCGACGGATATTCGACGATGTTCTTCGAACTCGACGACGAGCTGTCCGCGCGCGGGCAGCCGGCGCCGACATTCGTTGCGCTGCAAGCCGGAGTAGGTGCCTTCGCCGCAGCCGGGCTGCGACATTTCAGGGGACATTCCAGGGGACATTCCAGGGGACATTCCAGGGGTCACGACCGAGGTCACGCCATTGATCCCGCCAGCCATGATCGGGTCCGGACCGTGGTGGTCGAGCCGGCCACCGCCAACTGCCTCATGGCGTCGGCGAAGGCCGGTCAGCTCGCCGAAGTACCCGGGCCGCACCGGTCCGCGATGGCCGGGCTGAACTGCGGCCTCCCCTCGCAGATCGCCTGGCCGATCGTCGCCGCTGGTACTGACACCTTCCTCGCCATCGACGACGACCTGACGTATCAGGCGATGCGGCTGCTCGGCGAGGTCGGTGTCGAGGCGGGCGAATCCGGGGCCGCCGGCCTGGGCGGGATGCTGGCCATTGCCCAGGATCCCGCGGTGAGGGAAGCCGCCGGGCTGACCACTGACAGCCGCGTGCTGATCATCAACACCGAGGGCGCCACGGACCCGGTGAACTACGCCGCGGTGATGAGCGATCGCGTCGGCGCCGGAGGCGACCGGTGAGCGGGCAGATGACCGGGGAGCGGCCGGGCGCGGGGCTGTTGCAGGGGCGGACCGCCGTGGTCACCGGGGGCGCCAGGGGCATCGGACTGGCCATCGCCCAACGGTTTGCCGCCGAAGGGGCAGCGGTGGCCATCGCCGATCTCGACGGAGCGGCCGTGACGGTGGCCGCCGCCGAGATCGCTGCCCAGACCGGAGCACCCACCCTGGGTGTCGGCGTCGACATCTGCGACCCGGCCGGAGTGCGCGCCGCCGCCGACCGGATCGAGCAGGAACTGGGGGTGTGCGACGTCATCGTGCCCAACGCCGGAATCCTGGTCCTCGCGAACGCGCTCGACATCACCGACGCGCAGTTCGGTCGCGTCCTGCAGGTCAACCTCGTCGGTTCTTTCACGACCGCAGCCGAGTTCGGCCGCCGACTGGTCGCGGCCGGCCGGCCGGGGTCCATCATCTTCACCTCCTCGCTGTTCGGCCTGCGCGGGGGCGCCGGGAACGCCGCCTATTCAGCGTCGAAATTCGGGATCGTCGGCCTGGCGCAGAGTATGGCCGCCGACCTTGCGCCGCAACACATCCGGGTCAACACCGTCTGCCCGGGCCAGATCGACTCGCTGATGCTGCAACACCTGTTCGCCGAGAGGGCCGCTGTCTCGGGCCGGACCAACACGCAGGAGCAGGAAGCGTTCGAGTCGAAAATCCCGCTGCAACGGCTGGGCACCGCAGCCGAAGTGGCCGATGCCTTCGTCTATCTCGGCTCATCCTTGAGCAGTTACGTCACCGGCCACAGCCTCACCGTCGACGGCGGCTGGTCGGTGTCATGAGCCTGAGCCAGCCACCCCTTCGGCAAGGCCTGGCACTCGGCCGCCGGGAGCACCTGGTGGTGCTGCTGACTTTCACCAGTGGCAGCGTCGACGCCATCGGCTTCGTCGCGCTCGGCGGGGCGTTCACCAGCGTGATGACGGGCAACCTGGTGCTCACCGGAATCGGTGCCGCACACGGCGATTGGTCACTGCTGGGCCGGGCCGCCGCGGCCATCGTGGCCTATATCCTCGGCTGCGCCATCGGGGCAAGAGTGGCCGGTCCGGCCACGACCGTCAATGCGTACTGGCCGGCTGCCGTCACCAGAGCCCTGTCCGTCGAATTCGCCCTGCTGCTGGTCTTCGCCGGCGGCTGGTGGCTGAACTCCGGCCATCCGAACGCCGCCGCACTCGCGTTACTGACCGTCAACGCCGCGGCCCTGGGCGTGCAGAGCGCAGCGATCCAGCGTTTCGGCGTGCCCGGCCTGTCGACCACCTATCTCACCGGCACTTTGACGACGCTGGTGGTGCGGCTTGCCAATCGGCAACCACACGCTGACCTTCGGCTCTACGGACAACTACTGGTCGCGCTGATCGGCGGAGCCGCTGCCGGAACCTTCCTGGCACTGGACGCCCCCTGGTGGACGCCGGCGCTGCCGTTGCTGTGCCTCCTGACCGTCGTGGTGGCCGGTCGCAGATTGATTGCACCGGAACCGTAGATCGACTGCGCGGAAACAGGTGTCCCCGCCTGCGGAGTCCCGTCATGGCGTTTACACCTGGGTCATTTTGGCTATGTATATCTTATTATCCATCAACGAGAGGATCCTCATGAAGCTCATCACCAGATCGGCCCTCGGGGCCGGAGTTGGCCTACTGCTCGTCGTGAGCGCCTGCGGCAGCAACGGCAGCGCCGCCGGGAGCAGCAGCACAGGGAGCGCCGCCGCGACGGGAAGCGGCGCTGGAAGCACAGTTGCGGCCAGCAGCAGTGCGGCCATCACCAGCGGCAGCGCCACCGGATCATCGGACACCGGATCATCGGGAACCGGCGCGTCCACCCCCGGCGGTTCGTCGAGCGGCTCGGCGGGTGCCGCATCAGGGTGCGCGGCATTGGCGGCCAAGTACGCCTCGCTCAAAGGCAAGAACCTCATCGTCGGGACCTCGCCCGGGGCGTCCAACTACGACGCCCCCGATCCGAAGGATCCGAACAAGATCGTCGGGGTCGAGCCCGACCTGCTGACCGAAGTCAGCAGCTGCATCGGCTTCACCTACACATTGCAGAAACAGGACTTCAATGGTCTGATTCCCGCACTTCAGGCCAAGCACATCAGTGTGATCGCCTCCGGCATGTATGCCTCGGACGAGCGGGCCAAGCAGATCAGCTTCGTCCAGTACATGAAGGCCGGCGAGGCCTCGGTAGTGGCGAAAGGCAACCCGAAGAACCTGACATCGATGGAGTCGACGTGCGGCGTGACGGCGGCCGAGGCCGTAGGAACCGTCGAGAACGCGATCTTCGAGAAGCAGGACAAGGCGTGCAAGGCGGCCGGAAAGCCCGGCATCACCCTGCTGTCCTTCCAGGGTAATGACCAGGCAGTGACCGCAGTGGCCCAGGGCCGCGCGGACATCTTCCTCACCGACAGTGGCGTGGCCAGCTACATCTCCGCGAAGCTGCCGAAGATCCAGGTCGGATTTCCCATCGTCTCGGATTTCGTCTTCGGATTCGGTGTCGCCAAGCCTGACACCGAGCTGCTCAATGCGATTCAGGATTCGATGACCGAGCTGAATCAGTCCGGCAAGCTCAAGGAGATCATCACCAGGTGGGGTTTCGCCGAATCCCAGATCTACACACCGGCGATCAAAGCCTGATCAACTTTTGAAAGCGCCCATTGGCGCCCGATTCGTCTGAACAGCTGTTCAAGGTCCGCTGTCAACCGCCGGCCCAGGAGGACTTCATGGATCTGTTCTGGCATTACCTGACCATCTCCTACCTGTGGGAGGGTCTGCTTGCCGCCATCGAAGTCGCAGTGCTGGCCATGGTGTTGGCGCTGTTCCTTGGCCTGGGCCTGGCGGTGATGCGGGAATCCAGACACCGCCTGGTTCGGCTGCCGGCGTCGATCTACGTCTGGATCATGCGCGGCACTCCGTTACTGCTGCAGCTCATCTACATCTACGACGTGCTGCCCGTTTTCGGAATCACTCTCACCACGTTTCAGGCTGCCGTCTTCGGTTTCGCCCTCAATGAGGCGGCGTTCTCGGGTGAGATCATCCGGGGCGGTATCCGGTCGGTGAACAGAACACAGATCGTTGCGGCGCAGTCCCTTGGTATGTCGGCGCCGTTGACCCTGCGCCGGGTCGTGCTGCCCCAGGCTTTGCGGGCCATTGTCCCGGCGTTGGGCAACAATGCGATTTCACTGCTGAAGTCGACGTCGCTGGCATCGGTGATCGCCCTCAACGAGGTGCTGCTGCGGGCGCAGACCATCACGGCCCAGAACTTCGAGTTCATTCCTGTGCTGTCGGCGGCGGGTGTGGTGTACCTGGCTGCGACGACCGTCATGACGGGCGGTCAACTCCTGCTCGAGCGCAGGTTCTCGCTCGATCGGGACGCCAACAACCCAGGCCCGGTCGAAAGGATGCTGGGCGGCGGGATCAGGCAACTCGGTGGTCTGCTGCGACGGCCGGCGCCCGCGGCGAAGGCGACGGCACCGGCGTCGGTGGCAGAGCGCAATGGGGGCGACCACCTGTTGCCGTCCGCGGTCACCGACGACACGCCGCCGGAGGGAGTGGCGGAGATGGTGGTGATTCGTGGTGCCGCCGAACGCCATCAGCGCGATGCCGATTTCGTCGTGTGCCGGGCGGTGTCGAAGTCCTACGGCAACCGGGAGATCCTGCGCAGCGTCGATCTGGACGTCAAGGCAGGCGAGGTGGTCGTCATCATGGGGCCCAGCGGGTCGGGCAAGAGCACCCTGCTGCGGCTGATCAACCACCTCGAACCGATGGACGGCGGTGAGATCCTCGTCGACGGCGCGCACGTCGGATACCACCTCGTGAACGGCGTACTCAAGCCGTCCGGCAATCTGGCCAAGGCCCGCGCGGCGGCCCGCATCGGAATGGTGTTCCAACATTTCAACCTGTTCGATCATCTGCCGGTCATCGACAATGTGACCATTGCTCCGACCCGCGTCTATGGTGAGAAGGCGGCTCTGGTGAACCGTCGGGCGACCGGGCTACTCACCGACGTCGGTTTGCAGCAACACATTCACCATCTGCCGCACCGCCTTTCCGGTGGTCAGCAGCAACGGGTGGCCATCGCCCGGGCGCTCGCGATCACCCCCAAACTGATGTTGTTCGACGAGCCGACCTCCGCCCTCGACCCCGAACTGGTCGGCGAGGTGTTGTCGGTGATCCGGCGACTCGCCGACGCGGGCATGACGATGATCGTCGTCACCCATGAGGTCAGGTTCGCCCGGGATGTCGCCGACAAGGTGGTGTTCATGGATCAGGGCGTCGTAGTCGAGCAGGGCCCGCCGGAGCAGGTGCTGGACAACCCGCAACACGCCCGCACCCGCCGCTTCCTGAATATGGTCGCTCACGAGGCCGACGGCTGACGGGGACGAATCAATGTCGAACACCCACGAACTCGAGCCGTTTCTCGGTGCCCCGGAGCCGGTGGAATTGGTGGCCCGCCTCGAGCACATCCGGGTCGAGGATTCGAGCGTCATCATGCGGTGCAGCACGGATCGCCATGAACCCGAACTGCAGGACTACTACGGCACCGTCTGTGAAACAGTTTTCGCGGCAGCCACTCCTGGCGCGCCGGCCACGGTGCGGGTCGATTTCTGGACCCCCGCCGTGTTACGGCTGCGTTATGCCGCCGGTGAGCAGGTACCCGCCACTCCGGTGCCCCCGCTCATCGGCGGTCCTGGGGCAACAAGTCCGATGGTCGTCGGATCGGCAGACCCACACGTCGATCTGGAAGTGGTCGAGCATGCCGACCGGGCGATCGTCAGAAGCTCGGCCGTGGAACTCACCATTGTCCGGGACCCTTGGCAGTTGATACTGCGGGATCGGGCCGGCTCCGTCATCTGGTCCACGAAACCGGTCGATATCGAAGGTTTGAGCCGGCCCCGTCACCAATGGAATCCACCGGAGCAGCGGTGGCTCTTCCTGCACCGGTACGCCTACCCGCTGGGCAGGACGTGCCGAGCCGGCGGCGCCGTCTTCGCCTCGTTCGACCTGCGCCACGATGAACGCATCGTCGGATTCGGCGAATCCTTCGGACGGCTGGACAAGGTGGGCGCCACCCAGCACCTCTGGCTGCAGGAGGCTTTCGGCAACGCCGGGCCGGCCGCCTACAAGCAGGTCCCGTTCTATGTCTCGAACGCCGGCCACGGGGTGTTCGTGCATACCTCCAATGCGGTGCGCTGCGACGTCGGGTCCAGAGAACACACGTCGCTGTCGGTCACCGTGCACGACGCCGACGCCCTGGATTGGTTCGTCATCGCCGGGCAACCGCAGGAAGTGCTCCAGCGGTACACCGCGCTCACCGGCAAACCTGCCCTGCCGCCGCCCTGGTCCTTCGGCTTCTGGTTGGGCCGCATCACCTACAGCAGCCAGGACGAGGTCGAGAAGGTGGCCGCGGAGCTCCGGGAACGCCGGATCCCGGCCGACATCATCCATATCGATACCGGCTGGTTCGCCAAGGACTACACCTGCGACCTCACGTTCTCGCCGGTCCGGTTCCCCGACCCAGCCGGCATGACGGCCAGACTGCGCGATCAAGGTTTCCGGGTGTGCCTCTGGCAGTGGCCGAATTACCACGTGGCCAGTCCGCTGTTCGATGAAGGAGTCGAAGGGGGCTATCTCGCGGAACGCAGCAGCGGGCACACCTTCACCTTCGCCGGCGGGTACGGCGAGGACGCCGGCTTGATCGACTTCTCCAATTCCGCGGCCGTCCGTTGGTACCAGGACAAACTCGCGGAACTCTTCGCCCTCGGGGTGGCCGCCATCAAGGTCGACTATGGCGAGGGGGCACCACCCACCGCGCGCTATGCCGGTGTGGCGGCGGAATCGATGCACAATCTGTATCCGCTGCTCTACCAGGACGCGGTCTGGCAGGCCGCCGTCCGGGCCGGCAGCGGCGAAGCCGTGATCTGGGCCAGGGCAGGCTGGGCCGGATCGCAACGGTACCCGGTGCACTGGAGCGGCGACGGTATCGCCCGGTTCGAGGACCTGCCCTGCGTGCTGCGCGCCATGCTGTCCGTCGGTCTGTCCGGCTTCTGTTTCTACAGCCACGATATCGGCGGGTTCTCCGGTAATCCCAGCCCGGAACTGTACGTTCGGTGGCTGCAACTGGGCGTCTTCTCCTCCCACATCCGGGCGCACGGCTCGCCGCCGCGGGAACCCTGGGAATACGGCGAGGAAGTCGAGAACCTGACCCGCCTATACCTCGACCTGCGCTACCGCCTGCTGCCCTACATCTTGACGGCCGCAACGGACGGGGTCGCGAAATCGCTCCCCATGGCGCGTCCGTTGTTGCTCGCCTACCCCACCGACCCGGTGTGCTGGACAATTGACGACGAATACCTGTTCGGTCCTGACCTGCTGATCGCCCCGGTGCTGACGAAGGGGGCGACGTCGCGTCGCGTCTACCTGCCCGCCGGCGAATGGTACGACTTCTGGACCGGAGCACCGCTCAGCGGAGCGCGCTATGTGGAGGTCGAGGCACCCCTCGATTCGATACCCATATTCGTCAAAGCCGGGTCGATGATCCCGATGGGTCCGGAACAACAGTTCGTTGGCGAAAAGCTCTGCGATCCAATTGAACTGCACTTCTGGGGGCCGGACGAATCAGGCCGCCAGGAGGTGCACTTCGATGGCCGCCAGGCAATCGAAGTCAGTTGGGAAACGATCGATGGGCAACTCCGGGTGCAGGTGGACGGTGCACCCGGAGCCGTGGAAATCGTTGTTCACGGCGCCGGAAAAAGTACCGGACAAATTCGGGAATCGCGGTAATCGGGATGACCCGTCTCATCCAGCCCGACCAGCGAATCACTGCGGTGATAACCCGGCGTGCCGTCGGCCTCGGTGGAGGCCACCCAATGGTTGTCACCCGGCTGCAGGTGGATGGCCATCGACCGCCGGGGTCGGTCGGAAAGGTTCGGCCTGCTGCCGTGCACGGTGCGACTGTGATGAAAGGTCACATCACCCTGGTTGAGCTGCGGAGCCACGAAGCGGACCTGGCCGTATCGGGCGAGTTTGTCCTCCTGCGCTTCCATATCCTTCTCGAAGAAGCTGATCCCCTGGGGCATGTCCCACTGGTGGCTGCCCGGAATGAAGGTGACGACGCCGACCGTCTCGTCGACGTCGTGAAACGGCACCCAACAGGTGAGCATGTCCTCGCTGCTGCAGGTGGACCAGTATTGCCGGTCGGTGTGCCATCCCACCTTTCCGCCGGCGGTGTCCAGACCATTCGGCTTGTACAGCAATTGGTCATGCCAGAGCCGGATCCCGGCGGAGTCGGACAGACCGGCGGCAAAGGCCCCAATTCCCGGATAGCTCACCAGGCGGGCGAGTTCGGTGACCATTCGGGAGGTGTAGTCGTTCTTGCGCAGCACATCTCCGTGCGCCGGAACCCAGTCGTAGTCGTCGAACCGGGTCCTTCCCGGAAATGGGGCGTCGAGGTCGCCGGCATAGAAGCGGCTCATGCCGCGTTCGGCGCCGTCCAGAACCTCGGTTGGTACCAGGTTTCGGACGATGAGAAAGCCGTCGCGCCAATAGGACTCGATCTGCTCCGGCGTCGGTCGCGATGTCTGCTGCACAGCAGTAGCGGTGTCTTTCATGCCGCCAACTGTAGAAGCGGGAGCTGACATGGCCGAGCCGAATCAGCGGCAAACATCTCCACATCGTCGGCAGGCAC
>JBBRDH010000157.1:0-12750 GCA_038204125.1 Mycobacteriales bacterium
GATGCCGGCGCGCGGCCGGGGGTGACGAGAGAGGTATCTGCTGAGAACCGCCGGTTGCGTGCGGTGCTTCGTGAATTGCGTCGGGCGTATGAGATTTTGAAGGCGGCGTCAATTTTCTTCGCGGCGGAGCTCGACCGCCCACAGCGTTGATCGTCGCGTTTGTCGACGAGCACAAGGAACGTTTTGGGGTCGAGCCGATTTGTGAGCAGCTGACTGAGCTGGGTTGCAAATTTGCCCCGTCAACCTATTACGAGGCCCGAGGGCGGAAACCGTCGAGGCGGGCGGTGCGGGATGAATCGTTGAAGCAGGTTATAACGCTTGAGTACGGCAAGAATTATTCGGTGTACGGGCCGCGGAAGATGTGGATGCATCTACGGCGTAAAGACCATCCGGTGGCGCGTTGCACGGTCGAGCGACTGATGCGGATCCTCGCACTTCAGGGCGCCCGCCGGGGCAAGGTGAAGCGCACCACGATCGGTGATCCTAGGGCTGCGCGAGCGCAGAACCTGGTGAAACGTGACTTCGCTCCGTTGGCGCCGAACCGTCTGTGGGTGGCCGATTTTACCTACGTCTGGACGACGGCCGGCTGGGTGTACGTCGCGTTCGTCATCGATGCGTACGCCCGCCGGATCCTGGGCTGGAAGGTGTCGTCATCGATGACGACGGATCTCGTTCTTGATGCGATCAACCAGGCAATATTCACACGTCATCGCGAGGGTGTCAAGGATTTGTCGGGTCTTATTCACCACAATGACGCCGGCAGTCAATATACGTCGGTACGCTTCACTGATCGGTTGATGGAGGCTGGGATCAAGCCGTCGATCGGGACGGTCGGCGACGCTCACGACAATTCGTTGGCCGAGTCGATCAATGGTCTGTACAAGACGGAGTTGATCAATCCTGGGAAGCCGTGGCGCGACGCGGTGCATGTCGAGACGGAGACCGCCGCCTATCTCCGCTGGTTCAACTACGACCGGCTGTACGAGTACTGCGGTGACATTCCACCGGTTGAATTGGAAAGGAACTTCTATTGTCAGACTCCCGTTTCTGAGGTAGCGTGAGTTCTATCAAAGTCATGTCTCCGGACTTGCCGGGGTGGTCCAGGGATCTCGCGGATGAGCGTCGAGCAAGGCTCGGAGAAACACATCACCGGCGCCACGTCACGCCTGGATCAACTACCACGAACAGGCCCGGCAACTGGTCGAAGCCAAAGCCGACCCCGGCCTGGCCTGGCTCAAAGATGTACCCGGGCACTGCCTGCAGCAAAGCCTGATGGACCTGGACAAAGCGTGCCGCGCCCACGGGACCTGGAAGGTGAACTTCCGGAGCAAAAACCATTGGGCACCGACCTTCCGGTTCCCTGAAGGCAAACACATGCGGGTGCAGCGGCTGGCCAGACGGTGGGGACAGATCAACCTCCCGAAGTTCGGCCTGGTCCGGTTCCGGATGACCCGGGAGATCGGCGGGACCATCCGCTCCGCGACCCTGACCCGAGAAAGCGTCCACGGTCAGTGGTTCCTTTCCATCCTGGTCGAAGACGGGGTGCTGGAAGCGACCTGTGACCCGGCGCTGCCGACCGTAGGCATCGACCGGGGTGTGACAGTGGCCCTGGCTCGGTCCGACGGCCGGATGATGGACCGGGACTTCACCAGCCCATCAGAATCGGCGCGGCTGGTGAAACTGCAACGCCAGGCCGCCCGGCAGCGAGGCCCCCGCACCCCCAAGGGCGGCCGCCGAGAACCATCCAAGCGGTGGCAGCGCAGCCAGCAGCAGATCGCCAAGCTGCACCGCCGGCAACGACAGCGACGGGACGACTTCACCGCCAAGGCCGCCACCGAACTGACCCGCACCCACTCAGTGATCGCCCTGGAATCACTCCAGATCACCAACATGACCAAGAAAGCCACACCCAAGCCCGACCCCGACCAACCAGGGGCTTTTCTCCACAACCGGGCAGCCCAAAAGTCCGGCCTGAACCGGGCGATACTGGCCAAAGGGTGGGGCAAATTTCTGCTTGCCCTGCGCCACCAAGCCCGCTACACCGGAACCCGCATCGTGCTGGTCCCGGCCGCTTTCACCAGTCAGCGCTGCCACCAGTGCGGCCACACCTGCAAGGAAAACCGTGACAGCCAAGCGGTCTTTTCCTGTACCCAGTGTGGCCACACAGCCCACGCCGACACCAACGCAGCACTCAACATCCAGGCCGATGGACTCCGGCATCTGGACGCGCAAGTCCCGGTCAACACCGGGCCGCGTCAACCACCAAAAACCCCGACAATCAGGTAATTTGAATCCCCGTCCGTAAGGTCGGGGAGGAAGTCAAGATGCGCCAGTTCGACGTTCGTCCGGACTGTCTGTTGGAGGTTGTCGGTAACGGAAGTTTTCCCGTTACACCGAGGTCGATATACCCAGTTCAGCAGGCCGTTTCTCGGAGTCGAATGCGAACGAGCAACTCCGCTGCGGTGACTCGCTGGGCGTCGTCGTCTTCGGCCCTGGCCCGTCGTAGCGCTTGGGCATCCCGGGCAGCTTCGAGTTGTTCGTCGGCAGGATCGGAGCTGTTGTCGTGAGGCATTGGGTTCAGTGGATTGCTGGCGTAGAGACGTCGGCTCGTGCGCGTTCGGTGACGGCAAGGCCTGCTTGACGTGCCCATTCGCGGATCGCCGCGGTGTACTCGCGGTCGACGGGTCGACGGGCGGTTGCAGATGGCTGGGCCGCCAGCTGGGAGACCCGTCCAGGGGTGATGTCGAGCGCGCCGGCGACTTCTCGCACCGAATGTCCAGTGCCAACCATCTGAGCTGACACTTCGCCGGTCCAGCGTTGCAAGGCGGCCATCTCAGTGTCGAGGCGGTGCCGGGCGCGGGCGAGTTCGAACGCAGTGATCATCACGTCGTCCTGTCCATCGACGAGTTCGAAGTCGATGGTGACGTCGGTGTCGTCGTCAAGGTCGGCCGACACGATGATCGCGTCGATCAGCTCATGGCGCAGGTTGGTCAGCGTCTTGGCGAAGGCGTGTGCACCGGGTAGGTCCGGTACGTCTGCCTGCCAGTAGCCGTCTTCCTTGACCACGGTGGCGGTGTAGGTGTTCACAGCAGCCATCCCTTCCCGAATGCTGGTTCTAGGTCCTTCTGGATCTTGCGGAGAGTGCCGGTCGGTATGTCCTTGGCGCCGTGTTGCTGCACTGTGGTGTGGGCGGTCCGAGTGATTGACTCGCCGTCTTCGGTGACGTCGCTGTAGGTGGCGTCAAAGCGCAGGTGGGAGCCTTTCTGTCTTCCCGGCACGCCACCGAGTTCCTTGATCCGGTGACTGACTCGCCGCGCATCCATAGACTACAGTTTAGCGACTAGACACAACAAGTGTCAAGTGGCTAAACACACACGACAAGAACGCCCATACCGCGACTGTCGTAGGTCTGAACCAGGACGATCCGTTGGTTGGGTATGTGCTTTGCGACGACCTGGTGGCGTCATGAGCCGGGCACCCAAGGAAGCACGGTGCCACTGGTGTGCGAAGCTGCCGGCGGCCTGTCGGTGTGGAGCACCGCCGGCGGCGGCCGGCAGGCCGGCGCGGCTGACCCCGACTGTGGAGACCTTTCCCTTGTTCAAGCTGGATCAGCCGGGGTCGTCACCTCGATGAACGGTGCAGAGATCTCTCCTTGGCGCGGCCTGTCGACGCTGCCGCCTTGACGAACCGCCGACCGATGTCGGCGTGATAGAGCGAACGGTCTGGGGCTGGATTCACTGGGAGATCGACCTTCCCGGTCTGAGGTACGCCAGAACCGACCGCGGCGGTCTCTCGCGTACCGCTCGGCGATCAGTACGGCTGCGGGAGATCATCGTTCGTCATCCCGGACTCGACTCACCCATCGTCCAGGCGCAGACCTCGGCTGCGGCCGACCCACTGCAGGTCTATACCCGCGGGCAGACCCAAGATCTCGGAACGTTCTGGACCGTAGCCGCGGCGGGGGTCGTTGGTGGCCTGGCGACCTCGGCGCTGCCGTCACCGTGGCCTCTGGTCGACGCGGTCTTGGCAGCGGCCGCCGGCGCCGCCTCATGGATGTGGTGGAAGCACCAGGGCGATCAGTATCTACGACGGCTGCCTGCTACCGCGATGGACACCGGTCCCGGACGCGCTGCGTATTCGGCGATCACGACATGGTCAGCCGCGCAGAACCACGTTGACGTGCCGCAGGTCCGCGCCGTCACGCAGGAGGCGGCCCAGCAGCTTCTATGGGTGGCCCTCGACCCGGATCCGATGGTCGACCCGCACGCGATTCTGTCGGACGCTCACGCACTGCGTGAGGCGATCGCGGCTGCGGAATTGGCCGGGCGGCTGAGCGACAACGCCTCTTTTGGCGGCCAGGCCCCGTCCACTCCAACGCCGTGGCCGTCAGTGCTCTCACGCACGCAGATAGCTCAGGATGCTCTCGGCGGTCTGACCCAGGCGCGCCTGGAGACAGCGATGCTCACCCGCCGCTTCACCAGCGGAGTCGATGGTGACTGAGCCAGCAATGCTCACTGCCGCTGAGATGCACGACTGGGCCGAGCGGAAAGGCATCTACATTCCGCTGACTCCCCGCGGGACCGCCTACCTGCGTTCTCTGCTGAGGACGTGGGCCGGCCTGAACCGGACCGACAGCGGCTGGGAGGAACTCATCGCCCGCCCAGTGTTACGGGCCAGTTAGGCGTGGTAGTAACGCTTTCGCTTGCTGGCCAACCCAGCCGGTACTCAAGATCAGACGAGGGCAACCCCCGGGAGCGTCCAGCACCACCGCGACTCGCGGCCTGACCACACCGGGACTGAGCATCGAGTTGGAGGGCATGCGAAAACGTGCGGTAGAGTACAGAGCAAATATCAGGAGCTGCGGGCGCGTTGAACCCGTGCGTTTCTGGTCAGCTCCCAAGCTCGTTCCACTTGAGTGACATCCACCTTGAGGAGGGTTGCTACCTGATCGATGCGGTGATCTCCGATCTGGCGAGCCCCCCGCTCGATCATTCCCCACGTGGATTCTGGAATGCCTAGGGCTCGAGCGGCCTCGATCTGGGCCAGTCCGGCCTGCTGTCGTAGCTGAGCGAGCGTTCGGGCTGCCAGAGGTGTTACGCAGAGATCGGCGACCGAGAGGCCTAGTACCTCGGCGACGAGTCCGAGCGGCGCAGGGCTAGGCGAAGAGCGGCCTGTCTCCCAGTGGCTGATCGACGCGGGAGCGATGTCTGCAGCCACGGCCAGATCCTCCTGGGTCAAGCCCATGCGTTCGCGGGCGTGGATAAGCCTGCCGGGCGAGAATCCGCGCATCTTGATTCTGGACAGGACACTCTCCGGTTGTTCTGTGGCTGGATGTCCCGATTCTGGCCTTATCACTCCTGCGCTTGATCCAGCATGTGCGGTAGTCTATGGAGCGATACTGATTCGTTCAATCCCCTCGCCGGGGTTGTGACCCTCCCTCCGCACAGCAACGTCACTATGCGACATAATTACAGGCAGTTGGAGGGTGCATGGACAGCCAGACTGATCGCGTAGGTGGCTCGAAAGGATCAAGATAATGTTTGGAACGTGGTGGCCAGGCATTCTCCGGCGGGAAACGTCGGCGGCCGGCGGTTACCCGATTGTTCGGGGATCTGACAGCGTGTGGATCCTCTCCGCGCTGATCAGGCAGTACCGGGGCATTCGCCGGTTCGGACTGAGAGGACTCGCATGACACGCATCGTTGGATCAGTAGGTCCGCTGGCTATCGGAGCCGCGCTGCTCCTATCTGCTTGTAGCGGGCATTCAGCAGCAAACCCCACCACAACACCCCCCATCAGCTCGCTTGAACAGGTGACGTCATCGGCTGTCACCACCACCGCCCTCCCGACCGCGTCATTAACCCCGCCTTCTTCGACGGCGTCGTCGCAGCTGCCCACGACCTCGACGACGTCGAGGACCGTCAGCTCGCCCAGCTCTAAGGCCTCGCCAACCTCGGCCTTGTCAGCCCCTTCTGATCAGCGGTTCACGTGGACAGTTGACTACAAACTGGTTCCGAAGACGGCTGCGGTGGCGGCGATGGTCAAGGCTGCGGTGCCGATCTATCAGGGTTTCATGGCGACCTATGACCTGTCGCTGCAAGCGCCGAAGTCCCGCAATTGGGAGCCGGTGATGACGCCCTACGCGGGGGGTCAGGCTCTGAGCGTATGGCGGACTGGGTGGGAGAGCAACGCCAACCTCGGAGCCGTACAGAAGGGCGACACATTGGCGGTCGGCCGTGTGATCGGGGTTGGAAAAGACGTGCTCTCGATGCGGGCGTGCATCGATGCCAGTCACGTCAAGGTTGTTGACCCGACCGGTCATGTGCTGCCGTTGGCGAAGGGGGTCCCGACCAAGGGGTATGCATGGTTGCTGACGATCCAGCGGGGTAGCGACGGTCAGATACGGGTGGTTGATTTCCGCGCGCAGACACCGTCGGGGAAGACAATCTCGTGCTGAGCCCACGCCGAGCGAGCTACTGGTTAGCCCTTTTGACCGTTCTATCTGGTGGAGGGGTGCTGCTGGCCCCGGTTGCGAGCGCTGATCCGCCGCCGCCCGGTTGTGAGTATGCGCTCGGCGCAGATCACCTATTGCATCTGGTTTGTCAGGCGGGTAGCTCCGATCCGGGGCAGCCCGGGGGGTCGTCGACCACTGATCCGACGACCGAGGCGCCAGCACCCGGTGGCGGATCGAGTGGTGGTGCTGGCGCGCCGCCGGCTGGTCCGCAGACGTACCCGACAGCTGACGGGGCGAGGTGCATCTCGCCTCCGACCGCTTCGACGCCGCCAGCCGGTGGCGTGGTGCTGGGCACCAAGACTGCGACGGCGGTCGTGATGGAGTGTTCGTCGGGGGTCGATGGTGGGCCGCCGTTCTATTTCTGGGCGACGCCGGCCGCTGCTGCTCCGCCGCCGCCGGTGGATCTTGCTGCGTTGTCTCGGCAGGCTCGGGCCGGGATCGTGATCCCGCAGTTCACGTTGCAGTTTGGGCCGGATGCGAAGCGGCTTGCGGTGAACATGAAGACCAGTTTCACGGCGGTGCCTGATCGGTCGACGAATGTGGGGTCCTCGGCCAGTGATCGGGGGATCACCGTGGCGGTGACTGGTCGGTTGGTGGGGATGGCGTGGTCGCCGGGTGAGCCGGTGCAGTGCGTCGCCGGAGATAAGACGAAGCCGTGCAGTGGTGGTCAGGTCGGTGCGGTGAACTGCGATGGCATGGCTTGTCAGTACACGTATCGGTGGATGTCGAGTCCGGGCCGGACTGGTGGTGCGCCGGTGTGGACGGTGACGGCTACGGCGACGTGGCAATTCACGTACACGACGGCAGGGGTGGGGGCGACCACAGGTCCGATGACTGCGACGTGGACGGAGCCGATGCCCGCCGGCACCGCAACGGTGTCGATGGGCCAGTGGTCTACGGCCGGTGGATACGGCGGATGACGAGGGGAAATATCGTGCGTTCAGCGACCAAGAAACCGGATCAGACAAACGGGTTGCCGCCGTCGGCGTCGTTCGACACGAACCGACCGGTACTGCCGCCGGCGCCGGCGTTGGTGACACCGAAGCGGCAGCCGAAACGACTGATGATTGCCGCCGGGGTGTTGGTCGTCGTTATCGGTGCGTTGGCGGCTTTCTGGTTTTCTCAGAGCGCCACCGAGCGCATCGACGTGGTGGCGATGGCCAAGGATGTCGCGTGGGGTGAGCAGATCCAGGCGGAGGATCTGCAGCGGGTGGAAGTCGTCGCCGACCCGGGGATCACTCCGCTGCCCTGGTCAGGTGCGGCTTCTCTGGTCGGTAAGTACGCGGCGTCCAAGCTGTGGGCCGGGACGTTGATCTCGTCGAACGCGGTGACCGGTCAGCGAGTACTCCAGCCTGGTCAGGCTCTTGTTGGGTTGTCGGTGAAGGCCGGTCAGATGCCGACAAGCTCGCTGCAACCCGGGGATCCGGTGCAGCTGGTGACGGTGCCGGAGCAGAATTCGACGCAGCTTCCGCCTGGCCCGGTGGCGGCCACGGTGTACCGGACGTCGGCGGCGGTCTCCGGTGGATTCCTACCGGTGGATGTGATCGTGCCGCAGGCGGATGCGGCTCGGGTGGCGACCGTTTCGGCCGCCGGCCGGATCGTCATTGTGCTGCTTCCCAGGAGCTGAGCGCGGTGCTGATCGCATTGGTGTCGGGCAAAGGGTCGCCGGGGACGTCAACGACTGCGTTGGCGATGGCGTTGGCCTGGCCCGGGCCGGTTCTGCTGGCCGACTGCGATCCCCGGGGCGGTGATCTGCTCTGGGGGTATGGCCAGGGCAAGTTCGCCGCCGGGGCAGGTCTGCTGTCCTATCAGGTGAACTCGCGGAGTTCTTCGACGGCCGTTGATGCGTTGTGGTCGGCGACGGTGCAACTCGGCCCGGATCGCTGGGCGTTGCCTGGCGTGGACGAGTCCCGTCAGGCGGGGTCGGTGGAGTGGTCGGGTTTGGCGCGGGCGTTGCGGGCGGCCCCGGCCGGGGTTGACGTGATCGTCGATTGTGGTGTGGTGCCGGCGCACCGCCCGCCCACGGCGATCTGGACCGCGGCGGATCTGGTGGTGTTGGTCAATCGATCGTCGTTGAAATCCACGCGTGCGGCCTTGAACGCCGGCGCCCTGGTCCGCTCGGATCTGATGAGTACCGGCTACGGCGCCGACCGGCTGGTCTCGATGGTGGTCGGTGCGGGTATGCCGTATTCGCTGGCCGATGTCCGGTCGGCGCTGGTCCAGGTGGCGCCGGTGGTGGGTGAGCTGCCGTGGGAGGTTCGTGCCGCGGCGACCTTGTCCGAAGGGGCCGTCGGTAAGCGCCGAGATCTGCCTCGCTTGACCACTGCGGCGGGCGCCCTGGCGCGGGCTGTGCAGAGCCGGGCGGCTGAGCTGTACCGACCTGGGGCTTTCGCGGCGTCGAGTGCGGAGTTACCGCACGCGCCGAGCATGACAGCGACAAATGGGTCCATGAACGGATCGTCGAGGAACGGGAGAGCTGATGCGTGAGGAGATGCTGACGATGCGATCCACTGGGCGTCCGCCGGATGTGTGGGAGAAGGAAGATCTGAAATCTTCCGCCACAGTGGACTACGCCTTGGTGCGGCAGATTCGGGAGGTGGTGAACCAGCAGCTCAATGAGTGGACGGCGACGTTGGGGCAGATGCCGTCCCGGGTGGAGCAGCGACGCCGGGCCGAGGACCTGATCACCTCGTGGCTAGAACAGCAGATGCTTTCCAGTGTCTCGGCCGGGCTCGCCATGCTGGCCGCGGAGCAGGAGCAGGCGCTGCGAGCGGCGACCTTGGCGGAAATGTTCGGGCTGGGTCGGCTGGAGGTTTTGCTGGCCGAGGATGAAATCGAAGACATCTACATCGCCGGGACGCGCCCGGTGATCGTGAAGCTCGCCAACGGCCGCCGGGAGCTACGGGAACCGATCGCGGCGACCGTGCGGGATCTGATGCAGCAGCTGGAGTCGATTGCCACGCACCAGGGCCAGAACGCCCGGGCGGTGTCCTCCTCACGCCCCTGGTTGAACCTGCGGCTGCCGGGGGAGGCTCGACTGGCGGCGATGTGGGATGTGACCCCCGTTCCGTATGTGACGATCCGTCGACACCGCTATGTGGACATCACCCTGGATCAGCTGGTGCTGATGGGTATGCTGTCACCGGCCATGTCGGTATTTCTCAAGGCAGCGGTCCTGGCCAAACGATCGATCCTTGTGGTCGGTACCCAATACTCAGGAAAGACGACCTTTTTACGTGGATTATGCCGATGTATCCCGGAAACGGAAAGATTCGTTACATTGGAGTCAGAGTTCGAGTTGCTGCTTCACGAAATTCCTGGCAAATTCCCTGGCCTCATGGCTGCGGAAGAACGAGAGGGAATGGGCGAATTGGGAATAGACGGTCGGCCCGCCGGTGAGGTTTCGATCGAGGACCTGTTCCCGCAGACGTTACGGCACAGTCTGGATAGGTGCATTGTCGGCGAAATACGCGGCGGTGAAGTAGGTTCAGTCCTCAAAGCCATGACCCGTGGCTACAAAGGTAGCATGGCGACATTTCATGCCGAGAGCGCCAGTGAGACCGTGCAGGCAATGGCATCGCTGATGTCAGAGTACCGGACAAACTGGTCCCCGGAGGCCGCGCGCTATCAGATCGCCTCCGCCGTGGACCTAGTCGTGTTCGTCGATCGAGAGGCAATCCCAGGAAAAGGCGATCACCGTTTTGTCTCGCACATCCTGGAGATCAATGGGGTGAGCGAAAAAGGTCGCGTCGTCGAGACGCCCATTTTTGCGCCATTGGATGAGTATGATGGCGTCGACCCACGCGGCTACCTGGTCGGTCACCCGGAGGAACCGAAGTGGTGGCGCCGCGCCGGCCTGGACGCCGGTTGGCTGGAATCCTCCTCCAGCAGCTGGCCTGAGGCCTACCCCGCCGCGGGCTGGAGGTGACGGCGTGCAAAGTCTCTCCTTGATCACCGCCGTCTTCGTGGGGTTCGCCTTGTGCGGCCTGGTGATGATCGCCTGGGGCATCTACGGGGATGCTCCCAGCCGCACCCGCAGCCGACGAATTCTGGCCACCGGGAGGACCACCGCATCTCGGCGCCGCACGGCCACCATGGGCGTCGGCGTTGCGGTGTCGCTGGGTGCCTGGTTGCTGTCCGGATGGCCAGTCGCGGCCGTGGCCGTGATGGCCATGTGGGTGCTCATGCCGTACTTCTTCGGAACGGGCAAGATCGCCGCCCGCCGGATCGCCCGCCTAGAGGGTATGGACGAATGGACCCGCCGGTTGGCGGAGGTCATCGCCGCCGGCCTGGCGCCGGTACCGGCGATGGTCGAGTCGGCCGAGCGAGCACCGGCGGCCATCCGCCCGGAGATCACCCGGCTCGCCTCGAAGCTGGCGACACCGCGACTGGATCGCCAGGTGGCGCTGCGAGAATTCGCCGACGAAATCGATGACACGGTCGGTGATCTGATCTCCTTGTCACTAGGAATTGCCGTGGGGGCGCAGGCCTCCGAGCGGGTACCCGACGTCCTTCGGACAATGGCCGAGGGGGTGTCGGAGGAGGTCAAGGCTCGGCGAGAGATCGAAACCAAACGATCCGGCCCCCGCTCGGAGGCCCGGCTGATGGTGATCCTGGTGGTCGCAATGGTCATCGGCTTCTCGTTCGCCACCGACTACACCGCCCCCTACAACAGCGTCCTCGGGCAGCTGGTACTGGCCGTCTGCGCCGGGTTAATGGTGTTGGCGTTGTTGTTGTTGCGGTGGTTCTCGGCCGGTTCACCACCACCGCGGATTCTTCCTGCGGAGCGTGTTCGATGAGCGGCCTCCTGGTCGAAATCCTCAGTGGTGGAGCTGCGGTAGGCATGGGGCTGTGGATCATCGCGATGGGTCTGGTGCAGCCACGACCAGACCTGGCGGCCACCCTCACCGCGCCCCGCCCGGTGACAGCCTCCCGCCTGCAGGGGATACAGACCCTGAGTCGTCAACGGCTCCGAGACCGCATCGAGGACCGGCTCGGCCGGTGGCAGATCGCCGTCCCGGGGAAAGACCTCGCGATCCTGGGACTAGCCAAGGGCCGGTTTCTGCTGTGGCGGCTCGGCGTGGTGCTGCTGCTACTGCTCACGGGTCCGCTCTACGCGGTGATGATCTGGGCGCTCGGCGCCGGTGTGCCGTACGCAGTCCCGCAGCTGTTCGGGATCATCGCCGCCGGTGTCGGCTGGTACGGCGTGGGGGTATGGATCCGCGACCGCGCGTCCAGCCGCCGTCGGCAGATGCGGTACGCGCTGGTGTCGTACCTGACGTTGGTGGCGCTGCACCGCGCCGCCGGCCTGGGGATGGGCGCGGCACTGGCGCGAGCGGCCGAGTTGTCCCCGGCCTGGACCTACCGACGGATCGGAGACCGAATCGCCTCATCGGCACGAGAGGGGGACTCGCCATGGACCGGGTTGTCGGACCTGGCGACCGAGCTGGGTATCAACGAACTGGCCGATCTGGCCTCGATTGCCCATACGGCCGCGCACCGCGGAGCCGGCGTCTACAGCACCCTCATGGCCCGCGCGGCCAGCCTGCGCCGTGAACTGCAGAAGCAGGAGGAGACCGCGGCCGCCCAGACCACGACTTACCTGGTCCTGCCGATGCTGTTAATGCTGATCGCCGCGATGGGATTCCTCGCCTACCCGGCGCTGACAACATTTCTCATCTCATGAATACCCATGCTCAACAACGCAAGACACCAACGAAGGAGAGAACAATGGAACGACAAACCGCAATACTCAGCGGCGTGGTACTGACCCTGCTCATGGTGGCGTGGAGTGTGCCGGAGCGGCTGCACAACATCGCCCGGGATGACCGCGGTGACGGAGGCGGCAAAGGCGTCATCATCCTGATTGCCACTGTGCTCGGGATCGCGGCGGTCGTCGCCGTGGGTTTGCTGATCACCAACCAGATCAGCAGCCGCGCGCCCGGTCTGGGTAAGTAACTCGCCAATGAAGGTTCGCGGGTGGGTGAGCAGATGCCGCCGGTATCGCGTCGTGGTCCAGGACCGCGGCGATGCCGGCGGCGTCGCGCTGGTGTGGGGGATCGCCCTGGTCAGCCTGCTTGCCCTGATCTGGCTGGGAATCCAGGTCGCGTTCACCCACTACGGGCAGTCGATGGCGCAGGCGGCCGCGCAGGCCGGTGTACGCGCCGCGGTCACCGCACCGGGTGATCCATCACGCGCAGAACCGGCCGTGCAGGCCTTCCTCGCCGATCACGCGTC
>JBBRDH010000158.1:0-12701 GCA_038204125.1 Mycobacteriales bacterium
AGGTCGTTCCAGCCCCGGACGGACTCGAAGACGATCAGCTCCGGCTCGACGACGATCACCGAGTCGAACTCCAGGCCCTTGGCCTCCCGGACGGTGAGCACCACCACCTGTCGCCCGACGTCCGATCCGGAGCCCGCCCCCGCGATACCCGCTCTGACCGCAGCCCGGGCGGCGGCCTGCAGGGATAGGGGGACCAGCACCGCCAGATGACCCTCGCCGATCCGGACCGCCTCGTCGGCGGCCCTGACCGCGATAGCGGAGGACAGATCGCCGGCCGGGGCCCGCTCCCACCACGGGTCGACGCCGGTGCTGCGAACAGCGGTCGGCGGCGTCAGGTCGGGGTTGATCCGGGCGAGCACCCGGTCGGCCACGGCGGTGATCTCTGCGGGGGTCCGGTAGTTGACAGTCAGTTCCTCGAACCGCCAGCGATCGCCGACGTACGGCCGCAACACCGAACCCCACGACGTCGCCCCGGCCGCGTCACCGGTCTGCGCCAGGTCACCGACCAGCGTCATCGACCGGACCGGGCAGCGGCGCATCACCATTCGCCAGGCCATCGGCGAGAGTTCCTGGGCCTCGTCGACGACCACATGGCCGTAGGTCCACTCCCGGTCGGCGCCGGCCCTTTCGGCGGTCGAGGTCAGCGCGACCAGGTCCTCCTGCATCTCGAGGAGATCGGCGGCGCTGATGATCGCGTTCCGGGAATCTCCCTCGTCCGCCCCGGACTCGGCCGGGTCGTACGAGTCGTCGGCATCGGCGATGGGTGCTTCGGCCATCCGGTCCAGCACCTCCTGGACCTGCTGCGCCCGCTGGGCCCGGTCTCTTGAGGCGGCAGCGACCCCGAGACGCCCGTCGTGGCCGAGCAGTTCGGCGGCCTCGTCCAGCAGCGGAACGTCGGATTCGGTCCATCCGCCCGGTGCCACCCCGAACGCCGCCCGTGAGCCGGACCGGGGCGACGCCCCGTTTTCCGGGTCCCGGAGCAACAGGGCGCGTTCCTTCGGATCCAGAAAGGGGGCGGCAAAGGAGAGCCGGTGCGGCGAGGTGAACAGGTCACGGACCAGCTGTTGCGCGGTCACTGTCGGCCACAGGGTCCGCAGCAGCGCCTGCAGGTCCTCGTCGGAGCGCAGCTCACGACGAATGCCGTCGAAATCCTCGGCGGTGACCGGTAGTTCGGTCGCGAGGCCCTGCCGGTGCCGGCGAGCGACCTGGCGGGCCAATTGGTCGAAGACCGTCTTGAGGAAGATGTTGCGGGCCAGGTTGTGCGGCAGGCGAGACTGCCACGCCCGGTTCTGCGCATTGGTGAGGAGTTGCCGGTCGAGCCGCAGCGGTGCGCCGTCGTAGGTGAAGGTGATGGCCCGCCGGGGCATCCGCTGGCGATCGAGCACCGCGTTGGCGATGATCTTCGCCCACGTCAGACGTCCCTTCAGGATCGCGACCGCGGGAGCGTCGACCTGCTGGGCGCGGACACCCGGATACAGGTCGCCCATCGTCGAGAGCACCACGGCGTTCTCACCGAGGGACGGGAGTACCTGGCCGATGTAGGTCAGGAACGTCCGGTTGGGTCCGATCACCAGCACGCCGCGGTTGGCCAGCTGATCGCGATGCGTGTAGAGCAGATAGGCGGTGCGGTGCAACGCAACCGCCGTCTTGCCAGTGCCGGGTCCCCCCTGCACGACGAGTATGCCGTTGCGCTCGGCGCGGATGATCCGGTCTTGTTCGGCCTGGATCGTCTCGACGATGTCACCCATCCGGCCGGTACGCGGCGCGTTGAGCGCAGCCAGCAGGGCGGCCTCCCCGGTCAGGGTGGTGTCGGAGGACCCGGCGTGGTCCAACATCTCAGCCGGCAGACCGGAGATGTCCAGGTATTCGTCGGACACCGATTCGACGACTCGGCGACGGATCCGGATATGCCTGCGCAGCCGGACGCCCAGCGGCGCAGCAGCTGTCGCGACGTAGAACGGCCGGGCCGAGGGCGCCCGCCAGTCCATCAGCAGCTGCCGGCGCTCGCCCGCGACCTGACCGTCGCGCCCCGGGTGGGCCCCCGGATCGTTCCCGGAATCGTTCCCGGAATCGTTCGCGGAATCGTCATGGTCGTCGGAGAAGATGCCCATCCGGCCGATGTGCATGCTCTCTCCGTCGGTGCGGTCCAGCCGACCGAAGCAGAGCCGGTCCTCGGCGGCGTTCAGATCAAGCAGGGTGCGGCTGTGACCCGCGTATGCGATGTCCCGTTCCACCCGGCCACCGGGGGTGCCGTCGGAGTCGCGGACGTAGGTCTGCCTCAGCGCGGCAGTGTGGGTCCGCATCCGGTCGAGCCGCTGGTAGAGCCGGGTGACGAAAGCCTGCTCACCGGCGGCGTCGTCGGGGACGTTGTCCGGCAGCAATGGTTCCTCATTCACGGGCGTCAGGATGTGTCGCGGTCAGAGTGTGCAGGCGAGATCCAGTGCCGGTCAATGCTTGTCGAGCGAGGACTCCTTGTGCGCCGCGGTTTTTCCGGACTTGTCGGAGGTGACGATCCAGTAGGGATCGTCCGCTGCCGCGTTGAATTTCTGCCCGTCGTGGGTGAACGGCTTCGTCTTCTTCTCGGTGGCCGTCCCGTGGGTCGGGCCCTGCGAGGTGTTCCAGAAAACCTGGTCGCCCTTGCTGATCGCCATCTCCCAAGATTACCGGCTGCCAAGACTACCGGCTGCCGATCCCGGCCCGACCGCTCGTCCACCTCGATGCCGAGGTCAGCGGCATGCCGACGGGTGGTGGGACTCAGCCGCGACCGGCGCTCGCGAGGACCCGTCCGGCGGCGGTGTCTGCCGCGGGCGTGGCGCTGACCGGTTCGGGGTTCACCGCAGCCGGTTCGCTCTTGGCGATCGTGGTCGAAACATTCGACCGGAGCGGTGTTTCCTTGATGAAGAACAGAACCACCGCGCCCAGGGCGGCGGCTGCGGCGCTGGCACCGAAGGCCCAGGCCGTGCCGACTCCATAGGCCTCACGGACCACCGTGGCGATCGGCGCTGGCAGTGCCGCCGGCCGGGGCACCGAGGACGGTCCGCCCAGAGCCGCGGCGGGCACCCCCAACCGGGTGAGGCCGGCGGTGATCTGCCCGGTGACCTTTGCGGCCAGCAGGGCCCCGACGGCGCTGACACCGATGGCGCCGCCGAGTGACCGCAGGAAGGTCACCGTCGCCGACGCGCTGCCCATCTCGCTCATCCGGACGCTGTTCTGTACCGCCAGCACCAGGTTCTGCATGGTGGCGCCCATGCCGCTGCCGGCCAGCACCATGCCGACGGCCAGTACCCAGTAGGGACTGGTCGCGGTCAGACCCGAAAGCACCACCAGGCCAACGGTCAGCAGCACGCCGCCGGCCGCCAGGTACCGCTTCCACACCCCGGTACGGGTGATGATCCGGCCAACAAACAGCGAGGTCAGGAACATCCCGGCCACCATCGGAATGGTGGCAATGCCGGACATGGTGGGGGATTCTCCCCGCGAGGTCTGGAAGTACTGGCTCAGAAAGACCGTGATGCCGTACAGCGACGACCCGACCAGCAGGCTCGCGGCGGACGCCAGCGCCACCGTTCGATTGCGGAATATGCCGAGCGGGATGATTGGCTCGGCCACCTTCGACTCGACCAGCACCGCGAGTCCGAGCAGCAGCAGACCGCCGGCAGCCATCGCCGCCGAGGTGCCGGACGCCCAGGCGAACTGGTTGCCCGCCAACGACACCCAGATCAACAGCAGGCTGACCCCGGCGACGATCAGGGTGGCGCCGAGATAGTCGATTCTGACCCGCCGCCTGATCACCGGCAGTTTCAGGGTTTTCTGCAGGACCACGATGGCGACCGCAGCGAATGGCATCCCGACGTAGAAGCACCAGCGCCACCCCAGCCACGGGGTGTCGACGATCACCCCACCGATCAGCGGTCCGAGCACGGTGGCCAGTGCGAAGACCGCGCCGAGGTAGCCGCTGTACCGGCCGCGCTCCCGTGGCGAGATCATCCTGGCCATGATCACCTGGACCAGGGACAGCAGGCCGCCGGCGCCGATTCCCTGAACCGCCCGCGCGGCGATCAACATCGCAATGCCCTGCGACGCCCCGGCCAGGGCCGATCCGCCGACATAGATCACCAGGGACAGTTGCACCAACAGTTTCGGGCTCATCAGATCCGAGAGCTTCCCCCAGATAGGGGTTGTCGCGGTCAGTGCAAGCAAAGTGGCCACGATCACCCAGGTGTAGGCCGATTCGGAGCCGTGCAGGTCGCCGATGATCGTCGGCAACGCGTTGGACACCACGGTTGACGAAAGCATTGCGACGAACATGCCGATCAGCAGGCCAGAGAGGGACTGCAGGATCTGCTGGTGCGTCATGGTCGCCTGCGCTGCGGGTAGGTGTTGCCGATAGGCGGTCGAGTGTCGGCCGGGTCGGCGGGCGGTGCAGGTCATCAAGTTTCAGCTTCCTGGCATGGTTGCGCATTGCAGTAGGGGCGCAGTAGTTACCCATGCTAACTAATATTGATGCTCCATGCAAGGAACGGGTGTCCGGCCCGGCACTCAAGCTCTCCTGCAACCCCTGGGTGGCCACGCTGACCGCGGCTGCCGGGCAAGCACGGCAAAGGTCCACGGCACGGACGGCCTGGCCGCCGTCGTCGCCGCTTTCTGATCAGGCAGGCTTCGGGTGCCAGACCGCGAACCGATTACCGAGCGGGTCGATGAGATGGGCGAATTCGATCGTGCCGTTGTCGGTGAGCGGAAAGGCGACGGTGGCGCCCAGATCGGTGGCGCGGCTGACGGCAGCGGCGACGTCTTCGACGTTGACATAGAAGATCGCCCAGCTCTGCTCGCCCATGCCGGAGGTGTTCCACATGCCGCCCCGGCCCTCATCGACCATGCTGTACGGCGCGGGCCCGGTCGGCGGCTCGATGACCCAGCCGAACAGCCCTTCGTAGAAGACTTTCGAACCCGCCGGATCCGGAGTGCCGATCTCGAAATAGTCGATGTTGTTCGCCATGCCACTCGCCCCATCATCTCGGTCCGATGCCAAGTGCGCCCGCCGCACACTGTGCTGCACCCAGGGGAGGTTGGCAAGGCTGACGCACAGCAGATTCTGGGTTGAACCAAAGGAACTCAGGTGTCGTAGTAGTGAGTAGCCAGATCGCGTCGCGGGGATCAGTGCCCGCTCCGCGTTCGGGCTGGCGACCCCGGCCGGCGACTGTGCTGCCGCGGGCCCGCCCCTGTACCGGCGACCGGCGCCGGTGCCCAACTTGAAGGGATCTTCATGAATCGTCTTCGCTTCTCCGCCGCACGGGTGCTCGCCGTCGCGGGCGTCTGCGGCCTGATGCTGGTCGGAGCTGTGTCCCCGGCTCTGGCCGACACCACCAGCCTGAGCGCTTCCGGCAGCGGTGCGCAGGAGGTCCCCGCGGGGTCATCCTCCGACACGCTCGCCGCCACCGTGGACATCGATGCGACCGCGGGAACAATCAAGTACACCGTGTCGTTCCAGGGCAGCGGGAAGGCTGTCGCCAGCCACATCCACAAGGGCAAGGCCGGCGTCAGTGGGCCGGTGGTGGTGCCGCTCGACGAAGCCGTCGTGAACGCCGGTGGCACAGCCACCGTGACCGTCGACAAGGCGTTGGCCGCGGCGATCGTGGCCGACCCCAGCGGCTACTACGTGAACGTGCACACCGCCACCGCTCCGAAGGGTGCAGCCCGCGGCCAGCTCGGCGCAGGTTCAGGCACGCCGCCCGTCGCGGTGAACGCCGGTTCCGGTGGCCAGTTCGCTGCGGCGAAGGCCCGGACCGGTGTACCGATGATCGCGCTGCTGCTCGGCGGGGCGCTCGTCCTGGTCGGCGCCGCCGGCGCTTTCACTGTTCGCAAGCGCAACAGCTGACCGTCGGAGACGGTGTCAGCAGCTGAACCACGCACTGGGCGGCGCCGGGCCACACACCGGCGCCGCCCGTCGTTGACCCGGTCGACCGCTCCGTGGCTCGCGTTCGTGGCGCTCGGGGTGGTCGTCCTGGTCATCGGCTTCGTCGTTTCGACGTCCATCTGCGGCCCGAAAGTTCAAGTACTACGGTCGGTCCAGCCGTTTGAGACTGGGTCTGGCGGGACCGCGTCGTCGGCGAGCGCGGGAGCGTCGACGAGTGCCGCGTGGTCGACGGGCGCCGGGAGGTCGACCGATCCTGCTGTCAGGCGGGCGTTGGCCGCGGCTCCGGCAGCAGGGCGCCCGCGACCGACGCCAGACCGACCAGACCTGGTTCCGCGAGCGACCGCCCATGGCCTCACACCACCCGGCCGGCCGGCGTTTCCCGGGCTGACGCCGACTTCTCACCCGTCCACCGCCGAAACCGGCAACGTGCCGTCCGTCCCCTCGTCCGTGACATTGGGTGCCTCCGGTGCGCCGGTCCGGATCATCCCGATCGGGGTCACCCCTGCCGGCATTCTCGAACCGCCGCAGGACATCTCCGATGCCGGTTGGTGGGTGTCCGGCCCACGGCCGGGCGGCCCGGGGCGCGCGGTGCTCACCGGTCATATCGATTCCCCGGCCGGCCTCGGCGCCTTCGCCGCGCTCGACGCCCTGCACGACGGCGACCCGGTCTCGATCACCGGGGCCGACAACACGGTCCTGCACTATCGGGTCATCGACCGGCAGGAAATTCAGAAGACCTCCCTCGACCCAGGCATCCTCACCCGGACCTCCAACAAATCTGACCTGCTGCTGGTCACCTGTATCGGCGCGTTCGACCAGTCCAGCCTGAGTTACGATTCCAACCTGCTGATCACCGCGGTCCCAGCGGCACCCTGAGCCGGGGTCGGACCGGCCCGATCGCCGCCCGCCATTCCCGGCCAGTTCCCGGGGTTTCAACGGCGGGCAACCGGTATTTCAACCGGCCGGGTGCCAACCGAGCGCGGGTCCGAGCTTTCCGGCCATATCGTTGAGAATCTGGACGTAGTCGTCGTGGTCGAAACTGAACGGCAGGGCGAACGCCACCTCGTCGACCTCACGGAAAGCCGCATCCGCGTAGAGCTTCTCGGCGATTTCCTCGGAGGAGCCGGTCAGATCCAGGGCGAACATCAGCCCGGCCGGACCCTGCGGCCGGCCTGTTCTGGGCGTTCTGGTCTCCACGTATTTCCGGTACTTCGCGCGCTGTTCCCCCGAGGCCGAATCGGTGGGGATGACGACGAGTCCCTGTGACACGCGGGCCCGCCTGCCTGCGGGGTGATGGGCCCGATAGGCCTGGATATGGGCGAGCTGGATGTCGCCGAAGCTCTCCGATTTCTCGGCCCGCACCACATTGCTGGTCAGCAGGTTCATTCCGTGCTCACCGGCCCACCGGGCCGATCCCAGGCTGGCGCCGCCGTACCACAACCGGCCGCTCAGACCGGGGGAGTGAGGCTCGATCCGATCGGAGAACACCTCGATCCCCTCGACGCCACTGAAGGTTGTCACCGGCTCTCCACGGATCAGCTTCAGCAACCGCTCGACCCGCCCGTACCCGAAATCCTCGACATCGGCGGTGTCCGGGTACAACGCCTGCCTGACGGTGTCGTAGCGCATCGGCGGGCCCACGCTGACGCCTGGATTCAGCCGGCCGCCGGACAGGATGTCCACCGTTGCGAGGTCCTCGGCAAGCCGGAGCGGGTTCTCCCAGCCCAGCGGGATGACTGCCGTGCCGAGTGCGATTCGACTGGTCCGCTGCGAGGCGGCAGCCAGCACGGCGATCGGCGACGAGATGCCATATTGCAGGTGGCGGTGCCGCACCCAGGCGCTGTCGAAGCCCAGACGTTCACCGAGCTCGATCACCCCCAGCGTCGATTCGTGTCCGGGACCGGGGTCGTCGCCGTCGAATCCGCCGATCGTCAGGAACCCCAGCTTGGTGAGCGCCGTCGAGGGCGTGGGCATGGCGGTTTCTCCTTCGTCCAGGAACGCGCATTCTCCATGACAGTCCCAGTCGCGGCCGACCCTGGCCAGTCCGGGCCGCGGTGGTGTAGAACTGGGTCATGTCCCCGCTACCCGTCCTCGAGCCGTTCTGGCCCGGCCGGCGTGGTGAGGCGTTCGATTGCTGGTGTCCGCAGGGCTGATCGCCGTGCCCGTCGTCGAGTAGTCGTTTCGGCAGAGCTGGTGCGCCGTCGCCCTTGCCCGACCACCCGCCGCCTCGACCGAAATGGCCCGCTGAATTCCATGACCGTGACCGACGAATACCTGTCGAACAACCGCGCCTATGCAGCCAACTTCACCGGGCCACTGCCGCTGCCGCCGTCCAGACATCTTGCGGTGGTGGCGTGCATGGATGCCCGCCTGGATGTGTATCGGATCCTCGGACTCGCCGACGGCGAGTCGCACGTCATCCGCAATGCGGGCGGCGTGGTCACCGACGACGAGATCCGGTCGCTCGCGATCAGTCAACGGCTGCTCGGGACCAGGGAAATAATTCTGATCCACCACACCGATTGCGGCATGCTGACTTTCACCGACGATGCATTCAAGGAGGGCATCGCCGACGAAGTGGGCATCAAGCCGCCGTGGTCGGCCGAATCGTTCACCGATCTGGATCTCGATGTGCGGCGGTCGATCGCCCGGATCAGGAATTCCCCGTTTGTCCCCCACACGGGCCAGATTCGCGGCTTCGTCTTCGACGTCGCCACCGGCCTGCTGAAGGAGGTCACCTCATGACGAAATTGGCCCTCGACCGGACGGACCGGCCGTCGCGGGCAGACGTTGCGTCTACAGCCAGGCCCAGGGGGCCGGTGGGCACTCTGGTTGCTGATCTGCTCAAATTTCCGAACCCGGTCAACGAGTATGCCGCCAGGTCCACCGCCGGCATGGTCGTTGTGCTGACCGTGTTCACCCTTGCCTTCCGGACGGAATGGCTGTTGTGGCCGTTGGCGATCGGGTTCGTTCTCCGAGTGACTTCTGGCCCCAGGTTCTCGCCGTTCGGACAGTTGGCCGTCAGGGTGGTGGCTCCGCGGATCGGGCCGGCCAAGTTGGTACCCGGCCCGCCGAAACGATTTGCCCAGGGCATCGGGGCGGTGCTGTCCACCGCGGCGCTGATCTCCTTCTACGTCGGCGTCCCCGCTCTGTCGTGGATTCTGGTGGCGATGATCACCGCGGCAGCGCTGCTGGAATCGGTATTCGGTGTGTGCCTGGGCTGCAGCATTTTCGGCCGACTGCAGGCCGCCGGTGTTATTCCGGCCTCCGTCTGTGCGGCCTGCAGTGATATTCGGGCAAGTGTCTCGCCGCAGCCCCTGACATAGACCACGCCATCAGTCTTTTCTGACGCCCCCACCGTCCATGGGCGAGGCGGTGCCGGTCACCCTCACCCGGTCGTCGTCGGCCGCCAGGTCGACGAGTAACCGGCTGGGGCGGCCCATGTCCACGCCCTGCAGAACCGTGACCTGTGCCGGCAACGAGACGAGTTGCAGGGCACGCAGATATCCGCCGAGCGCCGCGGCGGCCGCGCCGGTCGCCGGGTCCTCGATCACCCCGCCCGGCGGAAATGGGTTCCGCGCCGACATCAGCACGGGGGAATGGGCGTAGATCAGCTGCAAGGTGGTCCAATTACGCTCCGCCATCAGGGCGGCGAGTCCGTCGTAGTCGTAGTCGAGATCGGCCAGCCGGGCCCGGCTGCGGGTCGCCAGGATCAAATGTTCGTTACCGGCATAGGCGACATGTGGGGGATACCTGGGATCCAGGTCGGCGTGGTTCCAGCGCAGAGCCCCGAGTGACGCTGCCAGTTCGTGGTCAAGGGCAGCGCGGGTCCGGGTGGGAACACTGGTCAGCGTTGCGACGTACCCCGAGTCGGTTGCCCGGGTCTGCACGGGGATCGGACCGGCGAGGGTGTGGAACAGTAGCGAGCCCGGTCCGGAACGCTCGGCAATGGCCACGGCTGTCGCAATGGTGGCATGGCCGCAGAACGCCACCTCGGCGAGCGGACTGAAGAATCGCAGTCGGTATGAGCCGTCCTGGTCGCCCGGTTCGACGAAGGCAGTTTCCGAATAGCCCACCCGAGCTGCTACCGCGAGCCGGCCGGCATCGTCCAGGCCCGCGGCGTCCAGCACCACACCCGCGGGGTTGCCGCCCATGCCATTTTCGGTGAAGGCGGCAAAGCGCAACGCATCGCCATCGTGCCTGCCAACAGACTGGGAGCGCGCGTTTTCGGTCATCGGATCATCGTGACATGCGGTGTCAAAATACTTTGAGCGGCGGGATGCCAGGCTAGTACAACATCGATCCTGGGGCAGCGATCACGGTCAGTCGGCAACGGATGCCCGGTAGATGCTCTCGACCGATTCGTCCAGCATTGCGTCGAACTCGGCGTCGGTCTGTTGGGCGGACAGGCCGGCGGTGAGGGCCCGGGAAAAGCTGGCAACAATTCCGGGGTTACGCGCAAGCCGGGCGTTGGCCTCGTCCCGGCTGTAGCCGCCGGAAAGTGCGACCACCCTGAGCACGTTGGGGTGGCTGACCAGTTCGGTGTAAAAACCGTCCTGCTCCGGTGGGGTCAGCTTGAGCATGACCAGCGCATCCCCGTCGAGCCGGACGAGTCGTTCCAGGATGGCGGTCTTGAGGAGAACTTCGGCCGCAGCCTTCTGCGGGCTGTGGATGTCGACCTCCGGTTCGATGATCGGAACCAGGTCTTCGTCCAGAATGTGTGTGCCGACGTCGAACTGTTGATCCACGACGGCCGAGATCCCGGCCTCGTCGGCAACCTTGATCACCGAGCGCATCTTGGTGCCGAACACCCCGTGCGTCTTTGCCCTGGTGAGAAGGGCAGCCAAGTCGGGCATCGGTTTCATCAGCTGCACACCGTCGGCCTCGTCGGCAAGGCCTTTGTCGACCTTCACGAACGGCACGATGTTCTTGACCTCCCAGAGATATTCGGCCGATCCGCGGCCGCGGATCTGGCGATCCATGGTCATCTCGAAAAGAATCGAGCCGAGAATTCGTTCACCGTCGAACGCGGGGCTGGTCACGATCCGGGTGCGCATCTCGTGAATCTGGTCGAACATTTCCTCGTCATTGGAGAATGAATCACTCAGACCGTAGAGTTCCAGGGCTTTGGGTGTACTGCCACCGCTCTGGTCGAGGGCGGCAATGAATCCCTTGCCGCTTCTCATCTTCGCCAACTGCCGGTCGTCGGTCATGCTGTTTCCTTTCGTCGGCCTGCGGGCCGAGGCCGAGAACGCCGCCGATTTGCCGATCATCAATCCGTGGCTGTCCCAGTATGGTCGGCACAACAAGCTCCGGGCGAAGGGCGCTCGTCTTCGCGCTCATCGACGCACCTCAAGCCGTAGCAACCAGCCGGGTGAGGTCGACCAGACGGGCCGTATATCCCCACTCGTTGTCGTACCACCCGAAGACCTTGACCAACCGTCCGGACGCCTGCGTCAGGCTCGAGTCGAAGACGCAGGAGGCGGGGTCGCCGATGATGTCGGTCGACACGATCGGATCGGTCGTGTAGCGGAGCCGCCCGGCCAGCGGACCTTCCGCGCCCGCGGACTTGAAGGCGCTGTTGACCTCGTCCACCGTCACGTCACGCTCGACGAGTACCGCAAGGTCGACCAGCGAGCCGTCGACGACCGGGACCCGCAGCGCCACGCCGTCCAGCTTGCCCTTCATCGCAGGCAACACCTCGCCGACGGCGCGGGCGGCCCCCGTGGTGGTCGGGATGATGTTGACGGCCGCGGTTCGCGCTCGACGCGGGTCTTTGTGCGGCCCGTCGAGGACATTCTGGTCATTGGTGTACGCGTGCACCGTCGTCATGAAACCCTTTTCGATGCCGAAAGCATCGAGCAGGACCTTGACCATCGGCCCGACGCAATTAGTCGTACAGGAGGCATTGGAAATGATGTGATGCAGTCCTGCGTCGTAGATCTCGTCGTTCACGCCGAGCACGATCGTCGCGTCGACATCTTTGCCCGGCGCGGAGATCAGCACCTTGGAGGCCCCGGCTTTGAGGTGTGCGGCGGCGGTTTCCCCCGTCCGGAACTTCCCGGTCGATTCGATGACGACATCCACTCCGTGCTCCCGCCACGCCAGCTTTGCCGGGTCCCGCTCCGAGCTGACGGCGATCTTCCGGCCGTCGACCTCGATGGCGGAGCCCAGATCGGTGACCTCACGTCGTAGCGGTCCAAAGGTGCTGTCGTATCGCAACAGCCGGCTCATCGTGGCCGAGTCGAACACGTCGTTGATGGCGACCACCTCGATATCAGGGCTGTCGATCACCGACCGCAGATAGTTGCGCCCGATTCGGCCGAAACCGTTGATCCCAACTTTGATGGTCACGCTTTCTCCTTCATGTCCCGAATGTGCCCGGATGGACCGGGCGTGAGCGCTCATCAATGACGCCCACCGCCACCCTGCCGCTGAAGTGGCCGATCCGGCAGAGTCGAAGGTCCCGCCACCGTCGTGCCCTTAGGCAGGTGATGCCACTCCCGAGACCGCAGGGCGACACAGTGGGATCAATGGCCGGCGAAAGCCGACGACGGCAGGTCGAGTTCGTCTGCGGTGATGGCCCGGACGATCCGTTCTGCCACCGAGGAGGGACTGAGACCGGTCGGCAGCTTCGGCGCCTGGCCGGTGATGGGCCGGAGGGCGAGTCCGGTCTCGGTGTGCGGCGGCCGGGCATCCAGGACCCGAATTTTTCTGCGGCGTGCCTCGATGCGGGCAGCGGCGTCGAATGCTGTCAGTGCCGCCTTGCTTGCGGCGTACGCGGACA
>JBBRDH010000159.1:0-12593 GCA_038204125.1 Mycobacteriales bacterium
GGCGGTGTGCCGATGAGCTGGATGAAGAAGTGGCCGGGAGACTTCCCGGTCTTCGTGGACAAGGCCTTCGGTGCGCACTTCACCGATGTCGACGGAATAGACCACATCGATTTCTGCCTCGGCGACACCGGCGCGATGGCCGGGCACTCCCCCGGCCCGACCGTCGCGGCGATCACGGCCCAACTCGGCCGCGGGATCACCACCATGCTGCCCACGGCCGAGTCCATCGGCGTCTCCCGGGAATTGGCCCGGCGGTTCGGTATGCCGCTCTGGCAGTTCACCCTCACCGCAACCGACGCCAATCGGCATGCGATTCGTTACGCCAGAATGCTGACCGACCGGCGCAAGATAGTCGTGCACAATTTCTGTTATCACGGTTCGGTCGACGAGGCATTCGCGACCCTCGATCCGGCCGGCAGGACAGTGGATCGGCGGTCCAATATCGGACCGCCGGTGCCGACTTCCGAAACCACGATCGTCGTCGAATTCAACGATCTGGCCGCGATGGAGGAAGCGTTGGCCACCGGTGAGGTGGCGGCCGTGCTGGTCGAACCGGCCCTGACGAATATCGGGATCGTGCTGCCCGACGACGGTTACAACGAGGCGCTGCGCGAATTGGCCCGCCGGTACGGCACACTCTTGATCAACGACGAAACACACACCATCTGCGCCGGACCGGGCGGCTATACCGCCAAAGCGTCACTCCAGCCGGACATGCTGGTGATCGGCAAATCGCTCGGCGGGGGGATCGCCTGCGGCACTTTTGGTATGACCCAGGAGCTGGCAGACCGCATCGAGAAGACTGTGCCGCTCGAGGACATCGACGTCGGCGGCATCGGCGGCACCCTGGCCGGCAACGGGCTGTGCATGGCGGCGATGAAGGCCACCCTGACCGAGGTTCTCACCGACCAGGCTTTCGAATCGATGATCCCGCTGGCCGATGCCTGGGCCGACGGAGTCGAGCGCGTCATCCAGCAGGCCGGCGCACCCTGGCAGGTCACCAGATTGGGCTGCCGCGCGGAATACACCTTCACCGTCGACCCGCCCCGCAATGGCTTTCAGGCCGCCGCGGCGGACGACTTCGAACTGCAGCAATACCTGCATCTTTTCGCGTTGAACCGGGGCATTCTGCTCACCCCGTTCCATAACATGGCGCTGATGTCACCGGCGACCACCATGGCCGATGTCGACGCGCACACCGTCATGTTCGCGCAGGCCTGTGGAGAACTCTTCGGGACGCCGATGAACGGACAGGTCTGACCACCCGGCCTGTCCAACAGCTCAGACAAGACCTCTGGCCGCGGCGACGATCGACACCCTGTCGATTCCGTGCAGAGCATAGGCGTCCGCGAGGTCACTGGACTGGCCGAATTCCGTCACCCCGAGCGCGGTGATCAAACTGCCACGTACCCCGGCCAGAAATGCCAAGGTGTGCGGATGACCGTCCAGGACTGTGACGATGGGCGTCCGGGTACCGATCGGGAAAAGAACGTCCAGGATGCCTGATCTGTCGGGTGTCCCGTTCGCTTGAGAAGACCTGCGCGCCTGGAGGTCTCGGAACAGCAGGTCGGCGCTGCTCACGCAGACCACCCCGGCGGCGGCGCCGCTCGCAGTCAACTCGTCCGCCGCGGCAAGTACCTCCGGCAGCACCGCGCCCATCCCCACCAGGGTCACCGCGTCGTCGGCTCCCCCGCGGATCCGGTATCCGCCGGCCACGCAGTGTTCCCGCCGGTTGGGGGCCGTCCCGGCGAGTTCCTGGTCGATCGACCGGGTGGTCAGCCGGAAGTAGGCCGACGAGCCGCCGGGCCGGCCGAGCGCAGCCAACGCGGCCAGCATCGCCCACTCCAGGTCCTGGGTGAAGGCCGGTTCCCACGCCACGCAGCCGGGCTGTTCGAGCCCGATCGACGGCGACGTGATCGACTGGTGCGCACCACCTTCGGCGGCCAGCGTCACCCCGGACGGGGTGCCGACCAGGATGCTCTGCCCGCCCGCGTAGATGCCGAACGACCAGGGTTCCAGGCAGCGCGAGACGAACGGGTCGTAGAGCGTTGCGATCGGCAGTAGTGGCTGCCCGTGCCGGCTCCAGGTGGCACCCAACTCGCCGAGCAGCCCGACGAGGTTCGTCTCGGCGATCCCCAGCTCGATGTGCTGGCCGGCGGTGCCCTCCACCCAGTGGACCAGGCGCTGGGTGTCGTCGGCGAACCAGTCGCGGCGATCGCTCACCGACCACACCCCGGTCCGGTTGATCCAGCCGCCCAGGTTGGTCGAGGACGCGACATCAGGGCTCAGGGTCACCACCCGGGCGGCGACATCCGGCGCAGCCCGGCGCAGATCGAGCAGGAACCGGCCGAGCCCCGACTGGGTCGACTTCATCCCCTGGTGCCGCACGGCCAGGGTCAGAGGAACCTGCGGAACAACGGCCGGCGTGAGGAACTCCCGCTGCAGCGTTGCGGCCCGCTCGGCGGCAAGCCGCCGGGCATCGTCGCCGAGGAACAGCTGCCACGGCCGTTGCCGGTCCCCGCCGAGATCCGTTGCCAGCAGATCCATCTGGGCCGGGTTGAGCAACGCCGAATGATTGGCGGGGTGACCTTCGGTCGGCAGCCCCCAGCCCTTGATCGTGTAGGCGAACAGCACCGTCGGGCGCTCCGGGTCGACCTGGGCATAGGTGCGTGCGAGTAGGGCCTGGTCGTGGCCGCCGAGGTCCCGCAGCGACGCGGCGAGCGCAGCCGGCGAGAGTCCCTCGACCAACCCGCGCAGCGCCGGCGTGCTGGGACCGGAGTGCAGCAGCCGGGGGTGCAGCAGCTCGGCCGGCGTCCGCAGCAGAGCCTGGTACTCCTCGTTGGGCATCGCCTCCAGCCGGTATTGCAGCTCGTCGCCGCCCGCCTTGGCGAACAGCTTCTGCAGTCGGTGCCCCCACTGACAGGTGAGTACCTGCCAGCCGGCCGCCCGAAACATGCCCTGCAACCGGGCGATCTGGACGTCCGGTACCACCCGGTCGAGCGACTGCCGGTTCAGATCCACGATCCAGAGCAACTCTCCGATCCGGCCCACCATCGGATCGGCGACCGCCTCCCAGATCGCCCCCTCGTCGAGTTCGGCGTCGCCGACCAGCGCGATCCAGCGGCCACCGGGCTCTGGCTTTCCCGGAGGTTCGATTGCCGGACCCAAGGTGTGCGAGTTCAGGGAGCGGGAGTCCAGGAACCTGCGGGCTACCGCAGCCCAGATCGTCGCAGTGGCCCCGATTCCGACACTGCCGGTGGAGAAGTCAACGGTGTCGGGATCCTTGATCCGGCTCGGGTAGCTCTGCAGACCGCCCCGGGCGCGCAGCGTCGGCAGGTAGGACTCCGGCAGGTCGCCGAGCAGATAGTTGATCGCATGCAGCACCGGCGAGGCGTGTGGCTTGACCGAAACCCGATCGGTTGCAGTGAGTTCGGCGAACCACAGGCTCGTCATCACCGAGACCAGGCTGGCGCTCGACGACTGGTGACCGCCGACCTTCAGCCCGGACGGGTCCTTGCGCAGGGTGTTCGCGGCATCGACGATCCCCGCCGACAGCCAGAGGGTCTGCTTCGCGATCTCGTCCAGAACGGCGAGGTCGACGCCGGGTCGGCCCACCGCAGCCGAGGCGCCTGCGCTCACGGTGATGAGATGCCCATCCGGTCGCGGTACCAGCGGTAGTACCAGTTGACGATGATCTCCGACTCGGTCGGCACCAGGACCCCGCCATTTTCATACTGGCGGGAATTCATGTTCGGCTGGCACCACTGCGCCGCGGCGAAATCCTGCTCGTTGACGCGGTGGAACAATTCGACGGAGTCGGCCGGGTCGAAGCCCTCCGAATCGACGAGGTCGGCCTCGAACAGCCATTCACAGACCACCTTTGTCCGGTCCGGCGAGATCGCCTCGAAGCGGTGGATGATCACGTGGTCCGGTAGCAGGGACAGGAAACAGTTGGGCCGCAGCACCATTCCGAAATACTTCTTCGTGTCGTCCGCGGGCAGTTCGGCCAGCGGGTCGAAATGGGCGGCACCGGACAGAGAGAACCCGTCCCGCCCGGGCCCGAATTCATAGCCACCCTGATGGTAGGCCCCATTTCCCAGCGCCTCGAAACTGGCAAAGGTCGGAATTTGTTCCACCAGCTCCGGATGAATGGTCCCGCAGTGATAGCACTCCTGGAAGTTCTCCTGGATGATCTTCCAGTTCGCCGCGACGTCGTACTCGACCCGGGCCGCGACCTTGAGCTCACCGATCCGGTAGCGATCGATGCGCGAGGCCAGCGTGCCGAGCCGGTATTCCAACAGCGGGTCGAGCTGGTCGGTCAGCGGCGCGGCGTCGGGATCCAGGTTGACCCAGATCAGCCCGTTCCACACCTCCACCGACACCGCGCCGAGCCGGTACTGCTCCCGGTCGAGGTTCGGCATCGCCGACCAGTTGGGAGCCGCGATCAGCCGGCCGTCCAGACCGTACGTCCACGCGTGATAAGGGCAGTGGATGGCCTTCCCGACGTTCTGCGTCTCGGACAGGCACAGCTGCGCCCCGCGGTGCCGGCAGACGTTCAGAAAGCCGCGCAATTGGTCGTCCCGGCCGCGCACCACGATGACCTGCTCGGTGCCGACATCGGCCCGCAGCACATCACCGGCCGCCGGCACCGTGTCGGCCCTGCCGACGTACATCCACTCGACGGAGAAGATCCGCCGCTGCTCCTCGCGAAAGATCTCGGTGTCGGTGTAATACCGCCCGGGCAGCGTCGACGGCAGCACGGTCGCGGTGGGCGCGGCTCGTCCGGCCTCTTCGGCGATCGGTGTGGCGGGTGCCTGGTCGAGACTCACATCACTCTCCTTACTACATCAGACATATCTACACCGAACATCGCCGGTCAACCCACCGGAACGGGTTGCGGCAGCAGCTTGATCAGCGGTTGGAAATTAGGGTCGGTGATGGCCGGCCGGCTGTACCGGAAGGCGCCGATCGGATAATCGGTGCCGCCCGCGGTGGCCAGGTCGGCCATGATCCGGCCGGCCAGGCTGGCGAACTTGGCGGCATGCCCGGCTCCGACGAAGACCGATATGCGCGGGTGGCCCGGCAGGAAATCGATGAGGAAATTCCGGTCCGGGGTGAGGTCGTAGACGCAGGTCTTCGTCGCCAATTCCGGGCCCAGGGCATCCGGCAGCCGCCGGGCCATGAAGTCGGTGAGCTGGGCGCGGTTCTCGACATCTGGTTCCCAGCTGCGGGTCTGCTGGGTGACGACCCGGCCGGGTTCGTCGCGGCCGGCCTTGACAGCCACTTCGCCGTAGACCGGAAATCCGTAGAAGGTGAACAGGTCGTCGTTGTAGACCCAGATGCCGAATCGGTCCGGTGCGAAATCCCGCAACCGCAATGTCGACCAGTAGGTGACCTGCTCCGCCGTCAGCGTGATCGGCAGATCGATGCCCAGCGTCGAGACGACCTCCGGCGTCCAGGAGCCGGCACAGACCGAGACCGATTCGGCCTCGAACACCCCGTCATCGGTGCTGACCAGGACCCGGTCGCTTTTCGATTCGAGCCGTCTGACCGGCGTGTTCTGCAGAAATTGCACCCCACTCTGCCGGGCAAGAGACTGGTGGGCGGCATTTGCTTTTCGGATGTCGAGGATCCCAGAGTCGGCCTGGTAGAGCGTCACGGTTTCCGGGTCGAGGCGCCACTGCGGGAACCGCCGCATTGTTTCGCCCGCGTCGAGGATCTCGAATGCGTGGCCCTGCGCCGACAATGCAGTGGCGTAGCTGTCGATCCGCGATTGCGACTCCCGGCCGCAGGACAGATTGATCCCGCCGGTGGTCAACACCAGCTTGACGCCGGTGTCCGCTTCGATCTGCGCCCAGGTGTCGTATGACGCCTGCGTCAATGCCGTGTAGTCGGCGGAATGGTAGGCGTGCCGGATGATCCGGGAATGGTCTTCCGAGGCGCCCAGCGAATGGCCCAGTGTGTGCTGCTCCAGGACGAGCACGTCACCGCCGGAAGCTCGCCCGATCCAGTGCGCCGCGGCGCTGCCGATACCGCCGGAGCCGAGCACGATATGGCGGAACCGCCCCGAGGATACAGACATCCGACCAGGCCCTCCTTGAAGATCGTGGATCACCGGCGCCCACGGCCGATGTTTCCAGCATAGGAATCGCTGCCGGCGCGATCATCCAGCACGGTGCACGAACGACGGTCCGCCCGTTGCAACACTTCCGTCGCCCTCCAGCCGGGTCATCTTCACCGCCAGGTGCAGCAGCAGCCGGTCGGTACCGTCGGCGAGCGACAGCCCGGTGATCGCCTCGATCCGGTCCAGCCGGTAGTACAGCGTGGTCCGGTGGATGTTGAGTTCCCTGGCGGTGCGCTGCTTGTCGCCCGCGCAGTCCAGGAACTTCTCCACCGTGTCCAGCAGCTGGACCGACTTCCCGGAGCGCAGCAGGTTGAACAGCCCCATCGGCACCGAATCGTCGGCCAGCACAGTGGTCGGCAGCTGCCCGATCAGGCTGTACGCGCCGAGGCGGTTCCACTGGGTGATGGCCGGCGCGTCCGGCGTGGGATGCAACCGCCGGGAAACGGAGAGCGCGACCATCGCCTGGTGTCGGCTGGACGCCGCGCCGGCCAGGCCGTGGGTGGTGCCACCGACCGCGATCCACCAACCGCCCGCCGCCGGCCCGAGATTGCAGCTGATCCGCTCCGCCCCGGCCACCAGTTCTTCTTCCACCGGCCGTGATCTGGTGATGAGAACCGTTGCGCGACGGGCGGTCAGCGAGGTGAGCCACCCACCCGGCCGGGCAGACCTGGCCGCCCGGTGGACCGCCTCGGCCAAGGCGGCGGGGTGCCGGGTCGCGGTGTCGGCCGCATCGACCACAATCACCCCGACGTGGCTGTCCTCGTCGACGAACCCGTGTTGCAACAGGTTGGTGGCCGCCTGCGCCGCCCGCTTGGCGTCTTCGGCGAGCACCTGCTCCAGGAGGTACGCCCCGAATGCGCTGTCCCGATCCTGGATCATCAGGTCCTGTCGCAGGGTCAGCGAGACCTCGGCGGCCGTGCTGACGGCGTCCTGCACCTGGGTGTCGGTCAGCGGCGGATCCCCATCGATCAACCAGAGAAACCCCAGCAGGGTGCCCTCGTGCCGGATCGGAACACAGATTCGCGGTAGCAGCCCGAGCTCGACATTGGGGTCGGTCCGCACCGGATCGACGGCGGCGCGCAGCCGGGCGTAGTCGATGTCCTCGGGTCTGGTCCGCCGATGGAGGAGCGACCACATCCGGGCCGGGTCGGCGTCACCGAAATGCTCGCTCGCAGCCAGCATGTTGAGCATGTGGTCGTCGACGATGACGCCGCGGCGCAACCGCTCGCCGAGGGCGTCAACCGCCTGCTGGACCCGGTTGCCGATCAACGTCGGCCGAGTCCGGGCCGTTCCCGCGGACGTCGACGGATCCGCGGGGTCATGCACAGCAGTATGGCGGGCCGCAAGGTATCCGGCCGCCCATGACGTGCCGCAAAAACCTCAGCCAATCAGCGCCTTGTCCAGGTCGTCCATCAAATCCTGGGTGCTCTCCAGCCCGATCGCAAGGCGCAGCAGCGAGTCCGGAACCGAAACCGCCGTGCCCCCGGTGGTGCAGTGGGTCATCTGGGCGGGGTGCTGGATCAGCGATTCGATGCCGCCGAGCGACACCGCGAGAGTGAAGATCTTAGTTCGTGCGCACACCGCCGCCGCCTCTTCCAGGGTGCCGTCGACCTCCACCGACACCACCCCGCCGAACATGCCGCTCATCTGACGCGTCGCGATCGCGTGGTCCGGATGCTCTGCGAGGCCCGGGTAGTGGACCTTGCGGACCCGTGGATGTGCGGCCAGGAATTCCGCCACCGCCAAGGCGTTCGAACAGATCCGGGCCATCCGTACCGGAAGGGTGCGAATCCCCCGCAGCACCAGCCAGGCGTCGAAAGGTCCGGCGCCGACGCCTATCTGACCGGCCAGCCGGCGTAGGGCGGCCGCGAACTCCGGATCACCGACCACCACGGCCCCGCCGGTCACGTCCGAGTGGCCGCCCAGATACTTGGTGGTCGAATGCATGACCAGATCGGCGCCCAGCGATAACGGCTGCTGCAGCGCGGGTGTGCCGAAGGTGGAGTCGACGCCGAGCTTCGCGCCCGCCGCGTGGGCGATCCGGGCGACAGCGGCGATGTCGGTGACCTTCATCATCGGGTTCGATGGGGTCTCGACCCAGACCAGCCGGGTTTCCGGCCGGATCGCGTCGGCGATGGCGGCGTGGTCCCGCATGTCGACGGCGGTGTGCTCGACGCCCCACCTCGGCAGCACCTCGCTGACCAGATCCCAGGTCCCGCCGTAGATGTTGTCCGGAATCACCAGATGTGCGCCGGCGCCGCAGATCCCGAGCACCGAGAGCAGGATCGCCGACATTCCCGAGACCGTCGCCACCGCATCCGCGCCGCCCTCCAGTTGGATCAGCGCCTCTTCGAGCGCCGATCTGGTGGGATTGGCGATCCGCGAGTAGTCCCAGGTGCCGTCCAGGATCACCGACCGCTGGAAGGTCGCGGTCTGGTAGATGGGCACCGGGATAGATCCGTTGTGCGCGCCTGGATTCATCCCGCCCCGGACCGCGGTGATGTAGACATCGGAAGGAATGCCGTTCACACCCGGTGTTGCGGGCCGGGGGGTCGCCGACCCAAGCGTGATCGAGACCGGGTTGATCGACACAGGATCGATCGAGACAGGGCCGGGAGAGTCGGGAGCGGTCACGTTCTGAACGGTCCCAAAGCCCGCGCGCGCCCGTCATCCGGCACATGGCGCCGAAACAACGGGCCAAATTGCGTCCTGGTGTCGGATGACCGGGGAAGATCGACGCGAGATGTTCATGTGGCCGGACTTGAAAGCGCATCTCTCGTGACCCCGCCACCTGGAAAACCATCACTGCTGGAAGGGAAGCCCGCGAATGGGCCCATCGATCTGGACGTATCTGGGCAAACAATGGCCGCGGATCCAGCCGCTCGTAGTTCAGCAGATCGGGCTGATCGTCCTCTCGATGACGATCGCAATGGTCATCGGGGTGGGAATCGGCGTACTCGTCTGGGACCACCCGAAGCTGGCCGGCGCCGCCCAATCCACCGCGAGCGTGATCCTGACGATTCCGTCGCTCGCCCTGTTGGTGCTGTTCATCCCGCCGTTCGGGCTCGGCTGGCTGCCGACCGTCATCGCGCTGGTGCTGTACGCCCAACTGCCGATCCTGCGGAACACCATCACCGGCCTGCGCGGCGTCGACCCCGGCATGCTCGAATCGGCGACCGGGATGGGGATGACGGCAACCCGCCGGCTGATCCGAATTCAGCTGCCGCTGGCCTGGCCGGTCATCCTGGCCGGACTCCGCGTCTCCACCATGATGATCTTCGGCATTTCGGCAATCGCGTCCTATATCAACGGCCCAGGCCTGGGCAATCTCGTCTTCACCGGGCTCTCCCGACTGGGATCGGCGAATTCGCAGAACCAGGTGCTGGTCGGCGGAATCGGCATCGCCCTGCTCGCGCTCATCTTCGACGGCGGATTTCTCGTCCTCCGTCGCCTCACCGTTTCCGGAGGCCTGCGTGTCTGAATCGAGCAATCTGCCTGGGTCGGGCCCGACCGCCCTGGGTATCGAGCTGGAACACCTGACGAAGATCTATCCCGGCGTGCCCGTGCCCGCGGTCAACGACGTCACGATGGACATTCCGGCCGGTGATCTCGTGGTGTTCGTCGGCCCCAGCGGCTGCGGCAAGACAACCACGATGAAGATGATCAACCGACTGGTGGAGCCGTCGAGCGGCGTGATCCGGCTCGGCGGAAAGGATGTCACCAAGGGCGACCCGGTCGCGCTGCGTCGCCAGATCGGTTATGTCATCCAGTCGATCGGGCTTTTCCCGCATCTGACCATCGAGGAGAACATCGGCGAGGTGCCGAAAATGCTGGGCTGGCCGAAGAAGCGGATCGCCGACCGGGTCGTCGAGATGATGGACATCGTCGGGCTCGAGCCCAGCAAGTTCGCCCGCAGGTACCCGCGTCAGCTCTCCGGCGGTCAGCAGCAGCGGGTGGGCGTGGCGCGGGCGTTGGCCGCGGATCCGCCGGTGCTGTTGATGGACGAGCCGTTCGGTGCGACAGACCCGATCACCAGGCTGAACATGCAACGCGAGTTCCGAAAGCTGCAACAGGAGCTGGGCAAGACGGTCATCTTCGTGACCCATGATTTCGAGGAGGCGCTACTGCTCGGCGACCGGATCGCGGTGCTCGGCGACCAGTCCAAGATCGTCCAGTACGACACGCCGCTCGGCCTGGTCGGCCGGCCCGCCGACGAGCATGTCAGCGCCTTCGTCGGCGCCTCGGTGCACGTCCGGCTGCTCGGATTGATCACCGCCGGTTCGGTCGCCGATCCGGCCCTCGCCGGGGCCGGCTCCAACACCACCTCCGGGCGGACCCAGGTCAAGGACACCACGACGCTGCGCGACACGCTGGATCTACTGCTCGGCGGGGCCGGTGTCGTCACCGTCGTCGACGACAGCGGCGCGGTGCTCGGCGGTCTGGACTATCCTGCGATCCAGCAAGCCATTGTCGCCCAGATGTCTCACCTGGAAGGCGGTGGCTCGCAATACGTCTCGGCGGGATCGCGGGCTCCGCATTTCGACAAGACGGCCTCGGCGGCGCACTCGTGACGGAGTTCCTGGCCCCGGTGATCGACACCGGGCTGCCCAAACATCCACCGTCACAGGCGATGGAACCACCGCTGCGGCATCGCTCCGGCGTCATGCACGTGCTGTGGCCACCGGTGACGATCGGTGCCGTGCTGCTGGTCCTCTATCTCTGGGTGCACAGCCGAACCCTGGACACCATCGAACAACGCACCCTCAATCCAACGTTCATCCGCGATGCACTGCTCAGTCACCTCAAGATCACTGTTCTGGTAACCATTCTCATCCTGATCATCGCCATTCCGCTTGGCGTGCTGCTGAGCCGGCCGGCGGCCAAGCCCATTGCTCCGCTCTTTCTCGGGCTGGCCAATCTGGGTCAGGCGTTCCCGGCCATCGCGCTGCTGGTGCTGCTGACCATGTGGATCGACATCGGCCTCACCCCGGCGTTGATCGCCTTCACCGCGTACGGTGTGCTCCCCGTGCTGCGCAACACGATTGTCGGCCTGCAGCAGATCGACCGCGGGCTCATCGAGGCGGCCAAGGGCATGGGCTTCACGGCCCGGAGAATCCTTTTCCGCGTCGAACTGCCACTCGCTGTCCCGACCATGCTGGCCGGTGTCCGCACCACGCTCGTGCTCACCGTCGGCGTGGCCACCCTGGCCACCTTCGTGAGCGCCGGCGGGTTGGGCGACATCATCGTGGCCGGACTGAAACTCAACCGGCTGCCGGTCGAGATCACCGGGGCCGTCCTCGCCGTCTGCACCGCACTCGCCGTCGACTGGCTGGCCCGGATCGCCGAAGATGCCCTGCGGCCGAAGGGTTTGTGATCAAGGCCGCCATCAGCCCACAACCCAGCGGCAGGCCGACTCACCCGAATCCGTTCCCACCGAACCCGGTCCACTCAAACCGTTGCGAACAACCGTCCCAGGAGGACACATGCAGAAACGTTTTCTGAGCCCGATAGCCATGGCGACGGGATTCCTCGTCCTCGCCGCCTGCGGAAGTTCCACCACACCGGCCGCTTCCAACGCCTCATCGACGGCCGCTTCGGCCGCCGGCTCCGCTGCCTCGACCGGGGCACCTTCGTCGGCCGATCTGTCCGTGTCGTCGGGCTCAGCATCGTCCGGCTCAGCGTCGTCGTCCGGCTCGTCGGCGGAATCCGCTGCTGCCTCCTCGTCCGCCGATGGGTCCACCGCCGCTTCGTCATCGGCCGCCGGCGGCGGGGATCCGGCGTCGGTGAAGTTCGACGGAGCAACCTTCATCGTGTCCAGCAAGGACTTCACCGAGAGCATCCTGCTGGGCAAGATCACCGGCGCGGTGCTCAAGGCCCACGGCGCGACCGTCACCGACAAGACCAACCTCAAGGGCTCCGTCACCACCCGTACCGCCCTGACCAGCGGCAACGTCGACATGTACTGGGAGTACACCGGAACCGGCTGGATCACCTATCTGAAGAACACCAAGCCGATCGCCGACCCGACGGCGCAGTACGACGCGGTGAAGAAGGCGGACGTGGCCAACGGCATCGCCTGGCTGGCACCGACTCCGATGAATGACACCTACGCCATGGCCATCAGGCAGGGTGTCACCGGACCGGCCGCCAAGGTCAAGACGCTTTCCGACCTGGCCGATCTCGCCAAGACCAGCCCGGCCGACGCGACCTTCTGCCTGGAGAGCGAATTTTCGACCAGGGACGACGGATTTCCGGGGATGACGAAGGCCTACGGCATCACCGTCCCGACGGCCAACATCAAGACCCTGGAGACCGGCGTCATCTACAACGAGACGCAGAAGGGCAGCAATTGCAACTTCGGCGAGGTGTTCGCGACCGACGGTCGTATCTCCGCGCTCAAATTGAACGTGCTGGAGGACGACAAGCACTTCTTCCCCAACTACAACGCCGCACTGACCATGAAGAAAAG
>JBBRDH010000160.1:0-12407 GCA_038204125.1 Mycobacteriales bacterium
CGGACGCGCCAAGCCCGACCTGCTGCGGAAACTGATGCTGCTGTCCTGAACGTCCCGAATACGCGTCGCCAGCACCCCCACCGTCGACGCCGCCGCCCGTCACTCCGCGGCAAGACGTGCCCTCCACTCTGCAGCAGCTCACCCACGCCGAACGCATGATCACGAACCTGAGCCAGAACCAGATAATTTGGTAATCCACAGCATTGGACGCCGCGACACCAGCGTCGTGGGTCGCCGGAGACGAGCCCACCCTGCGCAAGACCCTCGAGGACCGCGGCGTCGGGCACGTGCTGGCCATCGCCAGCAACCGCCGGGTGCCCACCGCCAACGGGACCTGGCAGGTCGACACCCTCGCCGCCGCACTACCGGCCAAGTCCTGGCAACGCTGTCCGCCGGCGCAGGATCCCGCGGTCACTCCGATGTACTCGTGGGCGAGGATCGGCGATAACCAGCGACACCGGACACGCCTCGGTGCTGTTGCGCCGCAACGACACCACCGGCGAGATCGCCTACTACCGGACCTACTCACCCCACACCGGTCCCTCTGCACCCTGGTAAAGGTCGTCGGCCAACGCTGGCGAGTGGAGGAATGCGGGAGGTCATACCGCCCACGCGACGGTACCCAGCAAAGCACGAATCAGCGGACGGTCTGTGCCAGAGTCAACCGCAGCGACAAAGTTCTCGCGCCAGAGATCCATGATTTGAATATTGCGTCTGCTCGAAAGGTCGGCAAGGCTAAGCCGGGCAGGAAACGACGGCGGTCTGTCCTTAATCCCAGCCAATCGCAGGGCTACAAGAGTCCTAAGGCACTTTTCGCATCGGCCGCAGTTATAGCCCAGATCGTCGCGGGCATTGCAGACTCGAAGGTATTTTAGGGCCGTATCGGAGCCAGCGACAACGAGTGTCTTCGTCACCCGGCTCGTTTCGAACCCGTCATACTTGATCTCCGTCGATATTGAGGCGTACAAAGGATCGAGATCCGGGTGTGAGCCGTACGGACGTACGCAATCTGTTGAGAGAGAACTTGGCACATACATCCGCTCTACTCCGGTGAAGTGGGCCGCGGCCGCTAGCGCGGCACCGTGGTACTCCGACCAGGTTAGATACCTTCCAGAAAATTTTCGAACGTCAGTAGCAATTTCGAAAAGGTCAAGCTGCAATGCTCGGGCGGCCTCTCGAAGCGCTGCGGAGACTCTGCTTAGTAACACTGCGCGATGCGCGGAAATGTCGAAGCCGTGAACAAATACGAGTGTGGGTTGTTCGTGGCAATGAACCAGAGCGGTGAAAAAGGAATCCACGCCACCGGAGAAGAATGCCGCAACCCCCATGCTAAACGGCCCCTTGGTAACTTCGCGCTGATCGGTCTTTACCTCAACGTGGCACAGCGAACGGTCCCATTTCCGGTAGAGCCGTTGGATTGCGTCTACTTGGGAACACAGAAGGGGCGATAGCTCCGCTCTGATACGAAGCGATGCGTCCATCCGCATCGCCGGCAACAATGCTGTTGGTAACAACATATCTGCACTAGGTCGACTACTGAGCCTATTTTCTGCAAGGACTGACTCTCCGTCGATCACAACCCAATGCAGCAGAAATGTGCCGTCATCCGGGGTAGATAAGCTGACGGTAACGGCAGTTGGACTCGCGTCCACTATCTCGACTACCACACTTCTAGAGGTCACATGCTTCGCCTACCCGGATACCAGCGCGGTCTTTGTCGATCACTCGATTCAGCGAGCCGTGCGGGCGCCTCCTGTGACGATATGGCTCCAGGTTTCAATCGGAACTCATCCAGCACGTTGGACCACTCAGGATCAAACGGATAGAAGTTCAAAGCCGCGACGGCTTCCCACATCTGCCGCTCCTGCTCCAATGTTGCCGGCAACTGGAGACCTAAATGCTCTGCGAGACCCTTGCGTCCAATGTTGACCATCGCTCGAACGGCAGAGTGCCAATAGGTGGTACTTGAGACCCCAGCTCGATAAAAGATTGGTACAAGGGCAAGGGATGTAGCTGCGCCTATCACAGCCCTAGGCTCAAACGTCCGTATCGAAACGGTCAGCAGGCCGCAGCAGATGGCGAAACCACTCGCAATGAATACTAATGCGACGAAGAAGTCGACCGCAGCTCTTGCTCGACCCAGGTCAGCCCGTAGATCGGCAGGAACAACGTTCGTCAATTCCACCCAAAACGACTGCGAATCGAGTCGGTATCGATCTACACCAAATGTTTCGAACGAGCGCATGGCGTTGCCTAGGGCAGTCGGGGCAAGTTGATCCGTGGCGATTGGAAATCTATCTAGTTTCTCGAAGACTAGGGCCTTATTCAGGCTGCCTTCCGACTGCTCCAGCAGCAGCTCGAGGGCTCTTTTCCGATCCGCTTGCCGCCGCCTGCCCCAGGACTGCATCTTGCGGGGCCACAAGTAACCTTCCAAAATTCGATAGAGGCCGGTAGACATCGCATTCATAATCAGGCCGCCGGCGAACGTCAGCAATCCGAACAGCAGCGCCAATATGGCAGGTTGAGTCTCTATAATCGAATGACCTAGCTCACTTTGGGACGGGACCAGAATAACATAGACAAAGATGACTGAAGCCGATGCGAGGGGGAGCACCCATCCCAACAGGAAGCTCGTGCCTGCACTTACAAGGCCCCTGAGGATGTCGGTCATTCGCGAGTCTCCAAAAACCTGGATCTAGTTCGGGACCTTCGACCTATTGGGCAGTGGTGGCACCCATCGTGGGCCAGCAGGCGCAGCGCCTGGCCCGTCGCCATCATCATCGTCTTCGGCTTGTTCGAACCCACCAAGGGTATCTATCGACAGTATTCGTCCTTCTGCGACAGTAAAAACGTGGACAACTTCAAGGGCTCCGATCGACTCCAGCCGTACTGGCCAGATGAAAACGTCGCTCGAAATCGAGCACGCAGCCACCACAGTTTGACCACTGACGAGTATATTATCAAGCGCCGCGTATACGTGCGGCATAGCATTGAACAGAACTTCGAGGGACTGTTTAAGGCCGTCGCGACTGTCCCGCTGCCCGCTCCGCAGATGTCGAAATGCCACGTCTTTGTCTACAAGTTCATCGAGCATTTCAAGTCGCTGCTGGTTAAAAACGCGCTCATAGAACCTCCGGACGATTTCGTCGGCTGCTGGCTTCTTGTTAGCGGCAGACATCAGGGCACCACGTCCATCCGTATCGTGAGTGGGGTCGTTCCACTGCATGACATTAACATGACGCATCTTGCAGATGCGGGGGAAATTTCAGGTCGGAACGGCGACCGCCGTCGCTTGCCATCGTGATGGGACCACTGCGTTGCCCGGGCACGGGACCACTTGGGGCTGGGTCGAGCATGACGGTCGTCGGGCGGCCGAGTTAACGGTGACGGGCCGTTGCCGGTGGGATGGGCCTTCAATGACGAGGGTGGGGCGCCGGAGGTCAGCGATCTGGATCCGTTCCTCCTCGGAGGAGATACCGCGGGGAACGCCCGACGGGCTTGGAGTCGATGAGCGTAGCAGCGGGCCTTGCCCGTGCGGTTGACCATGTTTCGGCTCTTCCGCCACCGCATCCCGGACGACACGTGCACCCCGCTTTGCACACACGCACATTGGTGGGTCAATCCCTGGGCCATCAAACGACGGCAACTCTCCCGTTCGGTCGTCAACGACGCGCCAAGCCCAGGCTGCGGACGCTCTTCCGGCATTGCCACGGCAACTCCTAAACGTCAGGTGTTGCGACGACCGCTGGAACCCAAGCACAACTACTGGCGGCGGGCACTAGTACCGTCGACAATCCAAGACTCCGGGTCCGTGCCCGCTACGCCGACACATGCCGGTGCGTCAATGTGAGCACCTCGAGCAAGAGCCGGTGGCGCACGAGTTCCCGCAGGTCGCCGTTGTCGAGCCAAAGATCGGCGACCGGCGGGCATTCTCAGCGCTGACTCGCGAGTCGGTTGTTTCTCATGTCATCAGGCGGTGTATCCGTCAATTTCTTACGACCGAATGCGTTATGGGCGAGCGACTTCTTGCGCAGCAATTCCTTTCTGGTCGCTTCCGAACGGATTGGAACGTAACGCATAGAGTCCTTGCTCTTCTTTATGGCTTCAAATTCCGCGACCGCGGCTCGCACTGCTGCATCATCGGCTAGGTTCGAATTCATCCACTCCAAAGTATCGGTCAGCGCTCCTCTTGTCTGGCCGTAGCGTGCCGCCAGTTCGCGCGACAGGGCGGCGTTCTCTGCATAGTTCTTGATTCTCGGCACGAGCGCACTTAATGCCGCGGCGAGAGCCAGTCCCGATGTCAAAATTATCGCCCAACCCGCCCTGGTATCAGTAACGAGTTTCCAGGCGGCGAGCCCGGCGATAGCGGCAAAGAGGCCGGCGCTGATGGACCAAGTGTCGGCTCTCTTCTGGAGTCCGTCAGCGTGATAGGCCAGAATCTCTGCCCAGAAGGTTGCACTCTTAAGACCTTCAGCGACACGGACCTTGCTGACTGGAATTGCCACAGGGGACCTTCCCGAGCCGGTCGTGGTCTCACCGGTGGGCGGGAGCGGCAGTTGGTCGGAGCCGGTCCCGGTCGCACCGGAGGGCGGGAGCGGCAGTTGGTCGGAGCCGGTCCCGGTCTCACCGGTGGGCGGGTCGTTATGAATCGGAGGCGATCCAGGTACATCGTCGACAAAGTCAGCCATAGTTAGTTGTCCCGACTCTTCCTGCGAACTCTTGGTGCAGATGGTATCAGGCCCATCAGACCGAACGGCAAGGACAACTTGCCGCCGTACATGATCAACTAACGGAGTGGCGGTACCGGGGTTAGTGGTGGTTGTCCCCTGCGGGCACGCCCTTCCGGGCTGAAAATGTGGTTGGGTGCCTCCATACCTCTGATCCTGCAGGTCAGTCAGAACGCGATCGGTTTCCGCGGCGGTGCGGTCGCGCCGCTGACCGCTGCCCTGCTGGCCATGGCGGCGGCGGCGGGCGTGCCGGTGTCGCTGCATCTGGACCACGTCGAGGACGCCGCTATGGTGCACCGCGGGGCCGCCGCCGGGTTCAGCTCGATCATGGTCGACGCGGGACGGCTGCCCTACGCCCAGAACGTCGCCGAGACCGCCGCCCATGCGGGGCGCCTGCATGAGATGGGCATCTACGTCGAAGCCGAGCTGGGCTACGTCGGCGGTAAGCCGACCCAGGTGGCCAACGCGCACACCGCCGGCGTCCGCACCGATCCTGTCCCGCGCCGGAGATTCGTTTCAATGGTCGTCCGAGGGATTCGAGGATCTCGTCGGCGGTCTTGGTCCAGATGAAGGGCTTGGGGTGGGTGTTGGTGGATCTGACCGAGTGGTTCGTCCACTGGGAGGCCGGCAGGTCGCAGGTGCTGATCGGGGAGAGCCTGGGACTGGACCGACCAACCCGGTTTTTGTAGCGCGTGGCTGCCACCGCCGTTTGGGGTGCCTGCTGTTGTCCGCTGGGCGGTGCGACCCGCGAGGAGGTGTCCGGCCCGACGGTTACAAGCGCGGCAGCATCAGGGCGGCGACTGCCTTTTGCTTGGCCAAGCCTTGGTCGGGAAGAGTGTCGACTTTCGGGCCGTTCATGCTGATCAGGAAACCCTTGCTGCCCTTGCGGACGGACAGTCCGACCCCGAAATAGGCCTCGTCACCAATCCCATTGACCGCCGGCGGTTTGTGGCCGCTGCTATGCGCGGCGTTGTTGATCGACTCCCACGAGCTTACGGTGTAGCCGACTCCCGCCGTGAAATCTGCGGTCGTGTAGTCACAAGATCCCAGCGCGGCTATTTCGGTGCCCGTCGTGAGGGGTTGGCCCACCGCCGCTTCTGCCTCGGCTCTGGTCAGCAGGGCGCACTTGAGCTTGCTTCCCGCCGCCGGGTCTTTGCCGGGAACGGAGGTGGGGTCTGCAGCGGCGTTCGCGGTGGGATCTGCGGCGGGATCGGCCGTTGCGTCCGCGCTGCTGTCCACTCTGCCGCCCGGTGCCGGGTCGGATGCAGCCGCCGCCGACACCGGCGTGGTCGGCGGGTCGGAGCCTGGCGGCTGCGCCGGGCTCTTGGGGCTGCCACTGGAGCAGGCGACGAGTCCGGCGCAGAGCAGTGCGATGGCACCGACGGTCAGGCGGGGGCGGGTCGGGCGACGATCCGCGGTCAAATGTTTGACCATGATGGTTCTCCTTTTCGTTTGTCGTGGTCTGTGAGTTGTGGGCTGATAGGGCTGTTTAGGTCTTTGGTAGACGGGCGGCGATGAGGCGGGCACCGCGTTCCAGGGTCGGTGGGTCGGCGCCGAACGGAATGCTGAGATACACCCAGAAAAGCCCTTGATGAACAAAGATGCTGTTGTTGTCGGGTTCTTCGAACGTTTGGTCCCCGATACCGGCGACCCGCCGGAACTTGTTCTTGATCAGCCGGTCGATCTCCAGGGCGCTGGGGATCTCGCGGGTGACGAAGAGCTGTACCTGACCTGACGGGTCCGCCGGGGGTGCGGTGTAGGTGCAGGACGAGGAATAGGAGGCCGGGTCGGTCGAATGCATCTGGATCCCTGGCTGCAGCGTGGCGCCTGCTACCAACGACTGCGCATCGGATCGGCTCAACAAGGTGCACGAAGCCGGATTCGTCGGTCGTGCTGCAACTTTCGGCGACGGGACCGACCGTGGGGACACCGCGACGGATGGTTGCGTCACGGGCGGCGCAGCGACAGCCTGTTCGTTGGTGGTCGGTTGGGCTACCGACGAGTCGTTACCCGCCGGCTGGTTCGTCGCCGGCTCGGCAGTCGGCGGTTCGGCAGCCGATGTCACGAGGGCAGCCGATCGCTCCGCGGACGTTGCGACTGGTTGTGCGTTGCTCGTCGGGGGTGGCGATGCGCTGCCGGTTGTCACCGGCGCGGCGCCTGCGCATCCGACCAGCCAGGTCAATCCGGCGATGCCAATGGCCAGTTTCATCGCTCGCCCTGCCGTTCTTTTCATGTCGCCCCCTGGTGATCGTTCATCGGCGGTGATTCCTTGTGCGTCGCTCGTTTCTCGTTGGTCGGTGCGGTTCATTGGCGGCAGAAATTGCCCGGGGTGGGGCGCCAAACGTCCGTCGGTCCGAAAGACGGACCGCCCTGCGCGGTGATGGGACGGCGCTCACGGCGCGGAGGAAGAAGTTGACGACCGCGGCGACGAGCTGCGGGATGCGCCATCCGACGCCGAACCGTCCGGTGACCAGCACCGCGTCCTGAACGCACCGGCGGTGAGTGACAGACCGTCCGCCACCACGGAAATCCCTATTCCGAGCTGGTACCAGACGCCGGCGCTGAACCCGACCACGCCGACACCGACCGACAGCTTGAGGCTCCAGCCGACCGTGATCCGGCCGCTCGCCACGCCCAATACGCGGGTGTTGGCCGTCATCGGATCCGCTACCGCGAGGGTCGTGCCGAACATATTGGCCGCGCCGTTGCTGTACCCGAAGCCGAGGTCACCGGAGACTCGGTAACCGCCCTTAGCGTGGAACGAGGACGCGCCAATCAACTGCATCGACACCTTGAAGTCCTGATTCACGGAAATCACCAGCGGCACACCGAGGCCGGCCAGGGGAATGGTCAGGGTCTCCGGGACGTGGATCGCCTGGCCGTTGAAGTTCCCGGCGCCGCTGAGGGTGGCCGCGTCGGCGGCGATCTCGACCGACGCCGCTCCATGCACCTGGGCGGTGGCCTCGGACAGCTTCCCGTTTCTGATGGTCAATCGGAACATCATCGTCGGCTTTTGCAGCTTCAGCCGCAGCTCGGCCTGCAGTCGTCCGTCGCCCTTGTCATAGCCGATCCGCATGCCGGCGCCGTCGGTGCAACAGAAGGGGGTCACCTGGAAGTCTCCGGCCCCGACCGTGGCCCCCTGCGCCGTCGGCGCCGGCAGAACCGGACCAACGGTCTTCGTGGACACCTCCGGGCTGCCCGGCGGCCGCGGCGCATCCGCGCCCGACAATGCCGACAGGCTCCGTCGCAGTGGATGCGGCTCATCGCTGCCCGACAATGCCGGCCCTGCCGACTGCTCCGCTGCGGACGATCGGACGGCGCCGGCCGGGGTGGTCGGTGCCGCGACCGGCCCAGCCGGCTCGCCGGCCAGTGTTGCGGGGTCGTCCACCGCCGCTCCTGGCGCGGTGGGTGTGGCGTAACCGACGGCGTCGCCGAGCGGGATCGGTGCGGCGGACCCCAGGTCCACATCCCGGATGATGTCGGTGATTGTCACCGGACCGATCACCACCTGGACGGCTCCCCGACCGCTATCGAGCTTGAGCACCCGGCCGGTCCCGAAACTCGTTGCCAGCATGATCTTCCCGACGGCCAGTTCGCTCGCGCCCGGCGCATTCGCATCGATGGTCCAGGTCATCCCGGAGGCGCTGACCGCGCGGACCGCGTCGGCGCCGCCGCCGATGAGCACCACCGCGGGCTGGTAGATGACCTGCGATGACGGTGCATAGCCGGCGCCGTATCGCAGTTCGTTGCCGCTGAGCCGCGCGACCGCTGAGCTTCGCAGCGGTCGCCCAGGCGCGCGTGAGGGCGCCGACGAACGAGACGTCGGGAACCGGGCTGGGTTCGAAGTTGCGGCTGCGGCCGGAACTGTGCTCGACCACCCGGGCGCAGCAGTTCCGGGCGCCGAAGCGGGGGCGCCGCCGCCCACTCCCGGCGCGCCACCCGGCGTGCAGGCCGTCATCAGCGCAACAAGGGCAGCCGTGACGAGAACTATCAGAGTCCGCAGCCGGCACCGGGCCGCGCCGCAGTCAACCCGGACGGTCATGAGTCTTTACCGTCGACCGGACTGTGCCGGGCGGATTGGTTGCAGGGCATCAGGAGTGCCTCGGTAATGCGATCGATGGGGAATTGGCCGGCGTCGTTGACGGCGCGGACGGCCTGGATCGAGGGCGCCTGGAACAGGCAGAAGCAGATCTCTTCGCCGGGCAGATAGATCGCCTGGAGGTAGCGGACCCCGGTCGTCACGATGCCTGGTCCGGTGCAGATGCCAGCGACTCTGCCCACCGAACGGCCGAGTTCGGCGACCGCGCTGCGCGGCAGATAGCGCTCGACCAAAAAAGCTGATGCCAAGCCGTCCGGCCCGGTAGCTCGCAGGAATCCCACCCATCAGACGCTATGAGCCGGCCAGCCGCCCTGCGTCGGTAGAACTACCGATGATTGATCTGCGGCACTACGCCCGTCCGATTCGACGCTGCTGCAGCCGATCAGTCCCCGGCCACGAGCGCCGGCGCGATGAAACCCGGCCCCGCGGGGAGGGTGGCTGAGATAGCGTGGCTCGTAAGGGCAACCGCACGCCGAAGGAACAGCCCGTGCGAGGTGGCGGCCGGGCTGGCGGGGGGGGATCGATGCACGGTTCGATGACGCGGATCATCGGCCGTGAGAGTGAGCTGGAAACCGTCGCCCTGTTCACCGGCGGCCCCGCCGACGGCCCCGCCTCGTTGGTCCTGGAAGGGCCGGCCGGGATCGGGAAGACTGCGATCTGGACCGAGGCGGTCGCCGCCGCCCGGCGCAGCGGGACAACTGTTCGCAGCTGCCGCTGCACGCAATCGGAAGCCGATTGGGCGTTCTCGGGCCTGGGCGATTTGCTGGATCCGCTGGCTCCGGAAGACACTGCCGGCCTGCCCGAAATTCAGAAACGCGCACTCGCCGGGGCGTTGCTGACCGCGGACTCACCGGTCGGATCACCGGGTGCCCGGGTGGTGGCGCTGGCCGTGCTGGGCGTCTTTCGGGTGCTCGCCCAGTCGGGGCCGCTGCTGCTCGCCGTCGACGATATTCAATGGCTGGACGCCAGTTCGCGGACAGTTCTTTCCTTCGCACTGCGACGGCTACGGGCCGAACCCATCCGGTTGCTGTCATCGCTACGCACGAACCCGCTAACCGACCCGGAGCGGCCCGACATCGGGCGCTTGCAAACGAACTCCGAGCTGAAAACGGCAGATCTCGGGCTCCCCGGGGATCGGCTGTTGGTGGGTGCGGCGAGCCTGGGGACGCTGCAGCGGATCGTCCTGACCCGGCTGGGGCCAGTCCCTGGGCCGGCTGACCCTGACCCGGCTGACCCAGGCGACCGGCGGGAATCCGATGATGTTCCTGGAAATGGCTCGCGCTCTGCAGCGCCTCGGTCGCGAACCGGCGGCGAACGAGCAGCTGCCGATACCGGCGGACCTGCGGCTGCTGGTGACGGACCGGTTGCGGGGCCTGAGCCCACCGACCAGGCGGATGCTCCTGATCACTGCCGCCCTTGCCCAACCGACCGACCTGTCAGTCCGCGCCGCCACCGACGATCCGGTGAAATTCCGCCATGCGCTGACCGAAGCCATCGACGCCGGGATCCTTGAACTGGAGGGCCGTCGGCTGCGGTTCAGCCACCCCCTGATCGGGTCGATCCCCCTGGAGGACCTGACACCGGAGGACCGCCGCGCGCTGCACCGGCAGCTCGCCCGGACAGTGGCCGACCCGGAGCAGCACGCCCGTCACGCCGCGCTCGGAGCTGCCGCCACGTCCGAGCCGGTTGCGGCCGCTCTCGACCTCGCAGCTGCACATGCCCGCGGCCGGGGCAGCTTGACCAGCGCCGCGGAACTGTCCGAGTTGGCGCTGACCGCGACCCCGCCCACCGCCCAGGCAGATCTGCTCCGCCGAACCGTCACCACAGCCGAGAACCTGTATCTGCTCGGCGATCCGGTCGGCGCACGCACGATCCTGACCACCCGATTGCACGCCGCACCGCCGGGGCCGCAACGCGTGCCCGGCCTGCTGTTGGAGGCCACCATTTCGTCGTGGGAACAAGGGGATGCCTCGGTCGCCTCCTTGTGCGAACGCGCGCTGGTCGAGGCCGGTGACGATCCGCTGCTGCAAGCCCGCTGTCACGCCACGTTCTCCGACACCAGCCCGTCCAACGCCCAGGAGGATTTCGTGCACGCCCAACGGGCGGTCGAGCTATTACAGGCCATCGACTCTGCCCCGGCGGATCTGCTGTCGAACGCGCTGACCAACCTAGCCACACATGGCTGCCGTCTCGGTCGCGGCCTGGCCGTCTCAGCCCTGGAACGGGCCGTCGAGCTGCAGTCCGCGGCGACGGCCCTATCGATCGGCGAGCGGCCGGGGATGGGCCTGGGAATGTACCTGAAGGTCGTCGACCGCTTCGACGATTCCCGGCACTGGCTACACGCAATGAGGACCGCGGCGGTCGAAGAGGGCGACAACATCGCGCTCCCGATGATCCTCGGCCACCTGGCCACGCTCGAGTGTTGGGCCGGCAACTACCAGCTCGCCCTGCAGTTCGCTGAGCAGGGCCGGCAGCAGGCCACGCGGAACGGGTGCAGCGCCCCAATGCCGGCCTCCGCCCACGTCCTCGTGCTCGCCCACCTGGGTCGCCTCACCGAAGCCCGTCGCCTCGGCGAGCGTGACCTGGCATCGGACGACGCCCTGGGCTTTGACTCCGCCACAGCCCTGCATCACCGGAGCCTGGGCTTCACCGAGCTCTTCGCCGGCGAAACCGCCGCCGCGGCCGCCCATTTCACCCGGGCACTGTCCATCGCCCGGGACATGGAAATCGGCGAACCGGCAATCATGCGGCTGCATCCACACGCCGTCGCAGCGTTCGTCCACCTCGGCGACCTCGAGCGGGCGCGGGCGCTGACCGCCGAGCTCGATGCCAGCCGCGAACGCAGCAATCTGCCCTGGGCCAAGGCGATGGCGCAGCGCTGCCACGGCCTGCTCGAAGCGGCCAGCGGTAATCCCTCGGCCGCAGTCGATGCGCTGGAACGTGCACTCGCGGAGCACCCTCGCCTCGCGATGCCGTTCGAGGAAGCCTGCACCCGCCTGCTGCTGGGAACAGTGCTTCGCCGGATCGGTCGCCGCGCAGACGCCCGCCAGCAGCTCACTACAGCGCTCACCGACTTCCTCCGCCTCGATACCCCGGTCCACGCCGACCGGACGCGCGCCGAACTGGCCGGCATCGGCGGAAGAAGCGGTGGGGCCGACGATCTCACCGCAACGGAGCACCGGGTCGCGACCCTCGTCGGCACCGGCCGGACCAGCCGGGAAGTCGCTGCCGCACTATTCCTGAGCGTGCGGACGGTCGACAGCCATCTAGGTCGGGTCTACCGAAAGCTCGGGCTGCGATCCCGCACCGAACTGGCCGTCTGGATCGCCGACCAGCCGCCCGCCCAGACCACGACATGACCGACGCGCACCGCCGTCTTCACCAGACCAGGTTCACCAGACCGGGTTCACCAGACCGGGTTCACCAGACAGGATTCCGCAGGACTGTGCCCGCCTCGATCAGCTCCGAGCGCCCAGACTGCACGTCTGGCAGCCGCAGGTTACTTAGCCCAGGGATGTTGAATGAAGTCGTTCTCCCGCCCGGCCTGACTCTGCTTAGCCCCGGCGCGAAGTTGCTGCCTT
>JBBRDH010000161.1:0-12388 GCA_038204125.1 Mycobacteriales bacterium
GGTGTTCCGCGGCATGGAAATCTTCGGCGACATCCGCATCATGGCCCGCGGCACCCGCTTCTACGACTGCCTGTTCCGCGGCCCCAACTACTGGCCCACCAACGACGCCGCCATCGTGGAATGCAACTTCGCCGCCGGCTACGACACCCAATTCGCCGACTGCACCTTCGAACCCCAACTACCCAACTACCGCCGCAACGCCCTGGTCGGCCACGAATTCAAAGCGTTCCGCTGCCACATCCGCTGGTGCAACGACAGCATCGGCATCTTCACCGCCCCCGCCCTGGGCGCCAAACCCACCAACGTCGAAGTGTCGGCGTGTCTGCTGGACGGCACCGTCTACTGGCACGGCAAAACCGCCCAATACGCCGGGCAACCCACCGGCAACATCACCGTCCGCGGCCCCCAGGGCCAGACCTATGTCGTCCCGCCCTGGATCCAATCCGATGGCACCCACAACGACGGCATCCAAATCCAGGGCGCCTACGGCGGCACCAAATCGGTGTGGGTCCACGGCAACGCCGTCTACAACTACGACTGGGACCAGGTCACCGTCCACCCCGACGGCGCCCAATACCCCGTCCCCATGCTCGGCAGCCAGGACACCCCCCACCGGCACGCCGCCCGCCTGTTCGACGGCCACGTCGCCTCCAACGGCCAGGCCATCATCGCCCAGCAGAACGTCAACCAATTCCCCCAGGCCGACACCGTCGTCATCGAGAACAACCACCTCGACTCCTCCGGGCAACTGTTCGTCCCCGCCGCCGGCGCCTACCCGGAAGTCCAGATGACGTTCCGCAACAACACCTTCGGCCCCAACGCCTACGTCTGGACCCCCGCCAACCCCAAACCCCTGCTCATGCGCATCGGCGTCCGGCTCAAAACCACCCTCCAAGGCTCCGCTGCCGGCACCGGCCGCGGCGGAGCCGAAACCAACCGCTTCCGCGACCCCACCAACCACTGGGAACCCAACGGCACCCTCATCGCCGAAGGACGCACCGCCGGCATCTACTACGACGCCTGACCACACCCGATTTCCGGGCTCCCCCGACAGAAGCCCGGTCGGCCGACGACCTGACTGCCGAGAGGCACTGTCAGGTCGTTCGGCTGTTCAGGAGGCGGATAGCAGCCCACCCGACCGCAATGCGGGCGTATGGTGGACAAAGCTCCCGCGACACCGGTGTGCCCGATCCCCAGCTGGATGTGAGTTCGTTGTCTATGTGCAACCGCGCAGTTGGGCAGCTCACCAAGTCCGAATCGGAAGCAATTTCGGCGCCGGGACGGCCAGTACGGTGACCGGGTCGCGGGCGCAGCAGATCCTCAGTGACGTCATTGCCGCCGAACCACAGAGCGGAAGCTTCGACCTCCCAGAGCTGTTGATCGAAGAATGCGTCCGAGCTCTGCCGTTGGACGGTGCGGGGATGTGGGTGATGACCGACCAAGGCGTGCAGTCGCTGATCGCAGTCACCGACGGGACCGCCCGGGTGCTCGAGGACCTGCAGTTCAGTACCGGCGAGGGACCGTGTATCGACGCTTTCAACTCCGGCCGGCCGGTGGCCGAGCCGGATCTCGCCATCACAGCGCCGAGCCGGTGGCCCGGCTTCGGGCCGCCCGCCGTGCTCGCCGGGGTCGGCGCCATCTTCGCCTTTCCGCTGCAGCTCGGCCGAATTCGGCTCGGTGTCTTAGACCTGTACCGGATCAAGCCCGGCCCGCTGACCAAGGCCGAAACCACCGAAGCCCTGGCTTTCACCGACGCCGCCGCCATCCTGCTGCTTTATCTGCAGCAGCAGAGTTCAGGACCGGAGCTGCACCCTCAACTGGATACTGCATGGACCGGTCGACCCGAGGTTCACCAGGCCAGTGGGATGGTGTCCGCGCAGGCGGAGGTGAGTCTGGCTGCGGCCTTGTCGCTCCTGCGGGCGCATGCCTTCGCATCGAGTCGGCCGATCAGGGACATTGCACGCGATATCGTCGAACGAGAGTTGAGATTCGACGCATTCGAACAGGAGTTCGTCACAGCAGACAGCGGGAATCGGTAGCCTCGGTGCCCCGCACCGAGGCTTTGGACGGAAGGATCTGTTGTGATCAGGTATGAGCGGCTCGCCCAGGTGTTCGTGCAGTTGGCCGACACTCTGGTGACCGAATTCGACATGACCGACTTCCTGCATACGCTGACAGACTCCACCGTCGAGGTGATGGGCGTCCAGGGTTCGGGGTTGATGCTGGCCGATCAACGGGGAAATTTGCAGGTCGGTGCATCCACCGGTGACGTCGAGGCACTTGAACAGTTCGAGGTCGACCAGCAGGAGGGCCCCTGCATCCAGTGCTTCAACACCGGCCTTCCAGTGATCAACATCGACGTGGTGCAGGCCGCGCGGCGATGGCCAGGCTTCACCGAAGCCGCAGCCGCAGCCGGTTACGCTTCCGTACACGCCTTTCCTCTCCGGCTGCGTGACGATGTCATCGGCGCCGTCAAGCTGTACTGCAGCGATCCGCGAACACTGGATGAGACCGAATTGTCCATTGCTCAGGCCCTCGCCGACGTCGCCACCATCGGCCTTCTCCAGCAACGAATCATCCGGGACAAAACCGTCCTCACCGAACAACTCCAGACGGCGTTGAACACCCGGGTTCTGATCGAGCAGGCCAAAGGAATCGTCGCTGAAAGAGCGGGACTCTCGATGGTGGACGCCTTCCATGCCATCCGCAATCATGCTCGCGGTCATCGATTGAGCGTCAGGGCCGCGGCTACCTCGGTCATCGATGGAACGATCGACACCTCAGAGTGGGCGAGCTGATCGTCCCAGGCGATCCGGGTTCACGGCCCGCGGCCGTACCCCAACGCCCCTGAAAGTGGGCGGTGCCGGACCCCGGCGGTCGTTCTGCACATCAGCAGCTCGACGCCCGGTAGGCTCGGCTGGGGCGACACGCGGTCCGTGGATACTCGGGTCCATTCGGGCGCTCGCACATCACTGACCGGGACATCATTGACCGGGACGTCACGCGGGCGCGTGGTTGCGGCTCCGCGGTATGACCGCGCCTGGTCCCCTCATCTCAGCAAAAAAACTCGAGCGTGATCAGATAGCGCCGGCGGATCGACCGAGGCCGGACGATTCCCGGCAGGACGATTCCCAGTTGCAGGGCCAGCGTCTCGCCGACGTCCTCAGTGAGTTCGCCAGAACGATGCTCACCGACTTCCCGATTCGGGCCATCCTCGATCATCTGGTCAAACGCATCGTTCATGTGCTCCCGATCAGCTCTGCCGGGGTCACTCTGATTTCACCTGGCGCCGACCGCAGGTACATCGCCGCCAGCGACGACGCCGCATTGCGCTATGAGCGGGTGCAGACCGAACTGGACGAAGGACCCTGCGTGCTCGCCTACTCAGGCGGCGAGGCGGTGGCCGTGCCGGATCTGAACCTGGACACCCGCTTTCCGACCTTCGGTCCCCGGGCGCAGCTGCCGGGCTGGCGCGGTGTTCGCCTTCCCGCTCATTCACGGCAAGGTGAGGCTGGGAGCGCTCGATCTGTATCGCGACCTGCCCGGTCCGCTGACGACCAGCGAAATCGCCGCTGCCCGGACGTTGGCCGATGTGGTGACGGCGTACCTGCTCAACGCAAAGGCAAGAGCTGATCTGCAGGCTGCGCGTGACCGGTCCCGGGAGGCCGCTCTGCACGACCCGCTGACCGGGCTCCCCAACCGGACCTTGGTGATCGAGCGGCTCGAGCATGCCTTCTTGCGCAGCCGCCGGTCGGGAAAGTCGACCGCCGTCTTCTTCGTCGACCTGGACCGATTCAAGGCCGTCAACGATGCCCACGGGCATCGGGTCGGCGATGAACTCCTGGTCGCTGTCGGGAGGCGCCTGACCGGATTTCTGCGGCCCGCCGATACCCTGACAAGATTGTCCGGGGACGTGTTCGTCGCCATCTGCGAGGACCTGGACAGCCCCGATCAGGCCGCCGGCATCGCCGGGAGGCTGGACGCGGCTCTGCTCCCGGTTTTCTCGCTGTCCGGCGTTGAGATCGCAATGACAGCCAGTGTCGGCATCGCCTTCGCCGACGAACCCGCGCAGGCCCGGTTCACCGCCGAGCAACTGATCCACGAGGCCGATCTGGCCATATACCAGGCCAAACGTGAAGGTGGCAATCGGCCCACATTCCAGCCGCACGATTTGAGTCTGGCCGGTTTGCAGCGAGATCTACCGAGTGCCGAATCCCGCGGCGAACTAGAAATGCGGTATCAGCCCATCTTTACCGTCGCGGACCGGCGAATCACCGGTTTCGAGGCGCTCGTCCGGTGGCGCCATCCCCACCGCGGGTTGATCTCACCGACGGTCATCGGCCCGCTGGCCGAAAAGTCCGGACTGGTCAACGACATTGGCCGGTGGGCGCTCGAGCACGCCTGGGCCGACCGGCATCGTTGGCAGAACGAATACAGCCGCGATCTGCAGATGTCGGTGAACGTGTCGTGGTATCAGTTGATGTCGGTCGGATTCGCCGCCAGGGTGGCTGCCGTCCTCGACACATTCCCCGATCCGCCTTCGCTGCTCACCCTGGAGTTGACCGAGAACGTCCTCGTTCAGGACAGCGAACGCGCGGTCATCGTCCTGGACGACCTCAAAGCGCTGGGTGTCACTCTCGCGATCGACAATTTCGGCTCAGGCGACAGCTCGCTGATCCATCTCCGAAAATTCCCCGTGGACATGATCAAGATGGACAGCTCATTCATCGCCACGCTGGACCATCATCCGACCAGCCGTGCCATTCCGGGTGCCGTCGTCGATATCGCCCATCAACTGGGGATGAAAGTCGTCGCAGAAGGTGTGGAGACGGCCGATCGACACGAACAGGTGGCCCGGATCGGCTGCGACTACAGCCAGGGCATCTTCTTCGCGGAGCCGGCGCCACCGGATCAGATCGACGCACTGATCAGCTCGAGGGCGGACGACCACCGATGGTCCGCGTAATCGGCCGGCAGCGCTGAGTCGACTCTGCCCGGAGTCTGCTGTCGGTGCGATCCGCAACAATCGGTACATGGACGGAAACGGATGGCGTGCTGCCCTTGCTGGGTATCTGCCGTCCGTCGGGGAGCAGGCACCGCCGGCTGAGGACCCCGGCAACGACGGGACACCGCTGGCCCTGCAGTTCGAGCTCCGCGAACTCGTCCCGAGAAGCACTCACCGGTGGAACGGGCCGGTGTCCCGGGCGGCGAAGGCATCTGCGGGCGAACTTCGCCGGGATCATCGCCTGGGAGTACGCCCCGTCGCACAGACCAGTCGCGGCTGGGCCCGCAGCGGGCTCACCTGGACGAACATCCCGCATTTGGTCAACCGGCTGCACCTGCGTCGCGACCAGCACCGCTGGTTCTGCGAATTCGGCGCCCTGCACCGCGCACTCGGGGTCACCACCCCCGGCCGGGACCCCGACTGGGTCTTCCTGGACGAGTTCGCCAACCCGGTGCTCTGGACCCTGTTCGACCAGGCCGCGGCCCTCGGTATCCAACTGGTCGGCGCCGGCAGCGGGTCCGCGGTCCGGCTGAGAAGCCAGGCAACCCTGCTCCTCGACCTGATCCTCGACCCCAGCCTGGATCTCAGCCTGGCCGCCGGCCTTGAACGGAGCGTCGGCAGATTGGGTAACCCGGGGCCGGACGGGGCCCACCTGGTCCTCGCCCCGCTCCTGAGCGTCGACGGGGCGGTCGCCAACGCCGCCCACGCAAGGGCGATCGGCGACCACGGCATCTACCTGGTGGACCCCGGGGTGCCGCGCCAGATCGCCATCGCCCCGACCGGCCGGCTGAGCGCCGAGCAGCTGTCCATCCTTGCGACCGGCCGGGGCCGGATCGCCGTACCCGAGGACGACGCCGCCGAGTTCCTCCACGACTACTTGCCCCAGCTGCGGGAACTCATCGACATCAGCAGTTCGGACTCGTCGGTCCGGCTGCCGCCTCCCGCCCCGCCCGTGCTGGTCGCCGTCGTCAGCTTCCACCCGCGACACACCATCGCCCTGGCCTGGCGCTGGCACGGCGGCCATGGAGCGGGTCCGCCACCGGCGCTCGACCAGTTGCTGCCCGCCGGGCTGCTCCCGGCCGACTGGCTCGTCGGCGGACCGCCGGCCGAGCGTGACTCCGCGGAAGCGCCGATGACCGACAAGACCACGCCCAACAACGTCCTGCCCCACGTCCCGCCCGACAACGTCCCGCCCGACAACGTCCTGCCCCACGTCCTACCCGACACCGTCCTGCGGCGCATTCCGCCGCCGGTCACGCTCCGAGGTATCGAGGCGGCCGAGTTTGCCGCCAAGACGTTGCCACTGCTGGGGCGGCTACCCGGCCTGCGTGTCGAGTCGCACGGCACCGCTCCGGACTACCGCGAACTCACCGGCACGCCGCGGCTGACCGTCACCACTGTCCCGTCCGAGAAGCACGACTGGTTCGATCTGGGCGTCACGGTCACGGTGGACGGCCGGACGATCCCGTTCGTACCTCTGTTCAAGGCGCTCGCCAAGGGCCGACGCCGGCTGCTGCTGGTCGACGGGTCCTACCTCTCGCTGACCCACCCGGCGTTCAAGGCACTTGCCGAACTCATCGACGAGTCGCGCGATCTGGACGAATGGGAACCCGTCCCGTCCCTGAGCCGACATCAAATGGACCTGTGGTCCGATTTCGAGGATCTCGCCGACGAAGCGGTCCCGGCGCTCGAATGGCGGGCGCTGCTCGCCGAGACCAGGAACGACTCCCCGCGGCCGGTGGAGCTGCCGCGGGGCCTGCACGCGGAGCTCCGTCCCTATCAGCGGGAGGGGCTGTTCTGGCTCGCCTTCCTGTGGCGGCACCGACTCGGCGGGATCCTGGCGGATGACATGGGGCTGGGGAAGACCGTCCAGTGCCTGTCGCTGATCCAACACGTCGCCGAGTCCAAAAACTATGGTCCACGACCACCTTTCCTGATCGTCGCTCCGACATCGGTGATGGCGAACTGGGTATCGGAGTGCCGCCGCTTCACCCCACAACTGGTGGTGCGACAGATCTCCGCCACTGAAGGTGCGAGCGGGCGGCTCGTCACCGATGTGGCTCGGGGGGTCGACGTCGTGGTCACCAGCTATGCGTTGCTGCGCCTGGATTTCGACGCCTTTCAGGCGGCCGCCCGGTCCACCGGATGGGCCGCCCTGGTGCTGGACGAGGCCCAGTTCGTCAAGAACCCCGGGTCCAAAGTGCACGCGGCCGCCCTCGACCTGGACGTATCGTTCAAGCTGGCCCTGACCGGAACGCCGCTCGAAAACTCGCTGACCGATCTGCAGGCGATCTTTGCCATCGTCGCGCCTGGCCTGTTTGCCTCCGCGCCACGATTCTTCAACAATTACGTGCGACCGATCGAGCAGTCGCGGCCGGGGATCACCAGGGGCGTCGGCGCGGGTGATGCGCCCACGGTCAACGCCGCCGTCCGGTCCGAGCGGCTGGCCAGGTTGCGCCGTCGGATCCGCCCGTTCCTGTTGCGCCGCACCAAGGAACTGGTCACACCCGAATGGCCGGCGAAGCAGGAGCAGACGCTGCGTGTCGAGCTCGCCCCGCAGCATCGGGATCTGTACGAGCTGTTCCTGCAACGGGAACGTCAGAAACTCTTCCACCTGCTCGAAGACCTCGACCGCAACAAGTTCACCGTCTTCCGGTCACTGACGCTGCTGCGGTTGCTCGCTCTGGATGCGTCACTCATCGGCGACGAACACGCCGACCTGCCGTCGAGCAAACTCGACGTCCTGTTGGAGCAACTCGACGATGTCCTCGCCGAAGGCCACCGCGCCCTGGTCTTCAGCCAATTCACCTCCTACCTCGCGAAGGTCGGCCGCCGCCTCGACGCCGGCGACATCAGATATGTCTATCTCGACGGGAGGACCCGCAATCGCAGCTCCGTCGTCGACGAATTCAAGACCGGCGACGCGCCGGTTTTCCTGATCAGCCTCAAGGGCGGCGGCTTCGGTCTGAATCTCACCGAAGCCGACTACGTCTTCCTGCTCGATCCCTGGTGGAACCCGGCCAGCGAGGTGCAGGCGATCGACCGTACCCACCGCATCGGGCAGCACCGCAGCGTGATGGTCTACCGGCTGGTGGCCACCGACACCATCGAGGAGAAGGTGCTGGCGCTCCAGGAGCGCAAGGCCCGCCTGTTCGACGGGGTCTTCGACGGCCAGGAGATGTTCAGTGCCGCGCTGAGTGCCGACGACATCCGCGAGCTGCTGGCCTGACCGCTGGACTCGACTGAAGGCGCAAATTTTGCTCGGTCACCCGGCGCTCGTGGCGGATCAGATACGCGCCAACAAAACAAGCCCTCTGACCGAGCTTCCGCTTGGTCAGAGGGCTTGATTATTCCGGTGGTAGCGGGGACAGGATTCGAACCTGTGACCTCTGGGTTATGAGCCCAGCGAGCTACCGAGCTGCTCCACCCCGCGGTGGTGGTAGACCCAACTATAGCCTTGGCCGGTCGGGTCTGCCAAATCACTTGCGTGGCAGCATCTTTAGAACTGTGCGTCAGCCGCCCGACCGACTCGTCCCCTCTGTCGGGGTGGGCGTGGAACTGCCGGAGGGGGCCGGGGCGACGAACTTGAGGTAGTTCTTCACTGCTTCCTGGAGTTTCTGGGTTGCCGCACCGATCGCGCCGAGATCACCGGCGGTGCGGGCCTTTTCGAGGTCGTCGCTGGCGACCTGCAGCGCCGCGCCGGCGGCCTTCTGATCCACCGGCAGCGGCCCGGTTCCAGTCGGTCCGGCCGTCGTGTTGGACTGGGGTGTGCTCGTCCCGGTCCCGTTCGGCACATCAGTGGGAGCCGTTTTGGGGACGGCACGCGCCAAGGCCTCGGCAAGTGTCGGCCCGACCCCGACCTGACCGGCATACCAGACGAGCACATAGTTCAGCGCCGGCACACTGGACGTCGACTGGCTCTTGATGTAGAACGGCTCGACGTAGAGCAGGCCACCGTTGACCGGCAGCGTCAGCAGGTTGCCGAAGGTGACCTGCGAGCCGCCGGCGTTGGTGGCGTTGAGGACGGCACTGGACACCTCGCTGGTGCTGCGGAAGAGTGCCTGGATCTGCGCCGGCCCGGGGGTCTGCGGGTTCGTCGGCAGCGTCAACACGGTGATCCGGCCGTAGTTGGCCGGGTCCGACGATGCCGAGACGTACGCGTTCATGAACTGCCGTTCGAAGGCCGTCAGCACGCTGGTCAGTTCGAAATCCGCTTTGGTCGCTCCCGGCAGTTTGACCTGGAGGTAGTAGGGCGGCTGGCCGGCCGAATCCGCCACTGTGGGATCGTCCGGCACGTTGTAGAAGCCGGAGCTCTGCGAGAAATCCACCGGATTGTCGACGTGGTACTTCACCAGTAGCGACCGCTGGATCTCGAACAGGTCTTCGGGATAGCGGAAGTGGGCCCGTAATTCCGGCGTCACCGATTCGGCCGGCTTGATGAGGCCAGGAAAAACCCCTTCCCATGCCTTGAGGACCGGGTCGTTGGCACCGGATTCGTAAAGAGTGACGGTTCCGTCGTAGGCGTCGACCGTCGCCTTGACCGAATTGCGGATATAGGAGATGTCCGTGTCGGTCTGAACCGCTCCACTCCGGGAAGTCAGCGAATTCGTCGTCGCCTTCGAGAGCGTCACATTCTGCGCATAGGGGTAGTTCTGAACCGTCGTGTACGCATCGACTATCCACACGACCCGGCCGCCGACCGCGGCCGGATAGGGCTTGGTGTCGGTGGTCAGGAACGGAGCGGCCAATTCGACCCGCTGCCGGGGGTCACGGTTGTACATGATCTTTGAGTTGTCGTTGATCTCGGACGAGAACAGGAAGTTCGCCTCCCCGTAATGAGTGGCGAACACCAGCCGCTGGAACAGATTGCCGATCTGTACCCCACCCAGCCCGGCATAGGTGTATTTCTGGCTCTCGGTGTCGAATTCCCGGGCGCTGCTCGAATTCTGGGCCCCGACGATCGCATAGTTGGGTGCCATGCTCCCGTAGTAGATCCTGGGCTGATCGACCCTGATATCGCCCTTCGTGGTCAAGTCGGAGACCGTGAACGCCGGCAAACCCTGGTTGACCTGGTTCGCCGGCGCGGCGACAAGACCGTTGCCGTGGGTGTACACCACGTGCTGGTTGATCCAGTTCGTCTGGTCTCCGGTCAGATTGGCGGCCACCAACTCGCGTGCGGCGACGATGTAGTCCTGGTTCTGGCCGTTCGCGGCCGTGGGATAGCGGTCGACCGAAAGCTGGCTGGGGAACCCGTAGATGTTGGCCCCCTGCTTGGCCTGGGTGAAGGCCGGCGAGATGACGTTCGGGTCCAGCAGTCGGGCGAACGGGACGGTGTCCTTGTCGGCGACCAGCTTCGTCGGATCATCGGAGGAAGCCGGGGTGTAGGGCATATAGGTCACGTTCTGCGAGCCGATTCCGTACGCCGACCTGGTGGCCGCGATGTTCCGCGAGATATAGGGCGGTTCCTTCGAGATCCGGTTCGGGTTGACGACCACCTGCTGCAGGACCAGTGGCCAGACCCCGCCGATCAGCACGCTGGAGAGCACGAGCAACGCCAGCGCGATCCCCGGCAGCTTCACCGATCGCAGGAACGCCCCGACGATGAAGCCCACTGCGCAGATGACCGCAATGACCATCAGGATGATCTTCGCCGGCAGGACCGCGTTGACGTCGGTGTAGGACGCTCCGGTGAACAGGCTGCTGCGGTTGGAGAACAACAGGGCGTACCTGTCGAACCAGTACTGGACAGCCTTGATCAGGACGAACACCCCGACCAACAGCGACAGCTGCAACGCCGCCTGCGAGGTGATCCGGCGGCCCGGGCCGGACAGCCGCAGGCCGCCGTAGAGGTACTGGGTGACCAGGACCGCGAAGAAGCTCAGGGCAACCAGGACGAAGAGCCAGCCGAGCACCATCTCCAGGCCGGGGAGGGTGAACACGTAGAACCCGACATCGTGGCCGAACTGCGGGTCAGTGGTCCCGAAAGGTTGGGCGTGGATCCAGAGCTGGACGATCTTCCAGTCCCCCTGCGCCGAAAAACCGCAGATCAGCCCGACCAGGATGGAAATCGCCAGGGCGAACACCCGCGGCCTGGTACTGACCACGGTCCGGTAGGGGCTCAACGGGTCGACGTCACCGGTGGGTACGAACACCGGACGGGACCGGTATGCGGCCAGTAGGGAAAAGAACACCACGGCGCCGACACCCAGCGCCCCGACGGCGAACAGCAGGATCCGGGTGACCGCCTGGGTGGTGAAGACCTGGCCGTAGCCGACCTCTTTGAACCACTCCCAGTTGACCCAGATGCCGACGAACTGGAACCAGATGATCGCCAGCACCACCAGGCCGACCAGGGTGGTCATGACGCGCTTCGATCGCTTCGACATGGCCGGCATGCCGATGGGGGCCCTCATGGCCACAGGTGGACTCCTTGGGTAAGTCAGTCTTTGGCAGCGTCGACTTGTTTGCACCGACGTTGCTGGGTCGCAGCGGAAGATCCATCTCGCAGCCTCAACTGTAGGCGTGCGTGGATGGTTCCTCGGGGAGATCGGCCCGTGGTCCGGGTGCGAAGATCAGCCGGTGCACGCTGACTCCGACCCGAAATCCGTCCCGGCAATTGCAGCCCGAGGGGAACCTGCCGACAAGAAGCCGTACTGGTGGGAAGACCCGGAACTGGCGGCCGCGGTCGCCGAGGTCGAGGAGTTCGCGGCCACCGCCGGGTGGGACGCAGCCCCGCAGATGTTCGCTCTCGTCCGCACCGCAGACCTGCTCGCCGCTCAGCCGGGCCTGGCATCCACCCTGGCCGAGGGCGGCGGTTTCACTCCGATCGCACAGGACACGGTGCCGGACGGCGACCTGTCCGCGGCCCTGGCACATATCTCCTGGCCGCCGGAGGTGTCGGGTTGCGTTCTCGTCCATGAGATCGTCGTGCTCCCCCCCAGTGCGGTGGCCGGCCCGGAAACCCAGCCGGACAGTGCTGGCGGGAATCGGCGCCGGGGGCCGGAAGCCACCGATGTCGGCATCACCGCGGAGCAGGCCGCGGCGCATCCCGAGCGCGCCGAGGCACGGCTGGTGGCGGGGGTGTTGCGAGGATTCGAGGGCGGCGCCTGCCTGCTCCGGGTCCGCGGGAAGGACGACGACACACCGCTTCGAGGGGCCAATCTGGCGCCCAATCTGCTCTCGGCGTTGCAGGCCACTTTCCTGGACTGACGGCCCGGGAATTCTGCACCGGGAACAGGTGACACTGGAACGACGACCCGCTCAGCAACCAGGGGGCTTTCCGCCCGCGGCCAGGGTGCGCAGCGCCGTCACCGCGCTGTCGAGTGTCGTCACCTTCACCAGCTCGAGACCGGCCGGCACCCGGGTCAGGGCCTCCGGACAGTT
>JBBRDH010000162.1:0-12280 GCA_038204125.1 Mycobacteriales bacterium
GCCCACCCATGAGCGTCAATCATCCGTCGGAGGTCGTCCAGTGGGGTCATGAACGGAGGTTAGCCGGACGATGCAGCTTCCTCGGCCGCCGGGCAGCACATCCAACCGGCTCCGGAGTGGGAGTGGACCGGTCATCGATCCGCGACCGGTCAACCTGCAGGGCCCGAACGGTCGAGCCGCCAGCGGACCTGATTGGTCTCAATCGAAGGTGATGGCGGGGCCGGAATCCGCCGGTCGCGAGCAGTGATCTGGCTAGAGGGCTTGGTCCGGCTTCGCCGGACCAAGCCCTCTAGGTAGTTGGTGAGGTTCAGGAAGCCGAGGGCAGAGCCTCGGAGGTGTCCCAGGCGGCCGATCGCTTCGGTGGGACCGTTGCTGGTGCCGGGTCGGTCGAAGTAGATCAGGATGTCGCCGGCTCGTTTGGTCAGGGTTCGGCCGAGCGTTCGTACTTCGGCCAGAGCGGCCGGGACACCGCTGGCCAGCGAGTCGATCAGCTGCCCCATCCTGTGTTGGCCGGTGCGGATGGGCAAGGCCCGATCTCGCCCTCGGTGTCCATGAAGTCCAAGCTCGCGGGGTTGTTCGACTTCAGTTCGGTGAACGGACCGTAAACCCCCGCCTCCGACAGACCAGGACGTCGCCGACATCGCGAGCAGCAGCCCACCGGTCCTTCACGTGCACGATTGTGTGGTTCAGCTCGATACTCATCGGGCGCTCCTCGTCTGCGCGCCGATCCCTCTGCTGGCGCTGGGCCACTGTGGACGCCTTCGCCACGCCCGTGAAGAGCTCTGGGTCACCTCCCAACGAAGCCTCACGTCATCTTCAATGGCTTCATTGCTTGTTGGTGGGATCGTCCTTCAGCAGTCGGCTGGCGACTCTCCATGCGTTGGGATGTCCGCCATGGGGGTTCGAGCTGCCACCGGCATCGCCCATCATCACCGGTGATCCGGACGTGCGATTGGCTGGCTGCAGAAGCATGGTCGGGTAAGCCTGATTGGCAAGCACGAACACCTCCCGATCGAGGATCGCGTCGCTCGTCGGGGAGAGCATCCACTTCGCTCCGGGGGAGGTCTTCATCACATCAGTGACCACCGAATCTTGCGCGTGGGCTACAAGATAGCGGTTGCTCACATGGCTTCGAATGTAAACGCACCCGTCGCCGGCATCCTCGAACGAGAAGTCCTGCACCACCGTTGTCTCGGCTGGGAGCTGCCACAGCACCGCGCCGGGCTCCGGATCGCCGAGTTGGATGGCGTTGAGCATCATCTGTGACTCGACGAATTGCAGCTGATAGCTGATAAATGGCAGGAACTGCGGTCGGCGCATTTCAGCGCCGACGATCATCGACAAATCGTTTGCTGCCGCATACCGCGCGCCCATGTACGGCGGGTCTGTGCTGAGGAACCGCCGCGCGATGGTCTTCAAGATCGAGGTGTGGTCGAAGTGCAGACCCTGACCAATGCCGCCCTGTTTGTGAAGCATGGGGGTGCCGACGACTGAGCTGGTTGGGGGAACCGGATTCACTTCGCCGTCGTAGCCGAACACCCCGCCTGGAGTGATCCAGGGGGAGATCACGAACGCGGGCACGCGAGGACCGAGGGTAGAGATCGGAAACTCCTCAGACACGCGGGGGGCAGCGGGTGGGGGGACATGATCATAGAATCCTCCGTGTTCGTCGTAGACGATCAACAACAAGGTCTTGTCCCAAGCAGGACTGGTCACCACAGCGTCGACGATTCGCTGCACGAGGGCTTGACCCGCTGCGACATCGCTCGGAGGCTCATCGCAGTTGCTGCCCGGTGGGTAGTTCACGAAATGCGGGTCGATGAACGAGACGCTGGGCAGCTGGCCGGTCTGCGCACAGGCGAAGAAGCCTGCCTCTGGATCGTCGAACTCGACGATGTTTTCAGCGTCGAAAGTATGACGCTCATAAGTTCGCAGGGTGCAGTAGGCGTGTTCGAAATAGCGCCACGTCACTGGCTCGCCTGAGACCGGATCGGTGGCGCCGGTGAGGTGGTCAAAGATGGTAGGCGTGAAGACCGGTCGGACGGTGCTGGGGTTCTCGAACTCCCAGAATCCCCGGGTGTCCAGGTTCGGGCGCCCCGTCAGCTCGTAGTAGCGATTGGGGAATGTCGGGCCCGGATGGCTCGCGAACCAACGGTGCCCGATCGCGAAGTCACGGGCCAACGCGTCGAAGACGGGGACCGTCGCGCCCGTGTGGTAACCCATGACTTGGCCGGCCACTTCGTCACTGTTGGCTGCTGCGTGGCTGGCCACGAAGCCATCCATTCTCCCGCCGTTGATCGCGTGGTGGACGGACTCGTACCCATTCGGAGGGCTTGGCGCGAAGCGGGTCTGTTCGAGCTTGAAAGAGGTATAGTCGTGGCCCTGGTATGGATTGGTCTCGCCGCCTTTCAGCCCATCGACCTCCAACCGGCCCATGCCCTCCTGCTCGACGGGCAAGCTCAGGTATCCGAGCATGTGGTCGAAAGACCGGTTCTCCTTCGTGAGAACCACGATGTGATCAATATTGGAAAGCGTGCCCGGAGAGAAATCGTGTTTCGGGCTGGGTTGCCCGGATGCGGGCCAGTCGAGGGGCTTAGGCGGGTCGAAAACGTTGCGTGGCCCCAAATAGTCGATGACCAGGATGTTTTCGGGGATGCCGAGTTCGGGGTTAGCGTTTTCGATCCCGATGCTTGTGATGACAGTATTGTTTTGGTCTGGGTCGAGTTCGTCGTCGGCAACGCCGCCGAGCAACCACGACGTGACCATCGAGTTCAAGCTGTCGCGTTTCGATTCTAAGGCCGCGACGATTCCGTCGCGTAGCAGGTTCTGCGCCTCGTTAACTGCGATGCTGTCCGTCTGTACCGTCAGTTGGATAACCTTGTCGATGAGCAGATCGTAGGCACTCGTCGCGTCGCTGATCACATGCTGCGGCTCGTGTAGGAATGTCCCGGTGTAGAGATAGAAAGGAACAGTATTGCTGCCGAAATGGTCGAATACTCTGTTGCTGTCGATCTGTTGCAGGTCGGTGATCCAGGACATCAGGTCCACGACCGTGTGCTTGATCCCGAACACATTATTCAGGACTTGCTTATCAAGGGTGAGTCGTATTGTGAAAGACAAAGCTTCCAGTGTCACGACATCGACAAGTGGGGGCTTGACCATTCCGCCTGGCTTGACATCAACAGTCACAGCGACCGGCGCGGGTTGCCAGGCGTCGACCGCCACCCGGACCGAGGCGATGTCGATATCCTTCACGTACGCGTATCCTTTGAGGAGCTGCCCGCGGCTCGAGGGATTGCTGATGTATTGCGGAGTACCGTCGTTGGTGTTGACGAGCGACTGTATGTCGGAATAGCTCTCTTGTGGCAGACCGCCCGACGAGAATGATCCTAGGTGGATCTTGATGAGTGGCGGATTTGAGCTGCCCTCCGCTCCGTTGCGGTTGTTGAGGAATTCGTCGAACTTTGCGCTCAAAAGGGAGATAGGGATCTTCTTGCGCAGTTCCCCGGTGTGGTCAACCGGTCGGTTGACGAGTTCGGGGGCGGTGGGCGGGGTGACGGTGGGGAAGGGCCTGCCCTGGTAAACTCCTTTGTGCTTGTTGTTTTTCTGGTCCAGGATGACGCCCTGTGTCGCTGACGTGTAGATCTGCCGCTTTCCACCGAAGTCATGAACATCTTCGAATTCAAAAGTCACACGGTAGTCAAAGATCCAGCGGTCTTCCTCGTCTTGGTGGATTACAACGTAGACCACCGGCAGGACCATGTCGGCAAGCCGTATGGTGTTCGATATGAGAGTGCCCTCGTCACTTGTCCAGCTGAACCGCTTCGCCTGGTCGACCGAACCTCCGCTATCCGGGAACTCCTGGTCCTTAAGAATGTCCAGGCCGATCGCGATATCTTGCGCCGAGGTGGCGCTGAGCCTGTTGACGATGTGTACGTTGAGAACGGTGTTGGCTTTCTTGTCGTCGTTGTGCGTCGCGAATTCCAGCGTCACCTTCTTCAGAAGTGCGTCGCTGGCGGGCTTGGAAAGCGCCGACTGAGGCACTGTCCTGAGGGGGTTCTCGATACCGATTCCGGAATGATCACGGTTATCCTGGTCCAGGCTGATTCCGGGAACCCCGTCGTCTGTGGACGTGAAGCTGAACGTGCCGCTGTCGAACTGCATCGTCACGGTGTAGTCGAAAATCCATCGGTCGCCCGTCACGAGCCCTGTGTCGGTCAGGATGTGGATGTTGATCTCCGGCAGAACTACTTCATCGACGCTGATGTTCGTCGAGACGAGCTCCAGTGGGAACGCGTGAGAAGAAGGGTCTTCAAACTCAGTGCCGTAGCCGAGGCCGATGCCGTAGGCCAAGTAGGGATTCCGGTCTCCATCGTTGAGATCCCCGCCACCCTGATATCGCTGGAGCGCTGCCCAGTTCGAAATGAACTCGGTATGCTCCTGCGGCGTGAGTGAGCTGCTAGATCGATTCTTGACGAACACGTGGACCAGGGTGGAGCCATTTTTATTGTCGTCGTGCGTGTCGAACGTGACCGTCACGCTACGCAGTACGCTAGCGGCGGGGTCCCAGTAGGCGGAGTAGACCCCGCCATCGGTGCCGGTGAGGAACAGGTCGAGGTGGTCGGGGTTGCGGGCGACCACGCCGACCGCGGACTGACCCTGGCTGAAACCGGTGTCGATGCGGAAAGTCGAAGACCAAGACATGGACATCCCCAATCGGTGAGGCGTCAAGCGGGGACTCGCGGTGAGAGGGACCGAGTCACCGGGCGATGCGGCACGGCTCCGAAATTTTGCCAATCCTGAGGCGCGGGCCTGTCGACGACAATTCGCCGTTGCGCGGGGCTGCGCCCTCGCCTCATTGAGGCTAAGCACCTAGAGCACTGCTGGCAAGGGCCGAGCGGCCCTCTCGGCTGATGCCTGGTAGGCCACCCTTGTCGAGCCAGAGCAGGACGAGTTGCACCTGAAGGCGACTGATGTCGACTATGGAGTGCGATCATTCGTCGACTCTTGATGGGTCAATCTGGGCGGTTTGACCGACGCGCCTCCGCTTGCGACCCGAACGCCGACTGGCTGGGGCGACGTCGGGAGGCGCTCCCCGTCCCACAGGCCGAACCTCCTACGGTGACCGAACCGTGCCCCGAAGTAGCCGTCGATCAAGATCACGATCGTGCGCAAGCCGATCGCTGACCGGTCCAGGTTGGCAGCACGGCACAAAGGACCGGGTGCTTGCAGGCTTGGGGCGCCTTGCCGCCACACCGATCGAACCAGCGGGCAGTTCCGAGCAATCTGCCAATGACGTGGCAAGATAGGACATATGTCCCATAAGAGCACGATCGACTGGACTGAAGCGACCTGGAACCCGACGACAGGATGCGACTGAGTCCGCAGCGGCCGCGACCACTGTTATGCGCTCGCCCTCGCGGCTCGACTGGAGAAGATGGAATATGCTCGATATAAGTGGGTCTCCTGACGTTTTCGTGGGTGGGTTATCGTCCGGGCAGCGGTGGGCATAATCCGCCGCGGGTGAGCATGGCCATGGCTATCAACGCTTCTGGGCTGTGAAAGCCGTAGGCCCGGCGGGTCAGCGCCCGCAGGTGGGTGTTGGTGGCCTCGGACTGGGCGTTGCTCATCGAATGGTTCAGGGTGTTCCAGATCAGCTGCTGGAACCGTTTCAGCGTCTTGGCCAGCGCGATGAACCCGGCGATCTGCGAGCGGCGGGCCCAGGCGATCCACCCGGCCAACAGTTCCCGGCCGGTTTGGCCTTGATCTGAAAGACGGCGCGCAGTTGCTCCTTGAGCAGGTACGCCCGGTACAACCGCTCGTTGGTCTTGGCGATCGAGGCGACCGAGCCTCGTTGCTCCGGGGTCAGATCGCCGGGGTTTTTCAGCAACGCCCACCGGCTACCCTTCACCGACGTAGCCGCAGCGCCGTGTTCGTTGCCCCGCAGCGTGTTCCACGTCTGCCGGCGGACGTTGTCCAACTCCCGGGTGGCCCACCCGACCACATGGAAGGGATTATGGCGATGTCGTCATAACCCCTTTTATGCCGATGTCCTGGTTATGCCGTGGTGGCGTTGGGAGGGCTTGACACCAGCGGTGTAGGACGGTCCGAGGTCGGCATAATTCGGGCGTTCGGATGACGCTTGTCTCTCCACTTCCGGAGAGAGGGGCAGTGCCATGCACAGCATTTCCAATCCATCGCGGGTGCGCTTCAGCGGGCCGCTGGCGCCGTATGCCACGGGGCTGAGGCAGGAGTTGGCGTCGTTGGGTTACGCGGCATCGTCCGCGTCGATTCTGTTGCAGCTCGCGGCTCACCTGTCGCGGTGGCTCGAGGGCGCCAACATCGACGGGTCCGAGGCCGCCCAGGACGTGCTCGATCGGTTCCTGACCGATCGACGACGTCTCTACGCCAATCAGCTGTCGGCTCGAGCTTTGGTGCCCATTGTCGGATATCTGCGCCGGTTGGGAGCCCTCCCCGCTGCGGTGAGCGTGTCTGCGGTGTCGCCCGCTGACGCGCTGCTGGAGGGGTTTGCCCGGCATCTGCAATCACAGCGGGCGTTGTCGGCTCCGGTCGTGACCGCTTACGTCCATTGGGTTCGTCCCTTCACCCGCGATGTGTTGTGCCCCGACGGTGTCGAGCAGCCACGTGATGTGAGCGCCGTCGAGCTGGCCTGCTTCTTGGCCGACCGGTTACCCGCGCTGTCACGCAAGTCCGCGCAGATGACTGCGTGTGCGTTGCGCTCGTTGCTGCGGTTCCTGCACGCCGAATCGGTGCTGTCCGCCGATTTGGTGGATGCGGTGCCCCCGATCGCTTCGTGGAGGCTGTCCGGGTTGCCGCAGGCACTGACCTCCGTTCAGGTGCAGGCGTTGCTGGACGTCTGCGGGTCCGCCGGTCCGGTTGGTCAGCGCGATCGGGCGGTGATCAGTTTGCTGGCGCGGCTCGGGCTCCGGTGCGCGGAGGTCGCCACACTTGCTCTGGCGTACATCGACTGGGCCGACGGCACAGTCCGGATCCACGGCAAGGCCGGCCGGGTCGATCGAATGCCGCTACCGGTTGATGTCGGTCAAGTGCTGGTGGACTACTTGCGTCACGGGCGCCCGAAAACCGACGCTCGGACCGTATTCGTGCGGGCCGTCGCGCCATTCACGCCGCTGCGATCAACGAGCGTGAGCTGCATCGTGGCCAGGGCAGCGCGACGGGCCGGGCTCGGGACCGTCCACGGCCATCGGCTTCGGCACACAGCGGCGACCCAGACGCTGAACGCGGGCGCCAGTTTGGAGGAGGTCGCGCAATTGATGCGACATGCCGGCGTGGCCACCACGGTCATCTACGCCAAGACCGACCAGCGCCGTTTGGCGACGCTGGCGCGGCCCTGGCCGGTGCTGGACGGTCCGCGATGACCCCGGGCGCGGCCGTTGCACCGCCGCTGCGGGACATGATGGCCGACTACCTGCAGGTGCGTCGCGCTCTGGGATTCAAGCTCGAAGGCACCGAGCGGCTTCTGTTCGCTTTCGCCGACTATCTGCACGAGCACGGAGCCGCGTCGGTCACGGTGGAACACGCCGTGGCGTTCGCCACCGCACGCCCCGGGGCGTCGCCTCGGTGGCAGGCGCTGCGGCTGTCCGCGATCCGGCAGTTCACCCGCTGGGCCCACGTGTTGGATCCGACGATGCAGGTGCCGCCGGCTCGGCTGCTGCCGGCCCGCTCGACCAGGAACGCGCCCTACCTCTACACCGACTCCGAGGTCGCAGCACTGGTGGCAGCTGCCGCCCAACTCCGACCGGTGATCCGCGGAGCGACGATCGCCACCCTGGTGTCGTTGATGGCTGCGACCGGCCTGTTCTCCGGGGGTCCCCGGGTGGCGGGGCCTTGAATCTGAGTGTTTGCGCTGCTCAGAGGCTGTTGTGGGAAACGATAGCGTGCACGACGGTGTGGCGCAAGCACATCATTCGGGTGTGTTTAGCGGTGTCGTGTGGGTGTGTTGACCTGTGCCATGAGTTCCCGGTTGGCGGCGCGGGCGGCGGCCAGGTCTTGGTCGCGTTCTTGTAGTTGCAGGCGCAGGTCGATGGCTTGTTGTTCGAGGTGGTTGATCTTTTCGTGCAGGGCGTCGATGTCGACGGAGATGTCGAGTCCTGTTTCGTGCCATACCTTTTCGCCGAGTGTTTCGGACAACCGTTTCTCCAGTTGTTGGATGCGGGTGTTCAGTCGTTGGGCTCGTTCGTCGGCGGCGAGCAGGTCGGCGTGCAGGGACGCGCGGGTCACGGTCGCGCCGGATTCGTCGCCGGCGGCGGGCGGGGCTGTTTGGCGGGTGTGGATTTGCTCGAGCAGGTCGCGGTGTCGGTAGAGGAAGCTGCGGTCCACTCGGGCGGCGCGGGCGATACCGGTGGTGCTGATCTCGGTTCCGTCGGTGTCGGCCCGGTCGAGGACGGCGAGGACGCGTTGCCGGCGGCGGGCCGAATCTGCTTGCCGCCCTTGACGTATTGCGTGAGTGCGGCCATCTGGGGTGGCGGTTTCGGTGGTGGTCATTTGGGGGCCTCCGGGTGGGTTGCTGCGGTAGGGCGGTTGCCGGGCATGCCCAGTGACACGGCGCGGTGCCGGCGGAGCACGGTGACGGCGTCGTCGATGGCGGCGCGGTCGGCGCCACCGGTGAGGGTGAGGTCGTCGTTGATCCGGGCGATGAGCCGCCGGATCCGGGTGATCTCCTGCTCGCTGGGGGTGGCGTCGGCGCGGGCCCAGTCGTCGACACCGTCGATGGCGGCGGCGAGTCGTTCCCGCGTTTGCAGCAGGTCCTCGAGGTAGCCGGTGAGGTCCGGCAGGTAGGACACGTCGGTGCGGAAGTGGTCGCAGCCGGCGCAGCGGAACCGGACCGGGCAGGCGCCGCCGCCGGCGGCCACGTTGGACGGCTCGCTGCACCGTCCGTAGGGGACGGCGACATCGCCGATCGCGTAGCGGGCGTGTTCGGATTCCAGCAAAGCCTTCGCGCCGCGCCAGATCCGGTTGCCGTGTCGGTCGAAGCTCATCGCGGTCACGGTGTCCACGGCCGCGCGGCGGCGGTCTTCACCGACCCGGTAGTAGCCGCGGGTGACGTTCAAATTCCGGTGATCGAGTAGTTCGGCGAGCACATCGATGCCCACCCCGGCGTCCGCGTGCCGTTGGGCGTAGCTGTGCCGGTAGGCGTAGGGGATGATCTTGGTCTTGTCGAACTCGGCGCCGTCGCTGGTGTGTAGTGGGGGCAGTCCGTCGGCCCACTCCCGGTGTCTGTTATCGAGCATGTCGATCGAGATTGCCCTGCGGCCGTCGGGGTTTCGCCGTGGTGAGGGCAGCAGTTTCAGTTGACCGGGCGGTGTGTCGGGGAAGAGTTGGCGCACCCGGGCCTGTTGGGCGGTGATCGCCGCCGCGGTGGCCTGGGTGATCGGCAGGCGGCGGCCGAGCCGGTCCGCTTTGGCGTTGTCGTAGACCAACACGGGCCCGCCGTCCGAATCACGTGACAGGCAGTCCAGCGGCAGCGCGAGGATGTCTTCGGGCCGGCGTCCGGTGTCGATGCCGAGCTGGGCGGCGACGCGGACCTCGACTGGTTCGAGGATGTCCAGGTTGGCGCACAGCGCGGACATGATCTCCGGCGGCAGGTCCCGGCCGGGCTCCCCGCGTTGCGCGTCGGCCGGGATATCGCCGCGGCCGGCGGCGAAGTCTCCGGGTAGCCCGGCGGCGGGTCCGCCGGGCCGGGTCAGGCCCAGGGCGCGGATCCCGGCCAGGACTTCCCGGACGTCGCGGCAGATGCCGTTACGGCGGTAACGGCTGATCTGGCCGGTCGATTCCAAATAGGCAAGCCGGTTGAGGAAGCCCTCGACGTCCTGGCGGCCCAGCGCCGGCGCGGTGAGTCCGCGGTCCGGGCGGCAGGTCAGATACTCCGACAGCAGCCCCAATGCGTTGATCTTGCCCCGGACGCGGGAAGCGCCGCGGCCGCGGTGGCGGGGCAACTGCTCGGCCGCCCACCGTTTCGCGGCCTGGGCCAGCCACGGCTGCATGATCGGGGTGAACGACAGGTTGCCGCGATGGCCGAAGATCGCCAGATCCCACACGTCTTTCACCTGCTCAAGGCCGGGGTCGGTCAGCGCCCGACGAACGTGACGGGTCAGCGCGTTGAGCAGGGACCGGACCGGTCGGGTCAGAACGCGTTCTACTCCGCCGGCATCGATCGAGGTGGCCTGCTGCCGCCGCAGCGTGTCACACAGCACCCGCAGGTCCACATCGGTGATCTTCGCGCCGCCGCGGACACGCTGTTGGACACCGAAGAGCACCTCGACGACCAGCAGTGCCGACAGCGCCCGTAGATTCACCTGGCCGGGCTCGGCGACGCCCGATTCCCTTTCCCTCCACCAGCGCGGGTCCAGCCCGGGGGCGCTCTGCTGGGCTGTTCGCCAGCGTTGATAGTGGGTATTGCAATAGCCGGATGCGCCGTCGGCCGGACGCGTGCAGGCCGGCACCTGGCAGGCCGCCATCGGCGGCAGCGGCCGCACCCGCGGATCGGCCACGAACTGCTCGATCGAGCGTCGAGGCCGTCTGGCCCGGAACGTTCTGGCGTGTTGCTCACACAGCACCGCCTGCCGCACCGTCGGCACGCACTGGCAGCCGGGCACCGTGCACCGGTCCGCGGGTGCAGGCGCGGCCGGCAAGGCCGGCGCTCCGGCGATGTCCGCCGTGCTCATTCCCAGTCGGGTCAGCCTGGTGAAGCAGCGCAGACACACCGCTGGCAACCCATCACGGACGCCGCGTTCACATCCCTCTGCCCGGCACACCCGCCGGCCCAGCAGCCGATGCTGCGCGGGAAAGCGCAGCACCCGCATCCGCGGATCCCAGCCCGCCTCGTCCAAGAATCCCCGGTCCAGCATGCCGGCCAGCCGCGCCGCAGGGCCGTCGAGCACCACCCCGGCCAGCACATGCCCGAACTCGCCGGTGCCGGCGGGAACCGGGCGGGCGCCGGCCAGCGCCGCCGCGCTCACTCGTTCACCCCCGCGTGTTCACGGGGGCTGGGTACCGCGTCGACCGCGGCCCGCAGCCGGGCAGCGTCCGGATGCAGATACACCTGCGAGGAAGACACCGAGGCGTGACCGAGCAGGTCGGCGACCACATCAATACCCGCGCCGGCATCCGCGGCGCTACTGCCGAAGGCGTGACGCAGCTGGTGCGGACGTATCCCCGGTGTCACTCCGGCCCGCCGGGACGCGGCCGCCAGCAACTCGCCGACCGCGTCCGGCCGCATCGGCGCACCGACCGGCTCACGGAACAAGTTCACCAACACGAAATCACTGGCCGCGGCCCGCGGCACACCCGCCCGCTCCATCACATAGGTGTCGAAGGCCTGCACCGTCAGGAAATCCAGCGGCACGCTACGCTGCCGCCGCGATTTCGCCCACGCCCCATTAGGATTGTCATCCCGGCGCACGACATGCACATGCGGACGAACGATCTCGCAGCCCAACGGTCGAGAATCGGCCAGCAGATGCACATCGGAACGGCGCAACCCGCACACCTCCCCGCGACGCAACCCGGCCCGCGCCATCAACAACACGATCAACCGGTCCCGCGCCGAACGGCAGGCGTGCAACACCGCCACGATATCGGCGTCGCTGGCCCGATCGACCGGCCGTTCACTCTCGTGCAATCGGTGCCGGGCCCGCATCCGCCACGACATCCGCCCGTCGCTCCCACGAGCCGCCGCCGGCAAATCCCGGTCATCGGCCACCTCATACAACAGCGCCAGCAAATGTCCGCCCGCCAACCCCGTGCTGACCGCGTGCACCACCATCGCCCGCACCGCGACCAGCACCCCGTTCACCCGACCCGGACCGCGGGCCGCGGTGCTACCCGGCCCGGTCAGTACCACCGAGGAGGTACTGACAATGCCCGACGCCGACGGGCCCGCGTGCGCCAGCCACCTCATGAACAACGCCAACTGCTCCGCCCCGGCCTGCCAGGTCCGGCCCGTGCAGCACACCACCGCAGGAACAACGCAATCGAATACGCGTAACTCCTCGTCGTCGACTCCGCGCCATCCCGGCCGAAACGCACCTGCCGCAAGAAGCCGTCCGCGACGGCCACCACGACCAAATCCTCGTCCAGCACCGTCCAATACCTCGCGCCGGACGGCAACCTCACAGGGAACGCCCTCATCCTTGGATCCTCTCGACCTCAATGGGCACGGTGAACAACTACCAGCCACGAGCACCACACCCCCGGAGACGCGCCGTGGAAGTCCATCACCTGACGGACTAACGCCACG
>JBBRDH010000163.1:0-12251 GCA_038204125.1 Mycobacteriales bacterium
GGCGCCGGACCTCGCCGCCGCGCTGGTGGCCCTGGACGGCCTGGAACCGCTCGACGCTGTCGCCGTCGGAGCCCGGCGGTGGGACTCCGACCAGCGCCGCACCTGGGACATCCGGCCGACGAATCTTGTCGAGGTCGACGATGACCACCGCCTGCCGGGGTAGGCGGAGCCACCTGCCGACGCCGGCGATCGGCGGTCCAAGTCCCACCAATGACCCCGCTGACCGGGGGGGCCGACCCCAATTGGCTGGCTCAGGTGTAGAGCTCCTGCTCGAGAGAATTGATCTTGACCAGCAGACCATCCGGGGTGGCCACCTGCAGCTGCCGGCCGAATCCTTCGTCGGTGACAGGTTGCACGATGCGCACTCCGGCGCCGACGAGTCTGTCCTGCACCTTGTCCAGGTCTTCCGCGCTCTCGAAGTTCAGTTCGACCAGACCCTCGTTCTGCTCCGGGTTCGGCGGGTGGGCCAGCAAGCCCAGTTGACCCTCCCCGATCCGCATCATGACGAAGTCCCCATCGCGGCTGCCGTGCAGCACGGTTCCGCCCAGCGCCTCGTAGAAGGCGACCGAGGGAGACATCTGTTCGACGTGGACCATGGGTTGCAGGGCCAGCCCGGGGCTTGGTGATGGTTTTGGCGATGTGGTCATTTTCGGCTCCGACGTCAGGTAGAGCTCCAGGACGCGCCCGACCAACTCGGACGCCGACTGCTGCACGTCTATGGCGTGATGTTTGACCCGACGAACCAGCTCAGGGTCGAGATTGACATTGAACTGCTGACGAGCCACGGCCACATCGCCTAGTAAACCTTGACTCGGGCTAGGTGTCTAGACCCCTAAGTGTCTAGTGCAGACGGAGCGACGACGGCGCTACTCGACGACAGGTGTTCAGGCCTCGATGGGCCGGCCGCCGCGGGCCAGCTCCGCATCCTGACCGACCGCCGGTGGTGCGGCCCCGGCCGACTTGGTGACGTAGCCGGCCCGGTCCTCCGGCGCCGACGCCGCGACCGCCCGGACATCGGCCCACGCCCGAAGGGCGGTGATCTGTTCCGACTGGGTGACCGACAGCGGCACCGTATTGGTGATCGACCGGTGCAGATCGTCGGCCGTCAGGCCCCGACGGCCGTCGAATGCGTCGAAGCAGGCGGCGATCACGGCCTGCTCTATTTCCGCCCCCGACAGCCCTTCGGTGATCTCCACCAGTCGGTCCAGCAATTCGTCGGTCAGCGGTAATCCACCCAGCGCCGGCCCGGCCTTCAACCGTGCGGTCAGATGGAGCCGGAAGATGATCTTCCGTTCGGTGGCGGTCGGTAGGTCGATGAAGAAAATCTCGTCGAAACGACCTTTTCGGAGGAATTCCGGCGGCAGCAGGGAAATATTGTTCGCGGTCGCCATTACAAATACCGCCGCCGTTTTCTCCTGCATCCAGGTGAGGAAGGTGCCGAATACCCTCGCCGACGTGCCCGAATCTCCGGTGCCGGAAGCGCCTGCGGCGAAGCCCTTCTCGATCTCATCGATCCATAACACGCACGGCGCCACCGCTTCCGCAGTCTGCAGCGCCGAGCGCATGTTCAGCTCGCTCTCCCCCACCAGGCCACCGAAGATCCGGCCGATGTCCATCCGGATCAGCGGTAGCGACCATGCGCTTGCCATTGCCTTTGCGGTCAGGGACTTTCCGCAACCGGGGACGCCCGTGACGAGCACGCCCTTGGGGGCGGGCAGGCCGTAGGACCGGGCCTCGTCCAGCCAGGAGCCCGATCGCTTCGTCAACCACGTCTTCAGGTTGCCAAGACCACCGACGTCGCTGAGTCTCACGGTCGAGGTGATGACCTCCAGCACGCCCGATTTGCGGACGATCTGACCCTTTTCCTGTTGGACGATCGCGACGTCCTCGGCGGAGAGCACGCCGTCGTCGACCATTGCCCTGGCAAAGGCGTTCTCCGCCTCGAAAGCCGTCAGTCCGAGGGCGGCCTTCGCCAATCTTTCGAGGGCGTCGTCGGACAGATCGACCGACAGGGCGCCGGCGGCGGTATTCCGCTCGACCATTTTGTCGAGAATCGCCCTGACCTGCGTTTCGTTCGGCAACGGGAAATCGACCACCGTCACCAGCGCCTGCAGATCGGCGGGAATACGCGGCGTCGGTGAGATGAGGATCAATGTCCGCGGTACCGAGCCCTCCCGGTAGAGCCGGACCGTGTCCTTCAGCGCGCGTACCACCTGGGTGTCCGGTGGCTGATTCGGGCCGCCCAGCCAGGGATGCAGGTCCAGCAGCAACACGGCGCTCGGCATGGTCAGCGCGGTCGCGGCCGTCAGCGCGGCCAGCGGCGTCCTGGTCTCCGGGTTCCCCGACTGGCCGAGTTGCGCGAAGCCGGTCGAGGTGGACCACAGGTAGACCTGCCGGGGCGGGGTCACCAGGCTCCGATCGCCCAGTACCGACGCGATTTCACCGAGCACCCTGGACTCCTCGGCGGTGCCGATCGACAGCAGCGGAAATCGGGCCCGGATCAACCGTCGCAGCGTTCCGGCGAAGCCGTCGTCGGAAGTCTCCGGGACTGGGCCGGCGCTGGCCGGGGCATGGGCTGCGCCCTTGGTCTGGACCATCCGGGCTGCTCCTTCATCGTCGGGTGAGACCGGCAGCCACACTGTAGGGCCCGTCCCCCGCGAAACGTCCGACCGATCAGAACACCGCCTAGGATTCGAACGTGATCGAGGCCGGAACCAGGAGGCGCAACCAGCCGGCGCCACCCCCCGTCGTCTTCGAGGCGCTGACCCAACCCGATCGGGACGCAGGACGGCCGTGGCTGCTCCTGCTGGCCGACGAAATCCGGCCGCGGGTCATCCAGGTGGACAAACCGGGTCTCGTCGTCTGGTCGTCCCTTTGGGCTGAGCGCCCTGACGCCACCATTCGCTTCGACCTGCCTGCCGGCGGCGGCGGGACCGATCTGCGCTGGACCCTGTTCCTCGACGAACCGTTGCCCGACGAGGCGTTACTGGGCCGCTTGCGCAAGCGCATCAACCAGCTGATCAACGCGGAGCTGCGATATTCCTTCGGGAATTAGGCGGCCGGCCGATGGCGCTGAGACCCGCAACCGTTCGGCCGGCCCGGAACGTCATCGACCGACGCGGCGGGTTCTCGTGTTAGCGGGCCGCCCGTCGAGAGACCTGTCGGCGCCGGCTGCGGTGGCTGCACTGATTGCAGGACGATCGTTCACACCGGTGTGGCAGAACGAGCTGGGCGGCCTGGCGTTCGAGGCCGCGGCCGGGAGCGGCCGCGAGTTCATCAAGTGGGCGCCGGCCGGAAGCGGTATCGATCTGGACAGGGAGATTGCGCGCCTGCGCTGGGCGGCGCTCTGGTTCCCGGTTCCTCGGGTGGTCGACCAAGGCAGCGAGGACGACGGCACATGGATGGTGACTGCCGGAATACCTGGCGACAACGCGGTGAGCGATCGCTGGGCAGCGGATCCCTTGACGGCGGTCACGGCGATCGGCCAAGCGCTCAAGGCCCTGCACGACAGGCTGCCGGTCGATGACTGCCCGTTCTCCTGGTCGAACCAGAGTCGAATCGCAGATGTGCATGAACTTGCGTCACTCGGTCGACCGGACCCGACTGCCTGGCATCCGGAGCACCGCGCCCTCGACATCCCTACCGGGCTGCGGCTCGCTGATGAGCCACCGGTCATCGACCGGCTCGTGGTGTGCCACGGGGACGCCTGCGCGCCCAACACCCTGATCGGAGACGACGGGCACTGGACCGGCCTCGTGGATCTCGGCTCACTCGGCGTCGCAGATCGCTGGGCCGACCTGGCCGTCGCAACCTGGAGCACCGTCTGGAACTACGGGCCCGGATGGGAGCGTCCCCTGTTGGACGCCTACGGCGTCGACCCGGACCCGCAGCGAACGGCCTACTACCGCCTGCTCTGGGATCTGGGGCCATGACCAGCGAGCAATTCTCGGGTGACCTGTCGGCGGGGCGATGACTCAAGGGCAGCGCACGTCCACCAGGTCCTTGATCATCTCGAAGTCGGCGAGGTTGTGGGTGAGGAGCGGGACGCCTTCGGCTTTCGCGGTAGCAGCGATTGCCAGATCGAGCTGCCTTCGACGGGGCTTGCCCCCACGCTGCGCAACTGCCGCGGCGAGGCTCGCGTCCCTTCTTCAGGATGGCCCCGTGCTCGTCCACCCAATTGTCACCGGCGAACTTGCCCTCGGACATCTTTCGCGCCGCATCGAGATAGTCAAGGCTGCTCAACAATCTGCCGCAGGCGAAGGTTGCGACGGATGTCGAGGTGCTCATACTGATCGACCATCGTCAGCTGCCCGGACTTGGCATCGGCTACGTCGACGCGCATCTGCTTGCCGCCACCCTGCTCACGACTGGCACCCAGCTGTGGACGCACGACAAGCGCCTGGCCGCGGTCGCCGCCAACCTCGGACTCGCCGACCGCAGCGGTCAGGGGTCGTGACAGGACGACCGGCCGGCAGCAACAGGATTGCGCAAGGGTGGATTTTCGGCCGCGGCCGGGACGGATGTCTGCCCCTGGGCGCTGAGGCGAAATTCAGGATTCAAGAACCGACCCGACCAACCCGGTTCCGCCGACCCCGGCGAGGCCCCTGGCCACCGGCCGTTCACGGCGAGCCCAGGACCCGTGACCATGTATAAGGCCTAAAGACCCTTCTGCCGCGTGGCGGGATGCCATACGGTCCGTAGTAGGGCGCCATCGACGGTCGCCCGGGACGGAGGAGTGCGCAAAGTCATGCGCCGATCCGCCTGCACAGCAATGCTTTGTCGAGCTCGCGTGAGGGCAACCCGGGTCGGACCAGCTCATCCGAGAAGTGCCGAAAGTTGATCCCGTGCTGAGATATCCCGCACATCGACCGGAGCTGCCCCGCGCTCGACGGGGAAATAAAAAAGGGCGGCCTTCGCAGGTCGTGCAGTACCAAAACGGAAGAGGAATCTGAGAATGAGCACTACCGAGGCTGTCCTCGATCTGAGCGAATCTGCTGATGAATTCGCTGACAATGAGTTTCCCAGCGGGGATGATCTCGCAATATCCCGGGGGACCGATTTTTATGGGTTGGATGAGTTGTTGACCGATCGCGAGCGCGAGATGCGCGACCGGGTGCGGGTGTGGTGTGACACGGAGGTGGCACCGGCGGCGGCGGGGTATTGGGAGCGGGCGGAGTTCCCGGTGGAGTTGGCCCGCGGCTACGGCCGGTTGGGCATCGCCGGGGCGTCGATCGTGGGCGACGGTTGTCCGGGCGTTTCGTTCCTGGCGGAGGGGGTGATCGCGGCGGAGTTGGCCCGCGGTGACGGAAGTATCGCGACGTTGAATGCCGTGCATTCGGGTCTGGCGATGACCACGATCGCGATGTTGGGGTCAGCGGAGCAGCGGGCGCAGTATCTCCCGCGCATGGCGACCTGTGAGATTCTCGGGGCGTTCGCGCTGACCGAGCCGAACCACGGCTCGGATGTGGTGTCGTTGGAGACCACTGCTCATCGGGACGGCGATGAGTGGGTGTTGAACGGGCAGAAGCGATGGATCGGCAACGGTACGGTCGCCGACGTGGTCGTGGTCTGGGCCCGCGATGACGACCACCAGGTCGGGGCGTTCGTGGTGGAGCACGCACAGGGTGCTGCTCATCCGGTGCCGGGGTACCGGGCCCGGAAGATCGTCGGAAAGGCCGCGAACCGGGGAGTCTGGCAGGCTCAGATCCGCCTCGACGGGGTCCGGATCCCCGCGGGTGCCAGGTTGGAGAAGGCCCGGACCTGGGATGACACCAACTACGTATTGGCCAAGTCGCGGCAGACGGTGGCCTGGGAGGCCTTGGGACACGCAGTCGCCGCGTATGAAGCAGCGGTGACGTATTCGCTGCGCCGTCAGCAGTTCGGTCGGCCGCTGGCAAGGTTCCAGCTGATCCAGGACAAGCTGTCGCACATGCTCTCGGACATCACCGCGATGCAATTGATGTGTACCCGGATGTCGCAGTTGCAGGCGCAGGGCCGGATCAGCATCGAACACGCGGCTTTGGCGAAACTGCAGACCGGTGACGGCGCCCGCCGGGTCTGCGCGATGGCCAGGGACATCCTCGGCGGCAACGGGATCCTGTTGGATCATCATGTCGCCCGGCATCACGCGGACATCGAAGCCGTCTACACCTACGAGGGCACCGACTCGATCCAGTCGCTGATCGTGGGCCGGGCAATCACCGGTCTCAACGCATTCCGGTGAGCGGGGCGGCCTCACCGCCGTGGCGCTCCCAGATCATCACCGTCAGGAAACTTGTCCTGCTCGCTGATTGATCAACCGTCACCGAACGTTCCTGTTCGCGCTGACTGTCGCACGATTCTTTTCTTATCCTGGAGGAAATATCATGACCGTCCCACTGGAATCGCCGTCCAGCAAGTTGGTCAGGGACAAGGTCGCCGATGTCGAGCCGGTTCTGCCCGCCGAGTTCCTTTCCGGCGCCACGGTGCGGGACAAGGTCGTCAGCGCGGTCGATGCGATCCGGCTCATCCGGGACGGCGACGCGGTGGTCGTCGAGGGCTTCGTCGGGCAATGCTTCGCCGAGGAACTGACGCTGGCTCTGGAGGAGCGTTTCCTGTTGACCGGCGCTCCCAAGGATCTGACGTTGGTGTTCACGGTCGCAGCCGGTGACCGGCAAGGTCGGGGGCTGGACGCACTGGCCCACGAGGGTTTGGTGAAGCGCGCGATCGGTGGTCACTGGGGCTTGTCCCCCGCACTGGGAAAAATGGCGGTCGACGGCAAGATCGAAGCACACAACCTGCCGCAGGGTGTTATTTCCCATCTGTTCCGAGATACTGCGGCCGGTAAGCCGGGCCTGATCACCCGAGTTGGCCTGGGTACCTTCGTCGACCCGCGCAATGGTGGCGGAAAGATCAACGACATCACCACCGAGGACCGCGTCGAAGTCTGGCCGACCGGCGGCCAGGACTACCTGTTCTACAAGGCACTGCCGCTGGATGTGGCTTTCCTGCGGGGCACGACCGCCGACCCGGAAGGCAACATCACCATGGAACGGGAGGCGCTGACGCTGGAGACGTTGGCGGTGGCTACGGCGGTTCACAACGCGGGCGGCCTGGTGATCGTGCAGGTCGAACGGGTCGCGGACACCGGCAGTCTGAGCCAGCGGGACGTGAAGATCCCGGGCGTGCTGGTCGACTGCATCGTGGTCTCGCAGCCGGAACACCATTGGCAGACCTTCGGTACGGCGTACTCGCCGGCCCTGAGCGGTGAGCTGCGGCGGGTCCGCAGCTCGGTGCCGCCGATGGAGCTGACCGAACGCAAGGTGATCGCCCGCCGGGCCGCGATGGAGCTGCGCCCGGACAGCGTGGTCAATCTGGGTATCGGGTTACCCGAAGGGGTGGCCAATGTGGCCGCCGAAGAACATATTCTGGAATATCTCACGCTGACCGCTGAGCCAGGGCCGATGGGCGGTATGCCAACGGCAGGGCTGGATTTCGGTGCCGCCGTGAATGCGCAGGCGATCCTCGACCAACCATCCCAGTTCGATTTCTACGACGGTGGCGGCTTGGACGTCGCGGTTCTCGGGATGGCCCAGGCCGACCGGTTCGGCAATGTCAACGTCAGCCGGTTCGGGTCCAGACTCGCTGGCTCGGGCGGTTTCATCAACATCAGCCAGAATGCGAAGAAGTTGGTCTTCGTCGGATCGTTCGTGGTGCCGAGCCGCTCCCGCGTGCAGGACGGCCGGCTGATCATCGCCGACGGGGCCGTCTCGCCCAAGTTCCTGGCCGACGTCGAACAGCGCACCTTCAGCGGCGAATATGCGGCCCAATCGGGCCAGCCGGTGCTGTATGTGACCGAGCGGTGTGTGTTTCAGCTCACCCCCGACGGACTTGAACTCATCGAGATCGCCCCCTGGGTGGATCTGCAGAAGGACATCCTGGCCCACATCGGATTCGAACCGATCATCAACTGCGAACCCGCTCTGATGGACTCCCGGATCTTCGCCTCGGATCCCATGGGCCTGCGCGATGATCTGCTCACCGTGCCACTCGAAGCCCGGTTTGCCTACGACGCCGCACGAAACATGTTCTTCCTCAATATGGAGGGCCTTTCGCTGACCAGGCCCGAGCACGTCGAATCAATCGGCACGGAGATCGAGAAGCGACTGGCCGCGATCGGAAAGAAAGTGCAAATGGTCGTGAACTACGACAACTTCTACCTGGAACCAGAACTCACCAACGCCTACGTCACCCTGGTCCGCCGACTGGCCGAGCAGTACTACGCCGCAGTGACCAGGTACACCACGAGCTCTTTCATGCGGCTCAAGCTCAGCGAACAACTATCGCACCGCGGGCTTTCCCCGCACATCTACGAGAGCCGTCAGGAGGCCATGAACTGGCACCGGACGCAGGACGCCGGCTGAGCACGACACGCAGTCGTCCCGGCGCGATCGGGACTCAAGGCTCTGTGACTGCTTTTTCTGCATCGCTAACGTAGATGTCGGGTCGATCCTCAAAAGCATTTCCAACCAGGAACGATCGCAAACATTCCGACAATTCTGAGCAAACGCCACACAGGCGGGGGCCTACCGCACCCGCAGTCGTCCGATCTCGCCACCGTCGGACGCCGACTCAGCTGGTGGCCAGACGAGCCATTGCCCGAAGGAGATCAGCTGTGACGCATACATCATCAGACCTACATTCGGTGATCGTCGCCGGCGCCCGAACACCGGTCGGCCGGTACCGCGGCGCGCTGTCGTCCATACCTGCCACCGAACTGGGTGCGATCGCAATTCGCGCGGCACTCGAACGCTCCAACATCGACAGAGCATCGGTGGGTTACGTGATCATGGGACAGGTGGTGACCGCCGGCGCCGGGCAGAACCCCGCCCGCATTGCCGCGGCCGAGGCCGGCATCCCCATGTCGGTGCCCGCGGTCACCGTCAACAAGGTCTGTCTGTCCGGCATCGACGCCATCATTCTCGCGGATCAACTCGTGCGCTCCGGCGAGTACGACGTCGTGGTGGCCGGCGGGATGGAATCGATGAGCCAGGCTCCCCATCTGCTCCCATCGGCGCTGGGCTACGGAGACGTCGTGGTGCGCGACGCTGTGGAACGCGACGGCCTGTGGGACTACTTCACCAATCAATCAATGGGAGCACTCACCGAGGACGCCAATTCTGGACCGGACCGGGTCAGCCGCGCAGAACAGGACCATTTCGCCGCAGAAAGTCACCTGAAAGCGGCGAAAGCACGAAAAGACGGCCTGTTCGCAGCCGAACTGGTGTCGGTCACGGTCCCCCAGCGCCGAGGGGAGCCGGACGTCGTGGCTGCGGACGAGGGGATTCGGACCGACGAAACCGCGACCTCGCTGACCCGACTGCGGCCGGCGTTCCGGCCCGACGGGACGATCACCGCGGGGTCGGCGTCGCCCTTGTCGGACGGCGCGGCCGCGGTCGTGATCACCAGCCGGCAGACCGCGGAACGGCTCGGGCTGACCTGGCTCGCGGAAATCGTTTCGCACGCATCGGTTGCCGGGCCCGATTCCTCGCTGCAGATGCAACCCGCGCGGGCGATCCAGGCCGCCTGCAAAAAGGCGGCAATATCACCGGCCGACCTCGACCTGTTGGAGATCAACGAAGCGTTCGCGGCGGTCGGCATCATCAGCACCCGTGAACTGGGCGTCGACCCCGCCCGGGTCAACGTCGACGGGGGCGCAATCGCGCTCGGCCATCCTTTGGGGATGTCCGGTGCCCGGATCAGTCTGCATCTGGCCCTGGCTCTCGCCCAACGCGGCGGCGGAATCGGCGCCGCCGCACTGTGCGGGGGCGGCGGCCAGGGTGAAGCCCTTGTCCTACGCGTGCCTGCCACCGGCGGCCAGGCCGAGGAAACCGACTGAACGCCCGTCGGGCGGCTGATGAAAGGGTGCAGATTCAGGTGGGAATATTTGTGCAAGTCGAGGTCGACGGCGACGTCGGCGTAATCCGATTGGATCGACCTCCGGTGAACGCGATCAATTCCGCGGTTCACGGCGAACTCCTGGCGGCCGCAGGCGAGGTCGCACGCCGATCGGATATCCGCGCGGTGGTGCTGTACGGCGGTGAAAAGTCCTTTGCCGCCGGCGCCGACATCAAGGAGATGGCCGAACTCGGACCCAGCGAAATCGCCGTCTTCGGCGCAACGCTGACGATGGCCCTCGACGCGCTGGCCCGGCTACCCCAACCCGTCGTCGCCGCCGTCACGGGCTACGCGTTGGGGGGTGGATGCGAATTGGCGCTGGCTGCGGACTTCCGCATCGTCGCGGAGGATTGCCGGATTGGCCTGCCCGAGATCACCCTGGGCGTCATCCCCGGCGCCGGCGGGACGCAACGGCTGCCCCGCCTGGTCGGAGTGACCAAAGCCAAGGAACTCATCTTCACCGGGCGGGCGATCAACGGAACCGAGGCGGTTGCCATCGGCCTGGCATCCCGCGCCGTACCTCGCGATCGGGTCCTGCCTCAAGCAATGAAATTTGCCCGACGGTTGGCCGGGGGACCCACCGTTGCCCTGACCGCGGCGAAGCGGGCCATCGACGACGGCATCGACACCGATCTGGCGGATGGCCTGACTTTGGAGGCAGCGGCGTTCGCTGCCCTGTTTGCCACCGACGACCAGAAGAACGGAATGACGTCATTCCTCCAGAACGGCCCGGGTAAGGCCGTGTTCACCGGTCGATGATCGCCGTCCCAACCACCAACCGAACGTTCAACATCCGGCTCGCACACGAGCCACTGCAGAAGGTAAGAAAATGACAGAGCAATTCAACTCGGTGGCCATCATCGGCGGCGGATTCATGGGTGCCGGAATCGCCGAAACCGCCGCAGTCGCCGGTATTCCGGTCGTCGTCCGGGAGTTGCCGGAGTATCTTCACGCGACTCGGGAGCGGCTGGAGATTTCGCTGGCCCGGGCCGTCAAGCGAGGCAAGCTGGACGCCACCCAAAAAGATGCGGCGCTAGCGCTCATCACCTTGACCAGCGACCTGCAGGATGTCGCCGGCGCCGACCTGGTAATCGAGGCGGTGTCCGAGAACGTCGAGATCAAGACCGCGATCATGAAGGCGCTCGACGAGATCGTCGGCCCCGATACCATCCTGGCATCGAATACTTCCGCGATCCCCATTGCGCAACTGGCCGGTGTGGTGAGCCATCCCGATCGGGTGGTGGGATTGCACTTCTTCTCACCGGTCCCGATCATGAGCCTGGTCGAGATCGTGCACGCCCTGGATACCAGCGACGAAACGATCAAGAAGGCGCGCCTGTTCGTCGAACGGCTCGGTAAGCAGACAATCGTGACGAAGGACCGTTCCGGTTTCATCGTCAACTTCCTGCTGATCCCCTATCTCATGGCCGCGGTGAGGATGTTCGAAGACGGTTTCGCCAGCCGCGAGGACATCGACAACGGGATGAAACTCGGAGCCGGTCACCCCATGGGGCCTCTCACTCTCTGTGATTTCATCGGTCTCGACGTCCTGCACGCCGTCTGCAACTCCATGTACGACGAATTCAAACTGAGCGAATACGCACCACCCCCGCTGATGAAGCGAATGATCGCCGCGGGCCGCCTCGGCAGGAAATCCGGGCGGGGTTTTTACGACTACGGCTGATCGGCACCTGGCCGATTCCAGATCGCCCCACCCGAGGGAACTACTAAGAAAAGGGAGACATCATGTCCGACTACACCACCCAGGCCGGCAAGGCCGCGGAGAGCTACCTCACCACCGTCGCGAAGGCCCAGGACGATTTGATCAAGACCGTCACGGCGTTCGTCAAGCAGCTCCCGAAGACCCCCGAGGTCCCCGGCGCGCCGACCGCCGACCTGCCCACCCCGAGCGAGATCACCGCGGTGTCGTTCGACTTCGCCGAGAAGATGCTCGCCCAGAACCGGGCCTACACCGACCAGCTGATCGCCGCGCTGGAGCCGGCGAAGGTCTGACCTGATCCGGGGCACCGCCCCGCTGGAGAGCAACCCGGCAACGCCCGGGACCACAGATGCCCGGCCGCGTTCTGCAGCCGGGCAATCTGTGCTGTCTGCCAAAAGCGACCAACTCAGGAACGTTCCGAGAACGAGCCGTGGTGAGATTGGTGGTGACTGCGCGAAACGCGCAATCAGATCCTCACCCCGAACCGCAGCGTGATCCGTTACGAAGAACCGGAGCCCCGATGGCCAAGAAGGTCCCGATCGGCATTGATCGGCCCTCGATCGACTACGTGGCACACCTGGGGCCGCACCGGGTC
>JBBRDH010000164.1:0-11921 GCA_038204125.1 Mycobacteriales bacterium
GCGGCGACCGCTTCGGTCACCGTCCCGCCGGCCTCGGTGAGGAACGACGCGCTGTTCCGCATCAGTCCGTGGGCCATCCACTGGTTGATTCCCGAATCGGCCCCGGCGACCAATCGCACCCCGGCCCGGTGCATCCGGCCCACGGCCGCCAACCGGATGGTGCGAACCATCTCCGGGGTGATGCCGGCCCGCTCCATCATCGCTCTCACGCTCGGCGGGGCCTGGGCCAACGCGACGACCGGCGGTCCGCCGAGCGCCGCTCCGATCGGCAGTTGCCTGGCAGCAAGGGTTTCGAGCAGCTCATCGCTGATCCGGACGCCGTCTTCGGTCAGGCAGGTGCAGTGCTCGATGGCGTCGACGCCTACCTCGAGGGCCTGCTCCACGGCGGGCAGGCCATGCGCGTGGGCAGTCACCGGCAGGCCGGCCGCGTGCGCAGTCTCGACCAGAAACGCGAGGTGTGCGCGGGTGAACTGGGTCCGCATCACTTCGGTGCCCGGCGTGGTCATCCCTCCACTGGCCATCACCTTGACGATGTCGACGCCGCGTTCGGCCCGCTCGCCAACGGCATCGGCAATCGCCTGACGGCCCTCGACCTCGCCGCCGAGGTAGTGACAGTGGCCGCCCAGGCTGGTGATCGGGGGGCCGGACGCCAGGATCGTCGGCTCGAGTTCGCTTCCCGAGCGGGGGAGCCTGCGTTGCCGATCGCGGCGCTCGACCACGTTCCACCGGCGGTCGCCGAGGTCACGGACAGTGGTCACGCCGGCGGCCAGCTGACGGCGCAACCCATCGGTGACGACGCCCTCGACTTCGGTGTCGGAGTAGCCGGCCACCCGGTCCAGCGCCCCGGCATTGCTGTCCGCCACCAGATGCACGTGGGTGTCGATCAGCCCGGGCAGCAGGGTCGCATCCGGATATTCCTCCACCTGCCACTCCGGGCCGAGACCTGGGTAGCCGGACTCGACGCCGGCTATTCGGCCACTGTCGATGAGGATGGTCGCCGGGTGAGCGGTGAATGTTTCACCGTCGAACAGATGAGCCGCTCGGATCGCCAGCATGACTCTTCCTACCGATGAGAAGCAGGCTCGTCAAGCGGATTTCGGCCGGCCGGCGGCCCTCGGAACCGATCAGCCCTGGGCGATATCGAACCGGTGAGGTTTGCCGCGGAGGGGTCGCCCCACAACTTCACCGAGTTTCAGCTGCCATACATACGTTCGATCCCGGTAGAGTTCCGGTATGAGAACGGCCTACCAGCCCTCGATGTTCGACTTCGCGGAGGAACCGGCGCTGCTGCCGCTCGCCAGCCTGAGGCGCACCGAACTGGCCGACGGGGCATGGATCGACCGCCTGCCGGGTTGGCTGTCCGGTTCCGATGCGGTGCTGCAAACCCTGCTCGCCGATGTGCCGTGGCGGGCGGAGCGGCGACAGATGTACGACCGGGAGGTCGACGTCCCGCGCCTGCTCTGCTGGTACGGCCCCGACCGCGCGCTCCCGCATCCGGTACTCACGGCTGCCCGGGGGGGCCTGACCCTCCACTATGCGGCCGAACTCGGCGAGCCCTTCGTGTCTGCGGGCCTTTGCCTGTACCGCGACGGCCGGGACAGTGTGGCCTGGCACGGTGACCGGATCGGCCGCGGTGCCCACACCGACACCATGGTCGCAATTCTTGCGGTCGGCTCGCCCCGGGCGCTGTTGCTCCGTCCGGCCTCCGGTGGCCCTGCGCTCCGGATTCCTGTCGGTCACGGTGATCTCATCGTGATGGGCGGCTCCTGCCAGCGCACCTGGGAACACGCCATTCCGAAAACTGCGAAGCCGGTCGGGCCAAGGGTGAGTATCCAATTCCGCCCGGCCGGCGTCGCCTGACAGGGAGCGGGTACCGCAGCTGTCCGGCTGCGGTACCTACCGGGCGCGCTGCCTCAGGCCGCGATGTAGCCCTCGACATCCACGACTACATCCACCGTGCCGGCCGAACCGTTGTAAATGCTGATGGTGCCATCCGAGGAGATCAACTTCACGATGACATTGTTGGCGATGGTTTGCCCGGCAGGGAAATTGATATTCGACGTGTTGGGTTTGGCGAATTGCGATGGCCACACCGTCACAAACCCCCCGCGCTGCGGATTCACCACAGTCACGTTGAGCACGGCGCCGGCCGCCCCGGTGAGGGGGACTCCACCCCGAGCCGCAATCTGCAGGTCCTCTCGCTCGAGAGGGCGAAACGTCCCCAAGGACAATCCCGCCCGGGAGTCTGCAATCCGACTGGGGACCAACATGACCAGAGTCCCGGATGCAGGGGCGGCCACCACCGCGGCGTGCGCGGGCGGCGTGCCCCCATAGGCAGCGACACCGCTGACCACAAGGCCGGACAATGCGAGAACAACCCCCGCGCCGAACCCCACTCGCTTGATGCGGGAACGTAGATTTGCCATTTCTTCCCTCTCTTCGGCTTACCGGCTCTCTTCTGGGACCCGGCTGACAGCGATACCGCTGTGCAGCGCCGAGGGGTCGGATCCCGAGGCGCCGATGTCGACGAAGAGTGAAGCCGACCGCAGCTGATACATGCCTCGCGACCACACCTGATTCGGCTCCCTTCGGCTGGGTCAGCTCGCCAAGCCTCCGGACACACCTGTCCCCACTGGCCGGCGCGGAAGTAGGACTCATCTGCCTCAGGCGTCCCATTCAGTCGAGTTTGATCCGCGCAGACGAACGTGATCCGCACGGCAGGTCCGCGCACTCGAACATGATCCGCGCGGCTGGTCCGCGCGGGCGAACATGATCCTCGCGGCTTGGGCCGGCGGCGTGCGCGGTCGCGGGGACCGGTCGGGCTACAGCTTGGACATCGGGACGCCGCCGATGAGCATCAGCCGGATCGTGCCGGCCGTGCCGAAGTCGATGGTCGCGGTGGCCGTCGGGCCGGAGCCGGACATCACGGTTACCTTCCCGAGGCCGTACTTGTCGTGTGAAACCCGCTCTCCCACAGCCAGTTCGAGTGCGGGGCGCGAGGTGGACCGCGGCGGATTCCTGGAGCCGAAGCGGGAGGCGGCGACCGGGGCCGACCGGCTGTTGCCGCCGTAGCTGCGGGTGTATCCGGTGTAACCGGCACCGGTTGCCGCGGTCTGGTCGAAGCCGGCCAGAAAGGCTTCCCGCTCCTCGGGGAGCCGCCGCCAGTCGAGCAACTCGGACGGGATGTCGTCGATGAACCGGGACGCCGGGTTGGCACCCGGCTGCCCCCACGAGGAGCGGGTCACGGCTCTGGACAGGTACAGCCGCTGCTGGGCCCTGGTGATCCCGACGTAGGCGAGTCGACGCTCCTCGGAAAGCTCCTTGGGATCCCCGAGCGAGCGGGAATGCGGGAAGATGCCGTCCTCCAGGCCGGTCAGAAAAACGACCGGAAATTCCAGGCCCTTTGCCGTGTGCAAGGTCATCAACGTGACCACGCCGTCTTCGGAATCGGGAATCGAGTCGGCGTCGGCGACCAGCGAGATCTGCTCCAGCACCGCACTGAACAACTCCGGTCCCACGTCCGGGGGCGGAGGTACGGCGGTCCCGTCGTCGGCGGGGTCGTCCAGCACGAACCCATCTGCGGTGACCGCGCCCCGGCCGGCCAGCAGGAGTTCAGCGTTCTCCCGCAAGACCGTGACCAGCTGCTCGAGGTTCTCGAGCCGGGACCCGTCCTGCGGATCGTCGGAGGCCTCGAGCTCGGCGCGGTAACCGGTCCGGTCGAGCACCGCGGTCAGCACGTCCGCCGGTTCCGCTCCGCCGACCAGCAGATCCCGTAGGCCGGCGATCAGCTCGTTGAACGAGCCGATGGCGTTCGCCGACCGGGTCGCCAGCATCGAAATCTCCGAAACACGTTGCAGCGCAGGGGCAAATGCGATCCGCTCCCGCTCGGCGAAAACGGCAACCGTCGCCTCCGCGCGGTCGCCGATCCCGCGTTTCGGCGTGTTGATGATGCGGCGGAGCGATACCTCGTCGTCCGGGTTGGCGATGGTCCGGAGGTAGGCGAGCGCGTCGCGTACCTCACGGCGCTCGTAGAACCGCACACCCCCGACGATCCGGTAGGGCATCCCGGTGCGGACGAAGACGTCCTCTATGGCGCGGGAGGCCGAGTTCGTCCGATAGAAGATCGCCACATCGGAGAACTTTATGGCGCCCTCGTCGACCAGGGCGTCGATCTCCTTGCCGATGAATTGCGCTTCGTCGTACTCGTTGTCACCGACATATCCGACAATCTGCTGCCCATTGCCCTGTGCCGTCCATAGATTTTTCGCCCGGCGTTCCGGGTTCCTCGAGATCACCGCGTTGGCGGCCGACAGGATGGTCTGGGTGGAGCGATAGTTCTGCTCCAGCAATACCGTTCGCGCCTTCGGATAGTCGCGTTCGAATTCGGTGATATTACGGATGGTGGCGCCCCGGAACGCGTAGATCGACTGATCGGCATCGCCGACGACCACCAGTTCGGCCATCGGCAATTCATCGCCCGGCTTGCCCCCGCGTACCAATGTCCCGTCGGCGGCCCGCAGTTCCGCACTGCCCGCAGCATGCCCGACGAGCTCTTTGACGAGCATGTACTGGGCGTGGTTGGTGTCCTGGTACTCGTCGACCATGACGTGTCGGAACCGGCGGCGGTAGTGCTCGGCGACCGCCGGAAACGCTTGCAGCAGCGCAACCGTCTCCATGATGAGGTCGTCGAAGTCGAAAGCCGACGCGCTCCGCAGGCGGGACTGGTAGCCGGCGTAGACCTCGGCGACCACCTTCTCGATATCGGCCTGGGCACGCTCCGCGGCAGTGGCCGGGTCGATCAGTTCGTTCTTCAGATTGGAGATCGCGGCGGCCAGACTCCGGGCCGAAATTTTCTTGGTATTGATGTTCAGGTCATTGGCGACCATCTGGACCAGCCGCTGTGAATCGGCCGAGTCATAGATGGTGAAGCTGGATCGCACGCCGAGGTGGGTCGCCTCCGCCCGCAGGATGCGCACGCACATCGAGTGGAACGTCGACACCCACATAACCCTGGCCCTGGCGCCGACGAGTTCGGCGACCCGTTCCCTCATCTCGTTGGCGGCTTTGTTGGTGAAGGTGATCGCCAGGATCTCGCCTGGGTGCGCCCCGCCGACCGCGAGCAGGTAGGCGATACGTCTCGTGAGCACCCTCGTTTTGCCCGATCCGGCCCCGGCGACCACCAGCAGTGGGGCCCCCCGGTGCTCGACCGCGGCGCGCTGCTGGGGGTTCAGGCCGTCGAGCAGTTCGGCCGCCCGCTTCTGCCGTTCCGCGGACCGGCGCTCCGCATCCGCCGTACGTCGGGCCAATTCGACCGACCGTTGGTCGGCGACGGCAGAACCCTCGATGACGACCGCAGATGGATCGGCCGCGGAACGGCCCTGCTCTGCCGATCGATTGGCCGCAGCGGCGGCAGCGATCGCGGCGGCCACCCGGCCCGGCCGGACAGGCTCGGCGACCGGCGGGGGCACGTCGAAAAGGCTCGTCATCTCGGGTTCCAAACTACCGGCTCGGCCCGACACGAACCCCTGCGACCGGACGCCTGGGGCGGTGGATCGGTATCCAGCCGTAACCAGATTGGCACTCGGGGGGTCTTGTGTGCCAACGACGCCGGCCGGAGCATGATCAAAAGGACCCGAGCAGATCGGAGGTTCATCGTGACCGATTCGAACTCGCCCCGGTCGGTGGAAGTCGCTGCCATGGAGTCGGGTGGCTCGCTGAGCGGCTTCGTCGTCTCCGGGAGGTGGCCCGAAACAACTTTGGAATGGGTCAAGTTCCTGGTGATCGCGGTACGGGTGGCCAGCGTGCCCGGCCTGCTCCCGGTGACGACAATATTCCGCGTGCGCGAAGAGCTCCCGGACCAGCCGCAGCCGGGCACCGTCGGGCTGGTCATGGCCGAAGGCCCGCTGATCGGCAGGCTCGCGCTGACGCCAGGGCAGTTCGCCGGCGCCCCTCCCGCTGGGCTGCTCGTGCTCCACCCGCCGAGCGAAACCAAACCCTCGTTGCCCGAATACAACGGTGTCGCATCCGGTTGTGTGCTGCTGCCGGGGATTCCGCATCTTGGCCTTGATCATCGGGCCGGCTGGGCCGAGGCGGATCACAGCGGCAATGTCACCTCGATGCGTGGCCGGGCCGGGATGAACCTGATGGACGACGCGGACACCGCCGTGCTGGCGATGTTCATCGCGGCCTGAGCGCCGGCGCCCCGAACTGCTGGTACGTCAGCGGGGAAATCGCTTTGTGGGGTGTGCAAAGCGGGTCGGCTGTGGTTCACTTCTGACATGACCTGCCGCGAGTTTTTCTATGGGTACCGGATCCCGGTGCTCCGCGGCTGACATTCCCGCCACGACGACGCCCCGTGATCCACCAGGATCCCGGGGTTTTTTGTTGCCGGGACCCGGGAACGGGGCAGAAGGAGCAGAAATGAGCAGCTCGACAGCAGAAGCCGACGCACCGGCTTCGAAGGCCGGTCCGGACCAGCCGCGGCCTGACAGCGCCGGCGACTCAACCTCCCCGGGCGCCCCGACCGGCGCGGTCGAAGTAGCCGTGCCGGACAGCCAGGCAGGGATCGACGAGCTCCGGGCCGAGATCGACCTGATCGACGGCGAGCTCCTCCGGCTGATCCGGCGCCGGGCGGACCTGTCGCACGCCATTGGGAGCGCACGGAAGTCGCTCGGCGGCCCGCGCATCGTCTACAGCCGCGAAATGGCGATTTTGGAGCGGTTCCGCGAACTGGGCCCGTCGGGGACGGATCTGGGCATGCTGCTGTTGGCCATGGGCCGCGGGCGGCTCGGCCGCAAATAGTCGACCCGAGAAGTAGTCGACCCGAGAAGTAGTCGACCGGACGTCGGCGGGTTCAGACCAGCCGGCGGTCGGTCGCCCAGCGGGAAAGCTCGTACCTGTTGGACTTCTGGGTTTTCCGCAGTACTGATGACACATGCGTCTCGACGGTTTTGACCGAGATGAACAGCTGCGAGGCGATCTCCTTGTACGCATAGCCGCGGGCCAGCAATTTGAGCACCTCCCGCTCCCGGGGGGAGAGCATGTCCAACTCCGGATCGCTGACCGGCGTCGCACCCGGCCGGTCGGAGAAGGCATCGAGGACGAACCCGGCCAGGCGGGGGGAAAAAACCGCGTCACCGGACGCCACCCTGACCACGGCGTCGGCCAGCTCGAGCGCCGAGATCGTCTTCGTCACATACCCTCTCGCGCCGGCCCTGATGACGTTGATGACGTCCTCGGCGGCATCGGACACGCTCAACGCCAGGAATACCACCGCCGGGAAATCGCGGTGCACCTGGTCGAGGACGGCCCGGCCGCCACCGTCGGGCATGTGAACGTCGAGCAGGACGACGTCGGGCGGGTTCGCGGTGATCCGGGCGACAGCCTCGCTCACCGATCCGGCCTCGCCGACGACCGTCATCCGTTCGTCGCCCAGCCCGGCCAGTTCGGCCCGCACCCCGGCCCGGAACATCGCGTGGTCGTCGACGAGGAAAACGGTGACCACCGGGGGCTGGGCCGTCATGTGAGATCCCGCGCAGCGGGCCGGCCGACCGGCTGACCGGCTGACCCGGCGGCAGCTGCTTCGGGCTCCTCCAGAGGACTGCGGCCTCCTGGCGGTTCATTCGGCGACTCGTCACGGCGCGAGATGGGCATTTTCAGTTCCACTTCGGTGCCCTCCCCCGGTGTCGAACGCACCACCGCTTTTCCGCCGTGCCGTTCCATCCTGCCCCGGATCGACTCGGTCAGTCCACGCCGGTCGTCCTCGACCGAACCCAGGTCGAACCCGCTCCCGCGGTCCCGCACGAACACCGACGCCGAACCGTTCTCGATCTCCGCGTAGACGCTCACCTCGGCCGCACCGGAATGCTTGGCGGCGTTGACCATCGCTTCCTTGGCGGCCGCCAGCAGCGCGGCCAGGGCCGGATCGAGTGGGCTGTTTCCGACCACCACCGGGGCGACAGCGACCGCGTAGGTGTCCTCCACCTCGCCCGCCGTTGCTGCCAGCGCAGCGACGAAGGAGGTGGTCGGAGAGCCCCCGGGCGCCGCCCCGGCATAGCCTGCCGGGCCGTACAGCCACGTCCGCAGCTCCCGTTCCTGGCCGCGGGCCAGCCGGACGACCTCGCGCGGATCGGCGGCCTGCCGTTGAATAAGGGCCAACGTCTGAAGCACGGAATCATGCAGATGGGCGGCGATCTCCGCCCGCTCCCGTTCCCGGATCCGGCCCTGGCGTTCCGTCGAGAGGTCCCGGACCAGCCGAATCCACCACGGGATCGTGATGATCGCGACGCCGACCAACGTCAGTACGACCGCGACCAGCGCGGATCGGACGGCGGTGAAGTCGAGCTGACCGAGGGCGAAGACCGACAGCCCACCGATCACCAACGCACAGCCACCGAGCAGCCGCCAGGCTCCACCGCGGCTCGGCCCCACGAACCCGGCGGCGTGCTTGCGCCAACGGTCCCGGCGGGCGTCGTCGGCCTCCCGCCAGATGAACGCGCCGCCGACCGCTGCGAGACCGAGCGGACCGAGCACCCAACCAAGAACCTGACCGACGCCCAGCGCCGTGGCTCCGATCATCAGTGCCACCCCGACCGCGGCGATACCGATGGCCTGGCGCCGCTCGGCCGAACTCGTCGGCGCGGTCTCCTGCCTCCCACGCGCTGTCGGGGCGGCTGGGACAAAGATCCAGAGCAGCGCGTATGCCAGTACTCCGGCGCCGGCGATCACGGCCATCAGGACGAAACTGATCCGGACCCAGGCGACCGGCACTCGCAGGTGGTCGGCGATCCCGGCCGCGACGCCGCCGACGAGTCCGCCGTCGTGGGACCTGACGAGCCGCGGGATGCCGTCGGGCGTACGGCTACTGGCACTCTCGGGAAGGGCGCGGTCGGGGAGTCGACCCGCCCGATTCGGTGGCGCCCCGGGCTCAACGGTCTGGGGGTCATTTGCCGCAGCGCCGGGCGCCGCCGGGGTGGCGCGAGGAGGCTCAGCGCTCACCGACCCAGCGCTCACCGACCCAGGGCTCACCGACCCAGGGCTGATCCATCCAGGGCTGAGCGATCCAGCGTTCACGTGTCCAGGTTGGCACGCCGACGGTCATCCGGGTATCCGTATTCCCCTGGATGGCAGAACCAGGGTGATACCTGATGGCGCGTGGGCCGCGCTCGGCGCACGCTCGACGTCATGAACGAGTTTCTGAACGGCGAACAATCCACGACCCGCAATCGGGCCGATGAGTCAGGTTCTGTTGCGAGCCGTCGGTGGATCCGGCGGCCACGGCGGTCCGGCGGGGACCGCAAGATCGCCGGTGTCGCCGGCGGTCTCGGTCGGGCATTCGGCGTCGACCCGGTGCTGCTGCGGGTGGCGTTCGTCGTCCTCACCATCTTCGGCGGGTTCGGCGGACTGCTGTACGTACTCGGCTGGCTGCTCCTGCCGGCCGACGGCGACGAGGTGTCGGCGGCGGAGTCCCTGCTCGGGCGTGGTCGTTCCTCGGTACCCGCACCGCTCGCCATCGGGCTGGCGCTCGTCGCGGTGATGAGCGCGTTGTCGATGTTCTCCTGGGGCCTGCCGTTCCTGCCGCTGGTCATCGGCGGGGCGATCGTGCTCGCCGTGATGCGCAGGCGGCACCGTGGCGGTCGATCGCACCACAGCCGGCGGCCCGGTTGGTCCGGGCACGTCGCCGACTGGAATCACCCGGACTGGAATCGCCCTGAGGCCCCTGCGGACGCGGTCGGCGGTTGGACGGCCGGCAGGCCCGACTGGGCGAACCGGATCGACGACAAGGTTCGGGCTTTCAGCGAGCAGGCCGAGCGCTGGGGTGACCAGGCCGGTCGCTGGGGTGGCCAGGCCGGCCGCTGGGGGGCACGGGGCCCGTGGGCGGGCTCCTGGGCGGGGAACGCCGGCAGCCGAACAGGATCCGACTCCCCGCCGAGGTCCGAAGGTTCGTCCCCGTTCGCGAAGCCGGCCTTCTGGGACCAGCCCGACACCTCGGCCAGGGTCGCCGGACCACCGCCGGCCGGGGCGAACGCCGGCGGCAAGGTCGACATGACCAAAGGCGCCGGCCGGAATCCCGGCGGCCAGAACAGCCCGGCGAACCTTGCCGAGCCGTCACCGGCAGATCTTTGGACCGGTGAGCCGAACCGTACGCCGCCCGCGTGGGATCCGTTGGGCGCAGCCCCTTTTGCCTGGGATCTGCAGGAACCCACCCCGTTGGCGCCGCTGGTCCCGACCAGGCCGCGGAGCGTGATCGCCCGGTTGACCATGGGCGGCAGCCTCCTCGTCGGCGGACTGGCCGCCGCGGGAGTGTTGGCCGGTTGGTGGGCATTGACCTGGGCCCAGGTCACCGGAATGGCGCTGGCAGTGCTGGCGGTGGGCCTGCTGGTTGCGGCGATCCGCGGCCGGGGCCGCAGCCTGATCGTGCCGGGAATCCTGCTCTCCCTGGTCACTGCAGGACTGACGTTCACCGGTATCAGCGGCACGGACGGCTACAGGAACGTCACGTATACCCCGAAGACCCTGGCCGATCTGCAGCCGATTTATCACGCCAACGCAGGCGAGCTGAAGTTGGATCTCACCGCGATCGACGTACCGCCCGGGACTACCAAGGACATCACCGTCGAACTGAGGGCCGGGCACGCCGAGGTCATCACGGCCAGCGGCAAATATGGGGGGCACCGAGTCTGCGAAGCGCAGGTCGGCCAGGTGACCTGTCTGGATGCAAGCGATGACGGAATCCGAGTCAGAGCCATGGCGGACATTGCGACCCCCGATAAGGGCACTCTCAACATTGCAGTCCACGTCAACGCCGGGTTTGCGGAGGTGCGCAATGGCTGACGCGAGGCTCAGTCCAGTGTCGGGTAGCCCTGTGGCTCGCCGACGGGCAGACATGCTGGGCGTCGTGATGAGCCTGCTGTTCGTCGCGGTCGGATCTATCGGGATCGCCGGGGATCCCTGGCTCTTCTTCAACGGCGCGGTTCGCTGGGGGGTCGCCGGGGCGGTCCTGCTCGTCGGACTGCTGCTCGTGCTGAGCGCGCTGCCCCGCCGCTCCGGCCGCTGAGCAGTCGGTCCGGGCGGCGTTCGGGTGTGAGCTTCGCCGCGCGGACACCCGGACCGCTGCTCAGCGGAGCTGCGAGCCCGTACTATTGAGGAGCCGGCCCTGGATGCGTAGGTGTTTTTCATCGGCAGACGGCGCCCTTACCGGCGCGGCAGTTGAGCACGGGCGATGCGGAAGGTTCGATTCCTCCCGACGGCACCAAGCAGGAACCTCCAGCGGTCAGCCGGATGCGGCGGGCCGACGGGTGAGCAATCCGGCCATCACCAGCCCCACCACGGCCAGAGCGGCTGCCCCGACTGCCGTGAACGCCAGCGCGGTGCCGGTCTCGCGGTCCCCGAAACCGACCAGCGGCGCGGTCACCGCGCCGAGGGCGAATTGGGCGGTGCCCAACAATGCCGATGCCGAACCCGCCGTCTTCCGGTGCAGATCCATCGCGAGCACCGACGAGAACGGCAACGCCAGCCCGACCGCGGACACCATCACGAACAGCGACACCAATACCGCCGCCAGACCCAGTCGGCCAAGCAACGCCACCGAGAGGGCGACCGCACCAATCACGCCCTGGCCCACCCCCCACCGCAACAGGGTCTCGGAGCTGGTGCGGCGCAACAGCATCCGGCCGAGCTGACTCATCCCGACGATGCCCAGCGCGTTGGCGCCGAAACACACCGAGAAAACCTGGGGGGACAGTCCGAACCCTTCTTCCAGTAGGAACGGCGACGCCGAGATGTAGCCGAACATCGCCGCGGCCACCATCGTCCCGGCGAGGGCCAAACCCACGTAACGGCGGTCCTTGACCAGCACCGCGAAGGCCCTGGCGACACCGCCCAGACCACCGGCCGACCGCCGCTCGACCGGTAGCGATTCG
>JBBRDH010000165.1:0-11911 GCA_038204125.1 Mycobacteriales bacterium
GTCCCCGGCGCGCCGGGACAGCTCCGACTGCCCGGTGGTGGCGGCGCCGCCCCGCCAGAACCCTCTGGCCATCGAGTGCGTGCGGTGATGCTCGGCGATCTCCAATTCCTTGGCGCGCAGCACGAGTGCCACCCCGGTCGGCGACGAACCCGGTTGCCCGCCCTGGTCGGCCTCGGTAGCCGCGCCCGGCGTGGTCGCTGGCCGGGCCGGCCAGAGGTTCGGTGAATAGTCCGCGATCGCTTCCTCTCTGGCCTTCGTCAGCCGGGCACCGACCCGCTCGGCGAAGGCCTGCTGAAAATTGACCCGCGCAGTGGTCGCGTGCACCGGGCGTTCCACCCAGGTGTGCACCGCTCTGGACCGCAACCAGCGCCGGTCCTCCGAGTCGTCGGTGCGGACCCACTTGCCGATAGTCTCCTGCGCGAACCGCCGCGACTTGATGAACTCGTCCGAGGACCGCACCATCTGGATCACGAGGGAGGCGTAGAGCGCCTCGACCGCGTCGATGTCCGCGTCGAACCCGTACGCGTAGATACAGGTCGAATCCTTCGCGATGTCGCAGGTCAGGGTGTTGGCGCGGCCGATCGCGAGGAACAGCGCCACAAAGGTGCGCAGCCCGCGTTTGCCCTGCTCGCCGATGGTGATGGTGCGCTGGGTAGGCGCGCAACGCCGCTGCTTCGCCGAAGTGTGGGCCCTGGCAACAGCCAGGTCGACGGACGACAGGGTGGCGAGGCGTTGCGCCGCCTGCAGATAGGCATCGGCTTCGTGCTCGTTGTCGGTCCCTTCGGCCTTGCGGAGCAGGGCGGCGATCCGGGTGAGTTGGCGGTCTTCCATAGTGCTGGATTGTGTCCCACCACCCCGACAGTCGGCGTGCCTGACCCGGAGCGTCGGCCCGGTATCCCGCCTCGGCCCGGCGCCGCGGCGCTCCAGTGCACGGGATACTTGACCCCGCAGCAACGTGCGCTGCCCACCCCCGCAGGAGCAGAACAGATGAATCCAATCCCCGGTGCCCCGATGACCGGCCTCTCCGGTGACGCGGAAGCCGGGCGGTCCCGCACTCCGACGGCAGCGGACCGGCCGGTCGCGGTGGTGACCGGAGCCAGCAGCGGGATCGGCGCGGCCACCGCGCGCAGACTGTCTGCCGCCGGGTACTCAGTCGTTCTGGCGGCCCGCCGCCTCGACCGGCTGACCGAACTGGCGGCTGAGATCGGCGGTACCGCCCACCAACTCGACGTCACCGATCGGGTGGCGGTCGACGAGTTCGCCGGGATCCTTGGCCGGGTCGACGTCGTGGTCGCCAACGCGGGGGGCGCCTTCGGGGCCGACCCCGTGGCATCCGGCGATCCCGCCGATTGGCGGGCGATGTTCGAGGTGAACGTCATGGGAGTCCTGAACGTCACCCAGGCGCTGCTGCCGGCCCTGATCGCGAGCGGAGCGGGGACGCTGGTGATCATGGGGTCGACGGCCGGTTTCACTCCCTACGAGGGGGGCGGCGGGTATGTGGCCGCCAAGCACGGCGCCCATGCGATCGCCGGAACTCTCCGGCTCGAACTCGTCGCCGAACCCGTCCGGGTCATCGAGATAGCGCCCGGCATGGTCAGGACGGACGAGTTCGCGGTCAACCGGTTCCGCGGAGACGCCGGGAGGGCCGCGGCGGTCTATCAGGGCGTGGCCGAGCCGCTCACGGCCGACGACGTCGCCGACGCGGTCTGCTGGGCGGTGACCAGGCCGCCCCATTTCAACGTCGACCTGATGGTGATCCGGCCGCGGGCGCAGGCCGCCCAGCACAAGGTGGACCGATCGGGTTGACCCGGGTCTGAACCGGTCACCGGTTCGCCTGGCCAGGCGCCCTGACCGCGGCGGGAAGTGGTCAGTCGCAGACCGAGCAGGCGACCGTCCGGTCATTCCGATGCCCGCCGGCGGCGTGTTCGATCAGGATCAGCACGCAATCGGGACAGCGGCCGTCGAATCCGTCGTTCGCGACGAAAAGCCATCTGCAGCCGGGAACGATGCAGGCGACAAACTCCGGTGGCACGTATTCCTGGGCCGCCGCGCTGAGGTCATGGGCCAGGCTCATCGGTCACACCCGCCCTTCCCTGCATTAGCCAACACTGCGCACCAGTCACGTGGACAGGGGACGTGCGATTGCCGACGTCCTGACAGCCAGTGTGCCCACGGGGTCCGACAGTCCGGTTCAGGCGCGCCGATGGCAGGGTTGTTCCACGGGTCACCCGAGCCTCCGGGCCGAAATGTGTCGTCAGGCGGAGCGGGTCCGCCTCGCCCGCGGCTTCTTGACCGCGGGAGTCCCGGACTCTTCTCCCTCGGATTGGGCAGGGGAAGGATTCGTCGTCCCGGTCCTACGCCGGGGTTTGGCCGCTGTTGCTGCGTCCTGCTCGTCGCCCTTGTCGCCGCTACCGGCCGCCTTCTGCCGCTGGACGCTGCGTTGCAGGGCGGCCAGCAGATCCAGCACCTCCGCGTCCTGCCCGGTGTTCTCCGCAGTTTCGGGGAACGCCTGCTCGCCCTCGAGTTTCGCGTCGATCAGCTGCTGCAGTTCGGCGCGATAGGTGTCCTCGTGCTGTTCGGGGTGGAAGTCGTCGGAGTAGGAATCGACCAGCAACGCGGCCATCTGACGCTCTGCATCGGTGACGGCCACCGGATTGTTCAGTGAATCGAAGGACACCTGACGGACCTCGTCCGGCCACCGCAGCGTCTGGATCACCAGTGTCTCGCCGCGGACCCGCAACGCCGCCAGCCTGGTCTTCTGCCGCAGGGCGAAATGGACGATCGCCACCCTGTCGGTGTCGCCCAGCGTTTCGCGCAGCAGGACGTACGCCTTGGCCGACTTACCGGCGGGCTCCAGCACGTAGCTCGAGTCGTACAGCACCGGATCTATCTGCTCGGCGGGCACGAAGGAGAGCAGGTCGATCTCCCGATCGGCGTTCGCCGGCAGACTCTTGAAGTCCTCGTCGGTGAGAACGGCGGTCCGACCGTCGTCTGCCTCGTAGGACTTGACGATGTCGCCGAACTGCACCACCTCGCCGCAGACCTCGCAGGTCCGCTGGTAGCGGATCCGCCCGCCGTCCTTGCCGTGTACCTGGTGGAATCGGATGTCGTTGTCCTCGGTCGCCGCATAAACGGCTACCGGGACGTTGACGAGCCCGAACACCAGGGAACCTTTCCAAATTGACCGCATGGCGTACATGATGACCGCATCCGGCCGGGCAAGCATCATCAGCTGGTCAAATCGGCCCCCGCGGCGCCCGAATCCCACCCAAATCAGTCCTGCAATCTGCCCATCCGCTCCTGCGCCTGACGCTGTTTCTCGGTGATCAAGCCCAGTTCGGACGCCGCTTCCGCGGCCTGTCTCCGAGCGCCGGCCAGTTCATCCCCAAGCCTTCGAAGATCCGCCTCCAGTTGCCGGACGTGGCCGTCTCGCTCGCGTACCGCCTTTGTCGCCCGGCGCGCGGCCTCGTCGGTTTCGGCGGCCACCCGACGGGCCTGTTCCAGGTCGCGCCGGCGGCGTTCCCGCTCCGCGTTCGCCCTGCCCTGCGCGAGTTTTTCGGCGGCCTGCTGACGCGTCCGGTCCGCGGCTTCCTGTCGGGCGCGCAGCGCGGCATCACGACGCTCCCGCAGTGAGGTGCCCGGTCGCTCCGGCGGGCGGGCTGGGGCCGGTTCGGGCTCGGCGCTCGGTGGCGCTGCCTCGGGAGATGACGGCTCGACGGTCAGGACGGTGTTCGGGACCAGGCTGAGATCTGGACGACCGCCGGAGCCGAACCCCTCCCACTGCAGGGACTGCAGGAGTCGGCCCTGCGCAACCTGGTTGCACAGGACCGGATCCGCCAGGGCCGCATTGAGGGTCCCCACGACCTCCTCGCGCAGCGCGGGGGCCGGTGCGGTGACCGAGGCGATCTGGAAGGCCCGGGCAGCCAGGGTGTCGACGACGAACCGCCGCTGCTTGCCCAGGTCCCGGAGCTCGGCCGTCGCCAAGGTGCGCTGAGCCGTCCGGAGTGCGTCGCCCAACTCCGACAATCGATGCGCCGTTTCGGGTTCGGCGGCGACCAGACGGTTGACCACCGACGCCGAACGGCTGGGTTTCCGCAGGGCGACAATCAGCTTGGCAGCCACCCGGTCACCGGCCTGACGGGCCGCGGCTGCCAGTTCGGTCCGCAGCGCGGTGAAATCCTGCGCGTCGATGGCGTAGAGCCGGCCCGCGGCCTCCACCACCCGCTCGTCGCTGTCCACCCGCCAATCCTGCCCCGATCCCTGATCCCCCATAATGCGCGGATGCGATTCCGCTCCGAACTGCAGCTCGCCGGGAAGACCGCGACCGGATTCGTCGTGCCGGCGGCGGTCGTCGATGAAATGGGCCACGGCAAGAAGCCGCCGGTCCGGATCACCGTGCAGGGACACACCTATCGAACCTCGGTGGCGACCCGGGAGGACAGGTTCATGATCAGCGTCAGTGCCGAGATCCGGCAGATCACCGGCCTGCGCGCGGGCGATGAGGTGGACGTCGACATCGAATTCGACCCGGAACCACGGAGCGTCGACGTTCCGGCCGATCTGGCCGCGGCGCTGGATCGGCAGCCGGCGGCGCGGCGTTCCTTCGACGCTCTGGCCTACAGCCACCAACTGCGCCACGTGCTGGCCGTCCAGGCGGCGAAAGCACCGGAAACGCGGCAGCGGCGAATCGACGGCGCGATTGCGATGTTGCTGGAAACCCCGCCGAAGAAGTCTTAGGCCTTTCCCGGGTCAGGTCGCCTCGATCTCGGGCGCCACCATTCCGTTCCGCTCGTCCCGCTCGGCCCATTCGAGCAGCTGGTCGAGTACGAATGGATGCTCGTCTATTCCGCGGTGCAGATCACCCAGTTCGGCGAACCGGGCCGGCACGGTCGTCATGGTGAGCTCGGCCGGCTCCACGTCGTCGATTTCGTCCCATTTGATCGGGGTCGAGACGGTGGCCCGCGGGACCCCGCGCACAGAATAGGCGCTGGCGATGGTGTGATCACGGGCGTTCTGGTTGTAATCGACGAAGAGCTTCGCCGGATCCCGGTCCTTGCGCCACCAGGTCGTCGTCACGTCCCCAGGTGCGCGGCGTTCCACTTCATGGGCGAAAGCCAGTGCGGCGCGCCGAACCTCGCCGAAACCCCAGCGTGGTTCGATCCGCACATAGATGTGCAGTCCGTGGCCGCCGGAGGTCTTCGGCCAGCCGACGGCCCCGATGTCGTCCAGCACCTCGTGGGCCACGTGCGCGACCCGGCGGACCGTGTCGAACGGGCAGTCCGGCATCGGATCCAGATCGATACGCCATTCGTCGGGGCGCTCGGTATCGGTCCGCCGCGAATTCCAGGGATGGAACTCGACGCATGACATCTGCACCGCCCACAGCACACTGGCCAATTCGGTGACACACAGTTCGTCGGCATTGCGGCCGGACGGAAAGTCGACCCGTACCGTTTCCACCCAGGGCGGCGCGCCCCGCGGAATCCGCTTCTGGTGCACCTTCTCGCCGGCCAGTCCCTCCGGGAAGCGGTGCATCATGCAGGGCCGCTCGCGCAGAGCCCGGACGATCCCCTCGCCCACGTCGAGGTAATAGCGGGCCAGATCCAGCTTGGTCCGGCCGGTGGCCGGGAAATAGATCCGGTCGGGGTTGGTGATCCTGACCGCGCGCTCGCCGACGGACAGTTCGACCGGCTCAGACGTCGATTTCGGGTTCGTTCGGGCTGCCATGGGATGAGCTAACCATTGGTCAGTCGGGGAGCAGCGGAACGGTCATTCCCGCATTGCGGCCCATCAGCACGGCCCTGGTCAACGCGGTACCCCCGAAGCGTTCCCGCACCTTGTCCATCGCCGCGTCGAGAGCCGGTGCCCGATCGATGTCGCAGGCGGCGTCGAACGGCAACTCCAGCTGTTCGGCGCCCGCGTGGAAGTGCCCGACCGAGATCCCCAGCATGGTCAGTCCGCGGCTGCCGATCATCGGCATCGCGGTCGTGAGCAGGGTTCGGCCGGCCTTCACCAGCGCCGGAGTGGAGTCGGTCGGGGCGGCCAAGGTCAATGACCGGGTGGCCCGGGTGAAGTCCTCGAACCGCAGCCGCAGCACGACCGTGCCGCCGCGGCGCCCGGCGTCGCGCATCCGCCTGCTGACCCGGTCGACGAGCTCGATCAGCACAGTGTCTAGCTCGGCCGGATCCCGGCGGGGGCGGCCCAGTGCCCGCTGCGCCCCGATCGACCTCCGCCGTCGGCCGACCACCACCGGCCGCGGGTCGCGGCCCCGCGCCAGCGCGTACAGGTGGTGCCCGGACGCCGGCCCGAGCAGTGCGGTCAATGACGGTGCATCCAGCTCGGCGATCTGGCCGACGTTGTAGATACCGCAGTTGTGGAGCTTGTCCGCGGTGACCCGGCCGACGCCCCAGAGCCGCTCGATCGGCAGCGGATGCAGGAACTCGAGCTCGTGCCCTGCCTCGACCAGCAGCAGGCCGTCCGGTTTGGCGACGGCGCTGGCGACCTTGGCCAGGAATTTGGTTCCCGCGATGCCCACCGTGATCCGCAGCCCGACCTCGGCCCACACCCGCTGCCGCAGCACCTCGGCGATCGCCATCGGCGACCCGCAGGCCCGGCGCAGACCGGTCACGTCGATGAACGCCTCATCGATCGAGATCCCCTCCACCAGCGGGCTGGTCTGGTGGAAGATCTCGAAAACCTGTTTGCTGGCCGCAGAATACGCAGACATCCGCGGCGGCACGACCACCGCGAACGGGCACGCCCGCCGGGCGGCGGAGCCGCTCATCGCGGTCCGGACCCCGAACGCCTTCGCCTCGTAGCTGGCCGCCAGCACAACTCCGCCGCCGACGATGACCGGACGTCCGCGCAGGCTGGGGTTGTCGCGCTGCTCGACCGATGCGAAGAACGCGTCGAGATCGGCGTGCAGGAAGCTCGCCGGGTCGGACACGAACACATGTTCGCATTGCCGTGGGCGGATGTCCATCGCAACACTGGGCGGGTGGACATGAACGTAGAAGCGGTGATCGAACTCGAACTGGCGATGGCGACCGGAGAGGCGCGGCATTCGGCGGCGGAGCTTGATCGGCTGCTCGACGCCGACTTTTTGGAAATCGGCGCTTCCGGCCGATTGTGGACCCGTGGCGAGATCATCGGGGCGCTGGTCCGGGAAGCGCCGGGCGAGCAGCGCGGTATCGCGGTCAGTCAGCTGACCGGAATGACGATCGGGCCCGACCTGGTGCTGCTGAGATATGTGACCGATGGGGATGGACGCCGGGCCAGGCGCAGTTCGCTCTGGCGGCGAACGAGCGGGTCGTGGCGGCTGCTCCACCATCAGGGCACGCTCAGCGGCGGGTGACGGCGTGACGCTTCCCGGTCCGCGAGCTGTCGATCACCGGCGCCGGTGGTCCTCGATGGTGACCCGCGGCCCGAAGCGGGGCTTGACAGCGTTTCCGCTGACGTAGAGCAACCGGACGACGCGGTGCCGGTGCGGGCGGTACGGAGCGAGGTATTCGACCATTTCGTCGTCGTCGATCGGCCGACCGAGCAAGGACCAGCCGATCACCCCGCAGAGGTGGTAGTCGCCGACGGACAACGCATCCGCGTCCCCCCAGGCCCGCTGCGCCACCTCGGCGGCCGTCCAGCAGCCGACCCCGGGAACGGTGATCAAGCGGCGCTGGGCGACCGCCGAATCGACCGTGCTGCAGGCCTCCAGGGCCGCCGAGAGCCGGGCGCATTCCACCACCGTCCTGGCCCGACGCGGGTCGACACCGGCCCGGTGGAACTCCCACGACGGGATGTGGCGCCACTGGTGGGCGGTGGGCGGGACCCGCATGCCGGCCGGTGCCGGACCCGGCGGGACAGCGCCGAATTTGCTCACCAGCTGCCGCCAGGCGCGCAGGGCCTCGAAAGAGGTCACCTTCTGCTCGAGAATCGCCGGGATGAGCGACTCCAGCACCCGGTTGGTCCGGGGGATCCGAAGCCCGGGATGACGACGGTGCGCGTCCTGCAGGGTGGGATGGTCGGCGACAAAGGAGCCGCGGGTGTCGTTCTCGCCCAACAGGTCCGGGAGTCCGGCGGCGAAATCGGCGGCCCCCGGACCCCAGATCTGGCACCGGACCCGATGCGGGTCGACCTGGCTGAGCCGGTAGCTGACCGGACCGGCGGGCGAATCGGAGCAACGCCAGATCGAGCCGTCGGCGAGCACCCGGTGGCACGGATCGGCTGCCCCGTGGCCCAACGTGGAGATGGTCGAGGCGAGGTCGAGCCGGGTTGCGCTCTCGTGGACCAGGTCGAGATCCGCGGTCAACGACTCACTTGCGGACAGGGGTGCGGCTGGGCGTCGTGATCCGGACCGCAGCCTCGCCGGGTGGAAGGGCATCGGTGACGACGCCGGAGTCGAGGACATAGAAGCCCCATTGTGCCCTCGCCCGAAGACCTCTCGTCCCAGGCTCGCTGCGACGCTGACCGCCGGTTGTCGACCCTCCGGCCGACGGTCCCGATCCTGAGCTCAGCGCGTGTTGAGCTCCGGCCGGGCTCGGCATTTCCGCATTCACCTTTCCCAATAGATGATGGTGCCCTCGCCGATGGACCGGAAACATCAGGGCTGCACAGGGTGTGTTTAGAGTCCGCAGGTTTCGCAGTGTTCGCGGAGGCGACAGGCAGCCTTCCGAAGGCGGCTGCGAGGCGCATGCTCGTACCCATGGTCTCGCTCTTGCTGATTGGTCAGCTGGCATTCTTCGCCGCCTATGCCGGATTCCAATGGACTGTTCATCTTGTCGTCTATCCGCAGTTCTCCGCGGTCGCCGTCGCGGATTTCCCGGCGTATGAGCGGTCCCACCAACGCCGAATCAGCCTGGTCGTCGGCCCGCTGTTCGCCGGTATGGCGGCCACCACCGGCGGCCTGCTGTTCGCCCACGGCAGGGGTGCGGCGTGGTGGACCTTTGTCGTCCCGGCCGGGGCTCTCTCCTGCACTCTGGCGCTGACAGCGCTGGGCGCTGTGCCGCTGCATCGGCAGCTCGAATCGGGCTGGGACGCGACGGCACATCGGAGGCTCCAGGCAGTCGATCTCGGCCGAACGGTGGCTGCAGTGGTCGGGACGGCGTCCGCCGCGGCAGCGCTGGTCTAGCTCGGTTCGAGCGGAAAGCTAAGCATCGGCAGAGGTGTCGACCTCCGGTGTCGAACCCAGCGCCCGCTGCGCCGCTTCCTTGGCATCGTCGATCGTCTGTTGCAGATGTTCGAGCCGGGGACTGGTCACCTGGTCGCCGTCGCCGGCGCCGTCGCCCAAATCGCCGTCCGGCGCCGCGGGGTCGCCTGCCGCTGACTTCGGCTCCGCCAGGTCTCGCGAGGGAGCCTCGACGGCGCGGGCGGCGTCGGCAGCGCGGGCGGTCGGGGATTCGGGGTCCTGCCCACCGGGGGCATCCGGAGCGTCGGGAGAGGGGGGCGGCGAACTGTCCGCCACCGGGGTGTCGACGGACTGCTCTGCTGGATCGCTCATCACGCTGATCTCCTTCTGTCGAGGCAAGAGTGCGGCACCGGCAAGGCTCCGGGGCGGCGGGTGGTGCAGCCGCGGGGCCGCCCGGTGCCACGGGTCGTCCACCCACCGCGAGCCATTGTGCCGTCGGCGCTGACCGCCGATTGCCCAGGGTCACCTCAGGCCGCCGCACCGCAGCCGGGCGGCCCGGTCGAGTACGCAACCCGGCGTGGCACCCTGGGACCGTCGATCCAACCGAACAGGGGAACTCCTATGCCGCGAGCAGTCGGTACAGATGTGATCGAGCTCGAGTACGACGAACGGGGGCAGGGGATTCCGCTGCTGCTGGTCAGCGGGCTCGGTGGCCAGCTGGTCGACTGGCCGGACGGGTTTCTGGACATCCTCGACGGCCTCGGGTTCAGGGTGATCAGGTTCGACAATCGAGACGTCGGCCTGTCGAGCCGGGTCGACACCGCCGACGCCCCTGACCTTCCAGCCGCATACCGCGAACTCGCCGCCGGCCGACCGGTGTCGGCGCCGTATCTTCTGTCCGACATGGCGAATGACGCCATTGCCGTGCTCGATGCCCTGGAAATAGCTGCAGCGCACGTGCTCGGTGTCTCGATGGGCGGAATGATCGCGCAGACAATGGCCATCGACCATCCGAACAGGGTGCTGTCATTGATCTCCATCATGTCCACCACCGGAAACCGCGCCGTCGGGGGTGCAACGCCTGCGGCCGCGGCGATCCTGATCGAGCCCCAGTCGACCGACCGCGCTGTGGCGATCGAGCAGGCCGTCACCGCCGAGGCGGTGATGGGCGGCCCGTTCACCCCCAGGGATCCGGCCGCAATTGCCGAGCAGACGGCGCGCAGCTTCGACCGCAGTCCGGCCGGACCTGGTGTGACCCGGCAGCTCATCGCGATCCTCGCCTCGGGCGACCGGACGCCTGCGCTTTCCGCAGTCAGCGCGCCGAGCCTGGTCATCCACGGAGACGCGGACCCGCTGATCGACATCTCCGGCGGCCGGGCCACCGCAGCTGCCATTCCGGGCGCCAGGTTCACCTCGGTCGCCGGGATGGGGCACGCCCTGCGGCCGGACGTCTGGCAGCCCGTTGCCGAGCTCATCGCCGAGCACCTACGGAGCGTTGCAGCCGAACGACCGGTCGCCCCCGCCGACCCGGACCAGGTCGCTGGACAGGGGGTAATCGCAGCTAGCGGCCCGCCGGGTGGTCCGTCGACTTGGGCAGGTTCGCCCGGAGCCAGTTGAGCGTGGTCGCGACGTGGACCGTTGCCGCCGCTTCGGCCATCTTGGGCTCCCGGTCGTTGATCGCGGCCAGGATCCGTTCGTGCTCCTCGACGGTCTTTCGATCGGCCGCAGAGTCGACCAGACCGCGCCAAACCCTGGCCCTCACTGTCCCTCCCGAGATGCCGATGAGCAGCGCGGCGAGTGCCCTGTTCCCGGCTGAATGGGCGACCGATGCGTGGAAGTCCGTGTCGTGCCGTACCAGTTCGGCCGGATCGGTCGACTCGCGCATGAGTTGCAGGTGACGGTGCATGTCGGCCCGCTGGGATTCGTCGGCACGCAGGGCGGCCAGCGCGGTCACCGGTGGCTCGATCACCAGTCTGACCTCCACCAATTCCATGATGGCGTCCTCCTGCATGAGCTCGACGGCCAGCCCGATGCCCTCCAGCAGCAGTCCTGGGGCAAGGCTGGTGACGTAGGTGCCGTCGCCGCGCCGGACGTCCAGCACCCGGGCATTGACCAACGCCCGCACGGCCTCCCGTGCACTGGTTCGGGACAGGCCCAGTTGAACGCCGAGCTCCTGTTCGGCCGGCAATCGGTCGCCCGGTCGAAGGCCGCCGTCCACGATCAGCCGGCGTACCTTTTCGATCGCGGCTTCGGTCAGCGGCGCGGGCACAGGGACCACACTCCTTTGAGACGATCGGCACAACGGTTCGTCAGGACTGTAGCCAGTGGGGCAGGACGGCTCCAGTGCATGAGAGTGGTCGACCGACACCCGCAGTAGGCTGTGCCTCGTCCTTCGACAGTCGTTCCCTCGCGGCCGATGCTGTTTGTCCCTGGGTGTGGCGGGCATCTTGTTGCACGGGGGCTCTGCCGCAACCGTCGGCGCCGCCAGGCCAGATGAGCCCTTTCCCGAAGGAGAATGCCATGTCCTATCCGCAGAACCCGGCCGAAAGCGGCCGCGAATACCTCGGCGATCCCGGGGGGGCCGGGATGTCGCCAGGGCCGGGCGGACCAGATTATTTCGGCAGTCCCGGCGGACCGGCCGTGCAGCCGCAGCAACAACCGACACCGTCGGACCGGGGCGGCCCTGTCGGCAAAACCTCGGGTGTCGGCGGCAAGTCGCTGGACGCCGACGGTCACCGCCATTCCCGGACTGGCGGGGCCTGGGTCAGCGCGGTCGTGGCGTTGGTTGTT
>JBBRDH010000166.1:0-11907 GCA_038204125.1 Mycobacteriales bacterium
CTGTACGGGCCGGGCGTCTGCGGCCAGCGGTGCGCCCAGGCCCAGCGGAACCGGGCTGCCGTTTCGGATCGTCGACCGCTGGACGGCTGCGGACCCTTGGCCCGGGCGCGGGCCGTCCACCGGCCCCGCGGCAACCGGGGAAAAGCCGGTCGCGGCGCCGCCCAACAATTGCGCCAGCCCCACCTCATCGGATTCGGGCTCTAACGAATTTCGTTGTCGTTGTGGCGCCTGCGTTGGCATCGCTTCCATCGGGCGGCTCTGCATCAGGCCGGCGGGGTCGGCGGAAATGGAATCATGCTGAAGCACGGTGGATTCGGGATGAATTGATGCCGGCTCGGCGGCCGGCGCGGACAATTCGCGAGCCGATGGCAGGCGGGAAACCGGAAGGGAGGAACCACCTGACCGGCCGCCAGCGTCCAGGCCGTGGGCCGTTGTCCGAAGGACGACAGGAGCGTTTGCCGTCGGTGGCCGATCGGGAGGTTCGCCGTCGCCCGATCCGGCATCGACTAGCGCACGGCGCCCGTCCAACATGCGCTGCGCCGAAAGTTCGGGCGTTGCATCAAGATCCGAACGGCCCGAAGTGCGTTGCACCGCAACTGGACCGACGGCGGCAGGAGTTCGGCTGACCGACTCGAGCGATTCCAGAACCGGCCGGCCGCCGAACGGCCGGACGGCCTTCTCCGGCCTGGGCAACGGGGCGATTCTGTCCGGGCCGGGAAAATGGCGCTCGGCCGGGTCTTGCACCGGCAGCTGCAGCCGGGGCTGGCGGTTCACCCATCTTTGAATCGGGGACAGCGAATGACCGACCGCAATGTCGGCCACCGCAGACCGTTGGACGCCCGGGACGTTCTGTGCCACCGGCATGGGGCGGGCGGTGTGCCCCCCGCCCGGGATCGCGTCCGGTCGGTCGATGGCGGCGACGTTGCGCTCGCCCACCGCGTCCTCGGGTGCCAGGCGCACGACCTCCGAGTGGACGCCCACAGGGGCCTCGCCGGTTGCCGCATCGTGGATGTTGGAACCGTGGATCACCGGATTGTCCAGCGCGGGTTCCTGGTGATCGGTGTCGGTGGGGCTGCCGCCGGAATGTCCGGCTCGATGCCCGGGTACCGGATCGGCGGCGGCGATCCGCTGCACCAGACGGGCGAGCGGCCCGAATGTTGTTGTCCGTCCGGCTGTCGAGCCACCGGAACGGGCGCCGGTGACCAGGGGCAGATCGATGCGCTGCGTATCGGGGGAGGAATCTTCCGGCCCGATGGCGCCGCGCGCCGAGACGGCATCGGCCTGCAGGGTTCCGAAGGGCCCGTCCGTGTCGATGTGGTGGCCCAGCGGTTCCAGCAGTCCCGGTCGGCGAGCCGTGACCAACGAAGCAGCAAAGGTATTGTGCGGCGCGACGGGGGAGATGGCGGTCACGGCCCGGGAAATGGACGGCACGCGCTGCCAGGCCGGGACACCAGCCTGGCCCGCCGGGGCGGCCGGCACCGAACCGGCCGGCCGGTCCGGTGGTGAACCGGGGGCGGCGACACCGCGCAACGACTGCCACCAGTGCCCCATGGCTCATTGACCTTTCTGAATTCGAGTGTTGATCTTCGCGATCTCCTGTGCATATCGGCGCCGCTCGGAATGCTCGAGGTCCAGCAGATCGTCAACGGACCAGTGGAAGTGATAGGCGATGTACGCGACCTCCTCGTAGAGTCGGTCGGGCGCGCACGTCGCTATTCCCCCAGGCGGCCGCCGGCAATATCGACCGCAAAGTGGTGTTCGCAATTCGGGCAGGTCACTGCGGCCCGGGTGTGCCCTTCCGTGTTGACCCTCCGGTAGAGGTCCTGAAGAAAGGCCAGGTCGGTGGCAAACAGGTTTTCGATGGTCCCGGCGTGAACGTCCTCGATGCTGCCGATTCGGGTGACCACCCGGCCGAGCAGGACGACCGTCAGATAGGCGGGGTTTTCCCGTACCCGGTCATCACGCAGCGGAATGAGTTCGTCCCGGGCGGTGGCCAACCGCATCACGCCGTCCCGGTGCACCGTGCCGGCGCTGTCGACGAAACCCCGCGGCAGACGGAAGGCGAATTCGGTCCTGAGCGGCTCCGAGTCAACACCCGACGCCTGCGGCGACGTGGCCCCGTCCGGCACGGCTCCCGCTGGGCGGTCGGCCAGCGCGACCGACCCCTCGGCACGGCCGCGGCGCATCAGGCGACCTCCATCCGTTCGTAGGTAACCACCAACTTCTCGGTGAGGACGCTGGTGTCACCAGCCTTCAGGGAGCCGATCTCCAGGCTTTTAGGCCACGCGTTGGTCAGGTTGTAGCGTTTGATCGCGGTGCCCTCGTAGTCGTACACCACGATCGCGCCGCCCTTCCGGGAACCGGTCATCTTGCCGAACTGCGCATCCTTCACCCACTTCTCGAAGCTCTGATCCTCGGTCAAACCGCGGGTCAGGGTGACCTCACCGGCCTTCCATCGACCCGGGAGTTTCTTGATGATGTACTTGCCGTTGGGAAGGTTCTGCTTGAGTTCGATCACGTCCTGTTCCATTTTCAAGCCGCTGACCTCGGTGATCGCCTTGATCTGGATGCCGTCGATCTCCAGGCCGAAGGAGTGCCCGACCAGGCTGTCCCGATTCGATTCCACTGACATTTCTGCTCATCCGTTCTTGTCGAGGGTGACTTATTCAGCGATGAGGCTGGTGCCGCCGCTGAACTGTGACAACTGGAAGATGACGAATTCGGCCGGCTTGACGGGTGCGACACCGATCTGGCAGACCACCTGCCCGGCGTCGATTCCCTCCGACGGGTTCGTTTCCCGGTCGCACTTGACATAGAACGCCTCGTCCGGGGTGAGCCCGAACAACGCGCCCTTTCGCCACTCCATCGCCAGGAAAGCCGAAAGGGTCCGCCGGATCTTTGCCCACAACGCGTCGTCGTTCGGCTCGAAGACCACCCAGTTGGTGCCATTGAGAATGGATTCTTCGAGGTAGTTGAACAGGCGGCGGACGTTCAGGTAGCGCCAGGCTGGGTCGGAGGACAGCGTGCGGGCGCCCCAGACGCGCACCCCGCGGCCCGGAAAGGTGCGAATGCAGTTGATACCGACCGGGTTCAACAGATCGTGCTCGTTCTTGGTGATCTGCATCTCGAGTGAGATCGCACCCCTGACCACCTCGTTGGCGGGCGCCTTGTGCACACCGCGGGTGTCGTCGTTGCGCCCCCAGATGCCGGCCATGAAGCCAGACGGGGGCATGTAGATGTTCTTGCCGGACGCCGGATCGGTCGCCTTGATCCACGGCCAGTAGAGGGTGGCGAATTTGGAGTCATAGCCGGCCTTGTCGACCCGCCATTCCTTGATCTGCTGGGCGTTGAGGCCGGGCGGTGGATCAAGAATGGCCATCCGGTCGCCCATCAGTTCGCAGTGCGCGATCATCGCCAACTGGACGGACTGAACGGTTTCCAGGTCGATGGCACCCTGCTGGTAGGCGCTCATCAGATCAGGGACGCAGATCATCGTCACCTCGTCGACGGCCTCGAGCCCGGAGAAACCGCTGCGCTCGGCGACATCACCGACATAGTCCTCCCCCGACAGCCGAGGGGACGGCACCGCCGCCGGTGGGGGCGGGGCGGACAGCGCGGTGCTCGCACCGATCGTCGGAGCTACCAGCGCGGCCCCGGTTGCCGCTTCCTCGACCTTGACCAGTTTGGAGGCCGCGTTGATCAGGGTGGCGACATTTTGCCGCCCCCGGCCGGTATTGAGACGGTCGAACTCCTCGAGCACCTGGTCGCCCTGGCGGACAACGACTTTGAACGTACCCTCGGGGGAATCCCCCTCGACGGCCGAGATGTCGACGGTCAGTTGCCCGTCCGGGGTGCCGGCATCGAGCGCCACGAACCGGTAGCCGCCGAGCATTCCCTGCGGGCTCGCCGCCAACGCTCTCGGGCCTCGCCTGCCCCCGTTGGCGGATGCCGGGTCCTGCCCGATACGGACGATATATGCGTTGCCGCCACCGTTCTGGAAATATGCATAGACCGACTGGGCCAGGTAGGAGCCGTCGACGAAGCTGCCGAAGGCCGCGGTGAACTGCGTCCAGTTGCTCACCAGAGTCGGGGTGTTGAAGGGCCCGTCCGCCGCGAGGCCGACGAACGCGGCGACAGCCGTGCCGACGCCCTCGATGGGCCGTGATCCGGAATCGACCTCGTCGATGTAGACGCCGGGGGAGAGATACGTGGGCATGCCGCCTCCTTGTGGACAGTTCTATTGCTCTGATCATGGGATTTTCTGCCGCACGGTGGTAGAGGCGCGGGTACGGCAACGGGGGCACCTCCCGGTGCCCCAAAGGGAATTCGGATCGCTCCTCCCGGACGGTCCGCAGGAGACCATGAACTGCGCGACCTGTCGGGCGGCCGATCGGTCAGCCGATCCCGACCAACACCCCTGACATGAGAAGGAGTCCGCCTGCGACACGGTGGGCACGTCGCCGAGCTGTCGGGCTGACTGCTGTGCGTCGAGCTCGCGAACCCAGGGTGATGTAGGCCGCCGAGACTGCTGCCATCACCACGCACAGCACCACGGCGAGGACCACGTACACGCCTGCACCGGTGCCGGGGGTGATGACTGCGGGCAGCAGCGCGACGTAGAAGATGATCGCCTGGGGGTTGCTCAGGCCCAGTGCCAGTCCTGTTGCTGCCACCCGGACGGGCCCCACGCTTGTCGACGTGGCGCCGGGCGGCGCCTCAGTGGGCGATCGCCGCCACATTCTGATGCCCAGCCAGACCAGATAGGCGGCCCCCGCAACCTTCAGCGCGACGAACAAGGTACCCAGCGTCGCTGCTGCTGCGCTCACCCCGGCGGCAGCGGCGGTGAGCATGAGGAGCTTGGCGATGGTAATGCCTGCCGCGAGGGGGGCGGCCGCGCGCGGACCCCCGGCCAGGGCGCGGGCGAGAATCAACATCGTGTCCGCTCCGGGGGTCGCCGCGGATATCGCGAAGACGCCGGCGAACAACACCACTTCGTGGATCACTCCCGCTCGTCCTTTGGCCCCGGCGGGGCCGCGCGGGCGCTGCGGCTCGGCACCCTGGGGTGGGTCTTGGGGTTCTCCCGCAGCCAGTTCACGACCTGGGTTGCGTGCGTGTCGGGTGGGAATACGGGGTAGAAGACGTGCTCGATATGGGTCCCGTCGAGGACGAGCGTGAGCCGCTTGTACAGCCGCTGCACTCCGCCGTGGCGGCGTGGGACGGCTTGGGTGGTGAACGTCGGCAGCCCCAGTGCATCTGCCAACATGAGGGTGGGGTCGGAGAGTAGCGGGTAGGGCAGGTGCAGCCGATCGGCGAGCTCGCGCTGGTAGGCGCTGGCGTCGGAGGACACGGCGAGGACCTGCTCGACGCCGGCCGCGTGCAGTGCGCCGAGCTCGTCCCGGAAGGAGCAGACCTCCTGACTGCAGCCGCGCGCGCCGGGGATCTCGTCCCACCCTCGGGGAACGTCCACCCCCGGCTCGCCGGTGAGCGGATAGCAGAACAACACCCAGCGCCCGGTGGCGACGTCGTTCAGGGCCACCGGCGTGCCGTCGGTGGCGAGCAGGGATACCGCCGGCAGGGTTTGCCCGGGCAGATGCGCGGCGGCGCCGTCGTCGAGCGGGGCGATGAGCCCGCTGGGCAGCGGTGGGGGGAGCGGTGGGGGCACGGGTTGCTCCATGGTGGCGTCGTTGGGTGGGGGGTGGCTGAACCCGCGGCGGGCGGCTGTGACCATCCGTTTGGCCAGCAGGTCGCGGGTTCCGCTCAACCGGGTGATCATGGCGTCCACCTGATCGATCTTTCGTTGGTATGCGGCGATGGACTCCGCGCAGTCGTCGCCGACCTTGTGCCCAGAGCGCAGGCACAGCACGAACGGTTCCGCCTCACGCGCTGAGAGCCCCAACGCCATCAGGGCGCGGACCTCGACCACTGCGCGGACGTCCGCGCCGGTGTACACGCGGTACCCGTTGCGCGCACGGGTCGGGCGCACCAGATCCTGGCGCTCGTAGTAGCGCAGCGCCTTCACACTCACCCCCGCGGCGACCGCCGCCTGCCCAGCTCTCATGGTCCTCACGCTAAACCCGAACCCTTGGGGACAGGTCAAGCAGCATTGGGCGGGGTGAACCATGTTCCCGCGCCGACGGCGACCACCTTCGACGGGTGTGCTCTCGGAGCAATGATTCTCACTCGACCAGCCACACTTGTCGGAATGAGTCTGTACCTCGGTCGTTGCAGTGCAACGGTTGTGGCGGCGCGTCCCGGTTCCGCACGCGATGCCATCGATGCTGCTGACCCACCGCTGCCGGACCGTCGCGGTCGACGGTCGGAATGTTTACTCGGCGAGTTCTTCCTCAGGGGCCTCGGCGCGCTGAACATAGGTTTGCACGCCGGGCACCTCTTCCTCCTCGGGTGCCTCCCGTTGCACCTCAGGCCCACCGGCACCCTCGACGCGTTGCACGCCTGCTCCGGAGGACGGCTGGGCCGCAACAGGTCCGGCGGACATGGCCGTCTCGGCGGTGGCGGCGGCCTCCCGCTCGAAGCGGTCGGACGGGTCGCTGATCTTCACCCCGCCGCCGGACTCGGTGCCGTCAACCGGCCCGTTGCGCTGCTGCACCACGTGGGTGAGCTCATGAGCGAGCATCTGCTTGCCCGGCGTCGAGGAAGGATCGAAGTTGCCCGATCCGAAGACCACGTTCTCACCGACGGTGTAGGCCTGCGCATTGACCGACCTGGCCGATTCGTGGGCGGCGGTGTCGGTGTGCACCCGGACTCCGGAGAAATCGTGGCCCAAGCGGGACTCCATCTCCCCCTTGACCTCTGGCGCCAGCGGACTACCGGCCGACCCGATCACGTCGTGCACCGGGGAACGCTCCTCGTCCAGCATCGAATTCACCGCGGCGTTCCCGGCCGTCCGTTGCAGACCGAGGATGCCGGCGGCGTCGAGCGCATCCGCCCGGCCGTCCGCCGCGGCCTGCCACCCTGCCTTCACCGACGAGCTGTCCAGCCGGGCGGCTTTGGGCCGTACCGCCTGATCGGCACCGATGACGTCGTGTTCCTGCATGTGCGCCCACTCCTCACTCGACCCAGGTTTGAATTGACGATCGCCGACCCGCGGCGTTCGGGGCAGGGGCGAATCGGCCCAACCCAGGGCACCGATATCTGCCCTTTCGGGCACCGGTTCGCACCCGGATCGGGACCGGCCTCAGATCAGGCCTTCCCGCACTGCGTAGGCAACGGCGTGCGACCGGTTCTTCAATTGCAACCGGGTGGTCAGGTCGTGGAGCACGTTCTTCACCGTGCGCTGGCTGTAGCTCAATTCGATCGCAATTTCGGCCGTATCCCGGCCGTCCGCGACCAGGCGCAGAATCTGGGCTTCCCGATCGGTCAGTCCCGAGAAGGTCAATCCTCTGGGCGTCAACACCTGTCGCTGCAACTTTCCGACCTGGCCCAGCAGTCGACCGAGCAGGTCGACCGGAATCTCTCCGTCACCGGCGGCGACCCGGACGATCGCCCTGACCAGTGAATCCGGTGTGGAGTCGCCCCGGCGGAGCAGGCCGGCCACCCCGGCCTCGGCAGCGGTGGCCAGGGTCTGATCATCGATCACCCTGGCGACCAGTACGGTGCGCGGCACCGAGCCACGCCGCACAGCGCGAAGCACCCGGACCACCTCGTCGTCGAGCAGGTCGGCAACCACGACGGCCACCTGCGCTCGGTCGAGCTCGGTGGGCTCGACAATCCGGACCTCCGGTCGCATTCGGAGTTGGGCGATGACGCCGGCCTGCAGTATCGGATCTGCGGCATAGACGTAGGTAAGGACTGGAGCGGGCACGGCGACCTCCACCTGGAACGATGACTGGGGCGGGAAAAGCGGCTTCGGACCCCACCGTCCTCGGCCGGCTCAACGCACGCTCAACGCCGTCGGCCGCCGCTCAACAGGCGCTCAACGGATCCTCAACGGATGCCCGCGAGCAGGTACCGGCCGAACTCCCGGTCCAGGACGAGACGACCGAGTTTGCGGTACTCCTGTTGCACTGCGGCGATGATCTCGACCATCGACACCGGCCGTTCCCGTGCTGCGGCCAGATAAGCGGCGGTGATGGCCGCCGATCGGATATTGCCGCCGGACAGAGTGAATGACCGGGCGCAGAATTCGAGATCCAGGTCCTCGCCGAGCGGCAGAGGTTCGGCCAGGCAACGCCGCCACAGGGCCAATCGGGCCGTCTCGTCCGGCGCCGGGAAATCGATGATGGCGTCCAGACGTCGGGTAAAGGCCTCGTCGATGTTGGACCGGAGATTGGTGGAGAGAACGGCGAGCCCGTCGAATGTTTCCATGCGCTGCAACAGATATGCGCTCTCGATGTTGGCGTAGCGGTCGTGGGCGTCCCGGACCTCGCTGCGCTTGCCGAAAACCGCGTCCGCCTCGTCGAAGAGCAGCACAGCATTGACACCTCCGGCTTCGGTGAAGATCCGCTCGAGATTCTTCTCCGTCTCACCGACGTATTTGTCGACGACGGTGGCCAGATTGACGGTGTAGAGATCCAGACCGAGATCGGCGGCGATCACCTCGGCCGCCATCGTCTTGCCGGTTCCGGAATCGCCAGCGAACAGGGCAAGGACACCGCGGCCGCGCCCGCCACCGGGACGCATCCGCCAAGTCGTCAGGACGGTGTCGCGGTGGCGGGCCCTGGCGGTTACCTCCCGCAGTTGGCCTCCCGTCACCGCCGGTAGCACGAGGTCGGGCCAGCCCACCGCCGGTTCTATCCGCCGGGCCAGTCGTTCGAGTCCCGCTGCATTCTGCGATCGGGCGCCCCGGCGGATCGCCGGTGCGTCGATGGCGGTGCCCTCCAGGCGAGCCGTTGCGGCCGCCGATTCGACGGCCCTGTCCACCTGCGCGGGACCCAGCACGAAATGGGCGGTGACCTCCTCGAGGCGCGCGGTGCCGACGGTTTCGGGATGGTCGGCCAGGGCGCTCCGCCAGAGCGCGGCTCGCGCATCAGCGCCGAGGGCCGGGGCGTCGATCTGCAGGGGGACCAGTGGACTCCACGCCGGATCCCACGTTCCGACGCCGTGCAGGATGACCGTCCCGGGAAGAGCGGCCAACGCCCGCAACCCTTCCGGTGCCGCGGCGGCGAGATGTTCGACGGGGCCGGCCACCACCGCCGCACCGACGAGTCCTGCCTCCCGGCCCAGCACGGTCACCAGAGCTCGTTGACCCTGCATTGCCGCCAGCGCGTCCAGATCGATGGCCAGGCCGGTCATCCCGGCATTGGCCAGTGCGGCCGCGGCCAGGCCGGAGCCTGCGCCGGGGGAGGACTCCCGGATGTGGACCAGTCGTTGCCCGGCCAGGATCGCCCGGCCGAGCCGCGCCGCCTGCTCGCCGGGTATCGCATGGGGGTGGGTGAAGAGCGGGAGCAGTACCGGATCGGCCGCGTCGTCGCCGAGCAGATGGGCGGTCACCCGGTCCGGGACCCGCAGCGCACGGGTCAGCAACGGCCGATCCCCGTCCTCGACAACTATCAGGCCCGCGGTCAACAGCGGCGCCCCGCCGCGCAGCCTGGCCCGCACCGTCGAGTCCACCGGCGGTGTCCCGAGCAATTCCAGGGCGAGCCCGATCGTCGCCCGCCGCCGGGTCACATCGTCGTTCAGGTACCCGTACAACTTCTCGAATCGAGCGTCGAGGTCCGGCAGCAGGGCGATCAGCAGCAGATCCGCGTCCACGTCGGCCAGCCCGAAACGCCGGACGACCTCGCGCAGCCGCAGCCGGACGCCGGCCGTCTCGGCGGCGTCACCGTCGGCTTCCACCCGTCGCCGTTCGGTGGCATCGGCAGCAGGGGCCGGCGGCCTTCCCTGCAGTATGTGGTCGACCGCCTCGTCGCTCAGATACAGGCCCCGGAACGGGTCGTCCGGGGCCGGATCGGCGCGACGGCGATGGGCGACCAGCGCCCGGATTGTCCTCTCCAGCAGGCGGACCCGGTCCAGTAGATATCCCAGACCGATCCCATCCGGACGCCGGGCGTCGCCACGCTGTTCGAGCATTCCCGGCGGTTCATCCACTGGCGGTTCATCCATTGGTGCGTTCCCGCCTGGAACGCGATTCGCGGGACGGCCATCCGTCGACTCCGCCGAGGCCGACCCGCAGTGGCGCGGCGACGCCGCTGGCGGCCGGGTAGATCCGGCCGGAGTCGGTGGGGGCGCAGACCACCAGATCCAGCGACGGCTTGAGTTCACCGCCCAGCGCGGTCCACACATCGGCGAAGGAACGGTCCTCGGGCGGGGGCAGCGCGATCGTCATCGGCACCGGCAGGCCCAGGTCGGCGAGGGAGCCGGTCAACAGCTCACCGGGCAGCGCGTCGTGGCGGAGAAAGCAGCCCAGAAGGGCGGCGAGCAGTCGGTGCTCGTCCTCGGGGCGCTGGGTCCAAGCGGTCACCAGATAGGACAGTTTGAAATGCCGTGGAGGCAGCCGGCGTGCGGTGATCGTGGTCCCGTCGTATTCGTTGATCAACCCGCGTTCGCGCCGCCGGAGATCCTCCCGGATGTCGTAGAGGTAGACGTCGATGGTCGGGATATTTCGCCGGCCGGCCCAATCCTTTGTCGGTGCGTCGAAAACGACCTCGACATCGGCGGAATCGGCCGCCTCGCGTTCGATCAGGGCGCGAAGGGCGCCGTCCACCTCGGTGATCACACCAGAATTGTTCCGGTGTTTCCCCCGCCCGGCACCGGGCAACGGTCACGACCATCGGGCAGGTACCGCTGCCCGAAGAGGCAACGAACAGCAGCGGGGACATCAGCGACGCAGTACGAGCCCACCGGCGAAAGCGGAGACCGCTCCCAGGCCGACGAGAACGGCGCCGAAAGCGACACCGAGACTGTCGGCCCTGACCATGAAGGCGAGCAGGAATGCGACCAGAAAGACGAACACCAACGCCGACCCGGCCCTGATCAACCTGCCCTTTGTCCCGGTGAGACCGAAGAGGGTCACGGCCGCCAGCACCAGGACGACCAGCCCCGCAGACTGGAAGGCCGCATCGATCCCTTCGAGCACCTCTTTCCTGATGTTCAACTGCGCCAGGTCGAGTTTGGTGAATTCAGCGAAGCGGAGTAACGACCATTGGATACCGGTGAATTCCCCGGGGCGGGTGGTCCAGGGCAGGAACACGCCGGCGACCATCATCAGGGTGCCCAGGACGGTCAGCACCATCCGGATCAGTGGCCGCCGATCCGAGGAGTTCTGGACGTAGCTTCCGGTGGCCGCTACATTGCGTCGTTCTTCGGAGGCCGTGACGGTGAACCCTCTGGTCACCTGCTGGCCGCGCTCCGGCCGCGGCGCCCGGAGCCTGACCCGGGCGAGAGCCCAACCGCCGGGCGGAATGTCGAGCAGCTGGGGCTCGAAGACGAAGTCGACCACCCCCTCCGGGTCGGAGCCTTCCAAATGCGCGCGGACCTGGGCGGTGCCGTCGCGATTATCGGCGACCATCTCCAGCACGCCATCGGCGGAGTCGCGGCTGCGGACGACGGCCGGCTCCAGCCGGAGGGAGAGTGCCGATATCGCCGGCGCTGACGATGCCTGCACAAAAGTGCCGGTTGCCTCGACCTTCCGACTCCCTGGCCCGGCGGAAACGGTCGGGATGGAAACGGTAGAAGCGAGAACGGTGATGGCCCGGGAGGTCTCGAGCCCCTCGCCCGGCGGCGGAGCCTGCACAGTCAGGTAGGCGGCGTTCATCTCACCTGCCGCGACGTCCAGCGTCACCGGATTGAAAGCGAAGCTGACGATCCGCTCGGCGTCCGACCCGGCCAGCGACAATCGCAACGGCCGCGGGTTGCCCCGGTTGTCGGCGACCACTCGTGTATAGCCGATCGGGCTGTCCCTCACTCGGATCAGACTCGGCTCGAGCCACACCGAAAGCGCCAACGGCG
>JBBRDH010000167.1:0-11905 GCA_038204125.1 Mycobacteriales bacterium
TCAGTGGACGACTCCATAGGTCTCTGACCTGCGGTTATGCACGATTGTCGCATGAGATCGTGCGCTCCGGAAGTGATCGGAAAGTGCCATGAACTCGGCTCATAACCCAGAGGTCGCAGGTTCAAATCCTGCCCCCGCTACAACGCGAAACCGCAGGTCAAGGGCACGATCACCGAAGTTGGTGATCATGCCCTTGACCGTTCCGAGGGTCCAAATGTAGGCAGCATGTAGGCAGACCGGATCACTGGGGGAGAGACCCAGAGGTCCGCGGTTCAAGTCTTGCCCGCGGGACCTACAGGCTTGGTCCTTGCCTGTCCGGCTCATCCGGCTCCGAAGGCTCTGGCTCGGGCTCACTCCTGGGGTCGGACTCGGGCTCCGGGTGGGTGCTGAGGTGTCGGTCGCGGGTCCGCCTGAAGGCTTCCAGGGCCGTGTCGTCGGCGCTGTCGAGGGCGTGGAGGTAGCGCTGGGTGGTGCTGATCTGGGTGTGCCCGAGTCGGTCCATGACGGTCTTCAGGTCGGCGCCGCCGGCGAGCAGCCATGAGGCATGCGCGTGTCGGGGATCGTGCATACGTACCGACGTGGGGAGCCCGGCAACGAGCACGGCGGGGCGCCAGACCTTGGTCCGGAAGGTGTTCCGTGAGGTCGGCTGTTGCAGGTTGCGGGGGGGTGGAGGGGAACAGCAGATCGTCGTCCTGTAGCCCGAGCGCGGCGATGCGGTCGACCAGCAACCCGGTGAGCGCGGCGCCGATCTTGAGGGTCCGGCGGTGGTCGTTCTTCGGGTAGGGCTTGACGGTGTAGCGCTGGCCGGCGGGGGAGTTCTTCTTGCTGATCTCCACGATCGTCTCCTGCACCGTCAGCAGGTCGTGCTCAACATCGAGGTGGCGGGGGCGGAGGGCGGCGAGCTCGCCCCAGCGCATCCCGGTCTCGACCCCGACCAGCAGCAGCACCCGGTGTCGCTCCGGGATGGCTGCCAGCAGCTTCTCGAACTGCACCGGGGTAAGGGTCTCCCTCGTTGTGGTGACGACCTTCGGGAGGGTGGTGCGTTCGCAGGGGTTGTAGCCGATCACCCGGTCGCGGTGGGCGGCCTTGAAGATCGAGCTGAGCATGGTGTGGTTCTTGCGGATCCAACGTGCCGACAACCCCCCACGCTGGGCGGTGGCGACCCAGTCCTGCACCAAAGGCGGGGTGATCGCCGCCATGGGGTAGCGGCCGAAGAACGGCAGGAAGTGCGCGTCCAGGTTGCTCCGGTACGCCGCCTTAGTGGTCAACTCCAGGTGCGCCAGGTTGGGCCACCAGGACTTCTCGACGTAGTCGGTGAACCGGATCTTGCCGGCGGTGCGGTCGACCCAGGCGCCTTCGCCAATTCGGATCTCCGCGGCGTGCCCGGCCCGCTCCGCGTCGGGGCGGCTCCGGAAGGTGCCGGCGGAGCGCTTCGCGCCGGTGGGGTCGCGGTAGTTCGCCAGGTACCGGGCCGACCCGTCGGACGCTTTGCGTTTGCTCACCCACGCCACGACGCACCGCCCTTCCGGTGGGAGGACAGCGCTGCACCTGGTCGTCGGCAACGCCGACGCCCGAGGCGGGCGAACAGGATGACGGGTTGAGGTCCTGGAAAGGTCTTCACGTAGTGGCTGTAGGCAGAAGACCCCAAGAACACCGGGGCTGCGAGCACACCGCTCGTCCGCCGCGTTGCGGACGAGCATCGACGCCGGCGGAGCATTACGTAGATACATACCTCTAGACTGTGTACAGTTACTGCCGAAGGAACGGAGGAACCATGACGACCACGGCACTGCCCGAGTCGCTGCCGGCTGCCTTCAGCTACACCGCCGCCCGACGCAGTGGACTGTCGGACCGGCGACTGCGGGACCTGCAGTCCGACGGGCTGATCCAGGCTTTGAGCCGCGGGTTGTACTTGCGCCAGGACGCCCCGCCAGCTGACCTGGATCTGCTCGAGATCGCCGCCCGCGCACCGGACGCCACCTTGTGCCTGCGCAGTGCCCTGGCGCACCACGACCTGATCGACGACATCCCGTCCGAGATCGACCTCGCTCTCCCTCGTGGCCGGCGGCATCCCAAGACGGCCGCGCCGGTGCGCTGGCACACCTTCGACCCGCAGACCTTCCAGATCGGCCGGAACACCATGCAGCTGGTCGGGCCGCTCAGCATCGGCCTCTACAGCCCGAAGCGCTGCCTCATCGATGCCTTCCGGCTCCGTCATCAGGAAGGCCCCGAACTGGCCCACCAGGCATTGAAGGCCTGGCTGCGTCGTCGCGACGCCCAACCCGCCACGCTGCTCCGGATGGCCAAGGACTTCCCGAAGGCCGAACCAGCTTTGCGGCTGGCCTTGGAGATCCTGCTGTGAGTGCCCCACCGAGCCGCCACGACGCCGCCGGCCGGGCCTACAACGACCTGCGGAACAAGGCCCGGGCCCCACACCGCCCGACCCAGGAGTTGTTGCAGCTGTACCTGCTCGAGGCCTTCCTGCGCCGACTGGCCGGCAGCGGCCACCGCGAGAACCTGGTCCTGAAAGGCGGGGTGCTGCTCGCCGCCCTCGGCGACCGCGTGCCGGGGCTTCCCGCCGTCGACCAGGTTAGCGAGCTCGCCAGGACGTGGTCGTCTGACCGCGCCTACGCGGCCGCTTGCTGTGAGCGTCCCGAGAACCGTCTGGTCCAGGTCACCTCGAGGGGGAAAGTCATGAACGACTACCCGGCGATGATCGCCGCGGTCAACCGAGTCGAGCCTGTCCCGCGACGCATCCGCGGCCACCTGGCCGGAGCGAAAATCGTCGACACCACGTGGGCGCGCTACGTGTGGGAGTGGTCCAACGACCCCCCGTACTACATTCCCCTGGCAGACGTGCGACAGGGCTGTTTCGTCGATGAGCAGCACGTCCGGCAGACCCGGCGTGGTCCGGCCCAGGTCTACGGGCTGCAGGTAGCCGACACCCGACGTGCGGGCGTGGCCCGACTCCTGACGGACTCGCCGGTCGAGGGCCTGACCGGGACGATCCGCCTCGACTGGGCCGCCCTGGACAGCTGGTTCGAGGAGGACGAGCAGGTCTTCGTGCATCCCCGAACCCGTACGTGCGCGTCGACGCGCTGCGGTCGACACGGTCGGTCCGCGTCGAGCTGGACGGGGTCGTGCTGGCCGAGTCGGGCTCGCCGGTGATGGTCTTCGAGACCGGGCTTCCTACCCGCTACTACGTGGCCCGAACGGAGGTTGACTTCGCCCACCTCATTCCCACCGACACCATCACCGAGTGCCCGTACAAGGGGACGACGAGGGTACTGGTCGGTCCGGACCGGCGACGCGGTCCCCGCCGATCTCGGTTGGTCGTACGACTTCCCGACCCGCCAGCTGTCGCCGATCGCGGGCATGATCGCGTTCTACAACGAGAAGGTCGACATCGTCCTGGACGGGAAGTGCCCTGTTCGGCCGAAGACTCACGTCTTCGCCTGAGGTCTGCGGATGCCTGACCTGCTTCGCCAGCCCTCTATCGTCGATCAACGGGCCCCCGCTAGGTTGACGAGCACGGCGCGCGCCGTCTTGTCATGGCGACCTGTGCTCGATCGACTCGTGAAGGTTGGACCGCCAGTGCATATCGAGGACCACAGCGCCGCGAGCAGTGCCGATCCCCCAGGCGGCGCGGTGGACGACCCGTCCCGGGCTTGGGTGGCAGGACTCCAGGCGACCGGTCGCGCGCACGAGGAGTGCGTGTCGGCGCTGCACGCACTCTTGCTGCGGGTGGCACGGCACGAGGTTTCTCGGAGGGCGGTCTCGCTCAAGGTGCGGGGGCCGGAGCTGGAAGACGTGGCGCAGCAGGCTACGGATGATGCTCTGATGGCGATCCGGTCGAAGATTGCCGGGTTCCGCGGGGACAGCCGGTTCACGACCTGGGCGTACCGGTTCGTCATGTTCGAGGTGTCGACCAAAATGGGCCGTCACTTCTGGCGGGACCATCGTGCGTCCCTGGACGACGACGCATGGGAGCGGATGCCGGACACGCTGGTCAGCGACCCCGCGCAGCAGGCCGTGCACCATGAGCTGTTCACCGCGTTGCGCCGAGCGATCGACGAGGATCTCACTGAGCTGCAACGGCGCGTGTTCGTGGCGATCGCGCTGAACGAGGTGCCCATGGATGCGTTTGCCCGTGAGCTGGGTGCGAGCCGAAATGCCGTCTACAAGTGCTTGTTCGATGCCCGGCGCAGGCTACGAGCCAGTCTTGCCACGGCTGGGTACGAGCCGCCCTACGCCCTGGTGGTGTCCCGATGAACGACGAACGTGACATTGACGAGTTTCTTGCCGCGGAGCCGACCGATGCCGGCTGTGCGGCAGGCTTCGAGGTTCTCCACCGGTACGTCGAGGAGGAGCTGGCGGGTGGCCGACCTTCCCGTTCCTACCCCGGCCTCGCCGCTCACCTGGTCGGCTGCCCGGCCTGCCGTCAGGACTACCTCGGACTGGTCGAGGCAGCGGAGACGTTCGGCGACGCACGGCCCTCTTCCCCGTAGGTCTCAGCGCCACGCCCGGAGGTCGCGATGTGGGTCCGGATCGACGAGATCGCCTTTCCTCCTAGCCGCACCGACGACGTAGTCGACCACGTCCGCAATACCGCTGTCACCCAGCACGACGGTGAGGGCTTTCGAGGGTTCCGGCTGCTGGTCGACAGGGAGAGCGGCCACGCGCTCGATGTGTCCTACTGGGACAGCCGAACCGGTGCCCTCGCCGGAGAGGCAGACCCCGCCACGGACCCCGACCGCGCCATGACGAGCAGGATCCGCTCGAACGTCTACGAGCTCTGCATCGACGCGGTCTGATCCCGGGTCGCGCACCGTGAGCCCCACTGCCACGGCGACGTCGTCGGTTCGACAGAGGTAAGACGGCCGCCTCGGCTGACGCCAAACCTGTCGACCGACCCTCGCGACCACTACGAGCCGAAGCGCTCGAGGGCCCGCAACCGACCCGGAGGTTCACATGACCACCTACCACTTCGCCAAGGTCCACGGCCTCGACGTGTTCTACCGGCAGGCGGGAGACCCGGCGAACCCCAAGCTCCTGCTGCTGGGCGGGTTCCCCGCCTCGTCGCACCAGTTCCGCAACCTCATCCCGGCGCTCGCCGGAAGGTTCCATGTCCTCTCACCGGACTACCCGGGCTTCGGCAACACCGAGATGCCCGACCCCGCGACCTGGGACTACACCTTCGACCACCTCGCCGAGATCGTCCAGGCACTCCTGGACCAGGTCGGCTTCACCGGGCCCATGGGCATCTTCATGCAGGACTACGGCGGGCCAATCGGCAATCGCCTGATCACCAACCACCCCGAATGGCTTCAGTGGCAGGTCATCCAGAACGCCAACACCTACGAAGAAGGCTTCACCGAGGCGTGGGACGGAATCCGGCACGCGCTCTGGGTCGACCGCAGCGCCGAGAACGAGGCCGCGCTCGAGGCGTTCCTACAGCCCGAGACCGTCAAAGCCATCTACACCACCGGCCACCCCGACCCCAGCAAGATCAGTCCGGACAACTGGAGCACAGACCTGTTCTTCCTGGCCCGCCCGCACGCACACCGGGTCCAGCTCGACCTCTTCTACGACTACCGGACCAACGCGGCACTGTACGACACCTGGCAGGCATCCCTGCGAGACCGGCAGCCACTCACGCTGATCTTCTGGGGCCAGGGCGACATCTTCTTCACCCCCGCCGGCGGCGAGGCTTACCTCCGCGACCTGCCCGACGCCGAGATGGTCCGCCTCGACTCGGGCCACTTCGCCGTCGAAGACAACCTCGACGTCATCGCCGCCACCATCATCCGCTTCTACGACGCCCGCGTCAGCGAAACCGCCGCTGCCCGCGTCTGACCCTCCGCTGGTTGGGGCAGAGGGGCGACCGGTTCTCCGCTGCCGCCGCCATCGGGTCCTTCCACCCGCAGGACGACGCAGTGTCCCGCACGTCTCGACGCAACCAAAGGGGAACGTGGTTCGAATGAGCACCGCGCAGCAAGAGTCCAACGGCGCGACCCGCGTGGCATACATCCTTGACGCACCTCTGGCTGAGGACGTGGTCCGTCAGTGGCCGCAGATGGGCGAGATCGTGCGATCCCGCCGGCTCGTTGCCGAGGTGGAGGGCAACTTCCCCGAGCTCACGCTCGAGGTCGGCAGGCGGCTGAACCTCGACGACGTCATCGTCGTTGAGTGGACCTGCAACTACGGGGATGGACGCCTCTACCGGAACGTCACGATCGGCGAAATGCACGACGGCGAAGTCGTGCGTGTCACCGACTACTGGGGCGAACCCACCTCGACCCCCGAGTGGCGCGTGCCGATGACCGAGCGGCTCGTCATGCCTGGTGACGGCATCTGGAAGAACCATCAGCACCTCGGTCACCACTAGCTCGCGTGCGCCGAAGGCACGCCGGAGGAGGCATTCGATGGACGGCATCTCGGTCTCGCAGGTGTGGCGATATCCGGTGAAATCGCTGCGCGGCGAGGCGCTGCAGTCCGTGCAGCTCACCGCTGACGGCATCGAGGGCGATCGCGTCGTCCATGTGGCTGGCCGACGAGGTCCCCTGACCGGGCGCACGCGCCACGGCCTCCTCACACTGTCCGCCTCCGCCGGTCCGGACGGAGCGCCCAGGATCGAGGGTCACCGGTGGGACTCCGCCCAGGCGGCCGAGCTCGTCCGCGAACATGGCGGATCGGACGCCCGGCTGGTTGCCGACACCGACCCGGAGAGATTCGACGTCTTGAACTTGCTCGTCGCGACGGATGGTGCCGTCGAGCGGCTCGGCCACGACGTCCGCAGACTCCGACCCAACATCGTCCTGTCGTGCGTGCCCGCTGACCTCGAACCCCAGCTGGTCGGACAGGCCGTGGCCATCGGTGACGCGCTGATCGGTGTCCACTCATTGCGCCAGCGATGCATTGTCACGACGATCGACCCGGACACCGGGGAGCAGGACCTCAACGTCCTTCGCCGCATCCGCGACGTCTTCGAAGGCGAGCTCGCACTGAACTGCTGGGTCATCCGGCCAGGCCTCGTAAGGATTGGCGATCCAGCACGCATCCTCCCGATGAAAGGCAGCCCCGCACACATCGGTGGGTGGATTGTCGGCGCCCCCTACCCGCACACGACCGGATGAGCTGATCGCAGGCCGGCGGTGGCGACGACGACGTCGCTCGCCTCGTCGATTTTGCCTTGGTCTCTGTTCTGGTCTTGGTTCGTCATGTGTAGTGGAGGTTCGCGGGAGTCCGTTTCCTGCGCAAACGCGCTCAGGCGGGGTCTGGCGACACTCGGTCGTACAGGGCTTTGCGGGTCATCCCGGGAGCTGCCAGAACGTGGGCCTGCTCGACGGTGAGGCCTTGCGCGCGGTGGATGGTGGTCGCGTAGCCGAGCTCGACGTGCCCCCTGACATAGTCGGGCGGCAGTGTGAGCACGGTCGTAGTGCCGGCTGGAGCTCCGGGGGCTGCACCACGACTGGCTGGACTGACTGCGAGTGCCCCGTCGTCGTGGGTAGCGATGACGTCCCACAGCGTGCCGTTGCGAACATACCCACGGTCGGCGACGCGCAGGGTCCTGCTGTTGAGTCGGGTGACGATTCTGTCGCCGCCGCATACATGGGCGCCCAGATGACAATCAACGATCAGGGCCCGCATTTGGTGGCGCGATGGATGGCATGTGGGTCCGCACAACGGTGAGGGAACCAAGACCGCAAGGCCGACGGTCTGTTCTCGGCGCCGCTTAGGTGGCCACAGCCGCTGGCCGGCCGCTACCAGGGCACGGGCCCGTTGATGTCGACGAAGGTTCCGGTCGGACCGTGTGGGCTGATCAGGGCCATCCGCACGAGGATCTCGGCGCCCTGCTCCACTCGCTGGCCGCCGCTGGCCGTGGGCGCGAATTGGGTGGCGGTCAGGCCGGGTGTGGCGGAGTTGACCCGCCATCGCGGATAGGCCTGCGCGTACTGGATGGTCAGCATGTTCAGTGCTGCCTTGGACATCGGGTACGCCAGCATCGACCAGCTCGCGTCGGGTTTGGAGTTGAGCGTGAGGGAGCCGACTGCGCTGCTGACGTTGACCACGACCGGTGATTGGCTGGCGTCCAGCAGCGGCGCGAACGCGGACAACACGCTTGTGGCGCCGATGACGTTGGTTTCCAGGACGCTGCGCAGGTCTGCGATGGTCGCCTCGGCGGGGGGTCGCTGGTCGCCGGCGATGCCGGCGTTGTTTACCAGCACGTCCAGGCAGCCGCACTCGTCGCGGATGTGTCCGGCGGCGGCGGCGACGGACGCGTCATCGGTGACGTCCAGCTGGATGGCCGTCGCGGCGATGTTCGCGGCGACCCGCTGGCCGCGGGTCAGGTCGCGGGTGCCGAGGTAGACGGTGTGGCCAGCCACGCTGAGCCGGCGGGCGGTCTCGTAGCCGAGACCGCGGGACGCTCCGGTGATCAATGTCGTTGTCATGAACCGAGCATGCGGCCGATCCGTCTGGCCGCCCAGTCGTCGGTTTATCCTGGGAACGCCAGTACCAGGTTCAAGGCTGCACAGCGGCCGGGCCACCGGCGATAATCGAAGGGTGAACGAACTTGGGTCCTCGGTGCGCGCCTGGCGTGACCGGCTCTCGGCGGCAGACGCCGGGCTACCGATCAGCGGCCGGCGTCGGGCGCCCGGGTTGCGCCGCGAGGAGCTCGCCCAGCTGGCCGGGATCTCCGTCGACTACCTCACCCGCCTCGAACAAGGTCGAGCTGGCGGCCCGTCCGGGCAGGTCCTCGAGGCGATCGCACGAGTCCTGCGGCTGACCGCCGCGGAACGCGAGCATCTGTTCACCCTTGGCCGGCGGGTGCCACGCAGGCCCCGCATGCGTACCGAGCTCACGCCCAGCGTCGTCCGGCTGCTCGAGCAGCTGCAGACACCGATCATGGTGTACGACGCGATGTGGACGCGCCTGGCCTGGAACCGTGCCTTCGCGGTGCTCTTTGGCGACCCGAGCCAATGGCACGGACTCCAGACGAACCTGCTGTGGCGCCACCTCACCGGCGCGCCCACCCGGGCACGCCGCGAGCCGACCGAGGGACAGGACCACCTTCGCGCATACGTCGCCGATCTGCGCGCCACCGCCGCCCGGTTCCCCGACGACCCACGCGTGCGGCGGCTTGTCGCCGGCCTGCGCGCTGCCGACCCGCGGTTCGGCCAGCTCTGGGCCACCAACGAAGTAGGCGTCGTGCACGACACACACAAGAGGATCGAGCACCCCGAACTTGGCATGCTCGATCTCGACTGCGACGTGCTCACCGTCGACGGCGCAGACCTACGGCTGGTCGTGTTCACCGCCGCCCCGCGCACCGTAGCGGCCAACTCGCTTGCACTGCTCGCCTCGCTCGACGTACGTCCCGTCGCCATGGCCGCTGACGGGAGCTAACCGAGCTAACCGCCCCGGCGCTCGCGGCGGTCAAGTACGGAGAACGGTGAAAACACCTCCATGAACAACTGCTGGTCAACATCTTGGGTTCAAAGGGCCGATCGCAACACCCTGAGTTGTTTGGGGTGTGTACCCGATGGTCGCCGCTGTCGTGCTCATGCGGCTACTGCTCCTCGAGGTGCGCCCCGAGGACTCACCCCGCCGTACTGGGTCACCATGGGCGCCACCGCGATCACCGGGCTGCCCCGCCCGGCTTCTGCCGTTGACCAGCTCACCCGCGGTGGTGGTCACCCGGCCCGCACTGGCCGGCCTGGCCGTCATCTTGTGTGGGCGTTCGGCTCCTGGCGGTCCCGTGGCTGATCGCCTTCCGGGTCTGGCGGCACGTCATGCCGCGCGTCGAACTCGCGCATGTTCCGTCGATGTGGAGCATCGTCTTCCCGCTGAGCATGTACGCGGTGGCAAGCATGGAACTCGGGCGAACGCTGAGCCCTCCGCTGGTCCAGCAGATCGGGCAAGGTGAAGCCGTCGTGGGCGTCGTGGCTTGGTTCGTTACGTTCGTCGCCATGGTGGTGGCCTCGGGAAGGCCAGTCCGGCGAAGCCGGATCAGGACGGATCCTGGCACCTCGTGAACCGCGGGCGTACGGCCGCAAAGTGCCCGTTGACAACAGATCACGGGCGGCTACGGACGTGGCAGCGCGTCGATGCTGGTGGGTGTGGTCTTCTGCGCGATGAGGACGGCCCGGAGCAGCAGAGCCAGGAAGGCTAGCAAGCCGCCCAGGACCACAGATGCGGACACCATCCGGGCAGCGTTGGTGACAGGCAGCGTGGCGATCACCAGGCCGACGTTGATGGCTGCGAGTCGTAGCGTCCCGGCCGTGTCGAGTGCGGTCCTGGTCGCGCGGGTTACGGTCGGGCCGCCGCCGAGGACGACGGGGACCAGGTAGCTGAGGGCGCCGAGAAGGACCTGGGCTGCGAAACCGATCAGAAACGGAGCGGCGAGTTGGTCGCCCGCGTCGGCTGCCTGCTGCCAGCTGGGTGCGACGGCGACGATGCTCGCCAGAGCGGAGACGGAGCCGACGAGCCAGCATTGTGCGGCGAGCACCGTGCGGGTGGCGTAGGTCGTGGGTGGCCTGGTTCGGGTTTCGGCGACGAGCGGTCTGCCGACCACGGCCAGGCCACAGAGATAGGCGAGGATCCCGGCTGCCGCGGCGGGGCGGTTCCCCGTGAGCGCACCAGTCGCGGCGACGAGCAGGCCGAGAAGGAGAACTGGCAGGGCGCGCCGGGCGGCGTGTTCGGCTCCGTCGGCGACGCGGGCGTGCAGCACGGTGGGCCACAGTGTCACGAGGGTGCCGACTACGGTCAGACCCACCCAGCCGAGCAGGTTGATGACGACGTGGGCGAGGGCCAGCTGGGCATGAGCGGCTTCGCTGAGGTTGTCCGGGGCCATGGCCACGCCGAGGCTGACGCCGACGGGGAGGAGCGCCGCCGCCGCGACGTAGTAGCGCAGGGTGGTCCCGAACCGTGAGGGCAGCACCCGGCGCATCCGCACCAGCAACACCACAGCGTGCCAGCCGGCGACGAGGGCCGCGGCCGTCGCGCCGACCAGGACGGCGCCCGTGTTGTCCAAGATCATGCCCGCGACCACGGTCAGAGCACCGGTGTTGAACAGGGCGAGCCTCACGGCCTCGCCTCGGCGGCTGATGGCTTCGGGCAGTCGCAGCAGTGCGTCGGCGAAGTGTCTGCTCCAGATCAGGATGGCGTTGCTGACGGCGCCGAGCAGGAGGAGGTGCACAGGCAGCCACGACGTCACCGGTCGGAACACACCGATCAGGCCGACTGTGAGCAGGGCGGCCAGCCAGGCGGCCACGATCGCACCGACGCGAAGGTGCCAGGCGGACCGCCTCACGAGTCGGTCCGGGGTGCCGGCGCGTGCAGGTGCAGCCGGCAGGCTCCGGGTTCGGCGAACGGCAGCAGCGCGGCACGTGCCGGTTCCCCGCCCAGTTCGGCGAGGGCCCCCCGGACGATGCCGAGGTGGACCGGGCAGACGATGTCGGGGTGGGCACGCGCTGCGTCCAACAGCGGGCAGCGCCTCAGCCGGACCGTGGTCGCGCGGGCGTCCGCCTGGGGATCGAACCCCAGCTCGTGGAGCAGGCCGATGACCGCGCGTCGGGCGAAGGCCGCGCTCCCCGCGGGAATCCCGCCGGCGAGAGCTTTGCCCCAGATCTCGCCGGCGACCCGCGCGTCGGCCTCGGGGTCGGTGCTGGTTCGGGAGATCTGTCCGGCCAGGGCGGTGGCCAGCCCGGCGTAGTCACGGACGCGGTGGTCGGGCTCGGGGTTGGCGCTGGCGGTGGCGTACGACCACGCGGGGCGGCCACGACCTGTCACCGGAGCCGGCGTGCGGGTCGCCAGTCCTCGTTCCACGAGGGCATCGAGGTGCTTGCGGGCGGTGTTGGTGTGCACGGCCAGCCGGGTCGCGAGCCCTTCCACCGTGGTCGCG
>JBBRDH010000168.1:0-11870 GCA_038204125.1 Mycobacteriales bacterium
CGCGGTCATCGGCACCGGCGCCTGCCCCATCCCGTCGGCAGCTCCCGCCGAGCCGGGGGGTGTGCCGGCCGGGTGCGTGGTGGGCGCCGGGCCGCCGGAGGGTTCGTCGGCCGGCCTTCCGGCCTCCGCCGCGGCGGCGGCCACCGCGTCGAGATCGCCACCACCCTGGGCCGCCCCCGCCGCCGTGACCGCGCCCTCCACCAGCGGCGCATCCACGATCCGGACCCGTCCGGCGACCGCCGGGTCGAGGAATTCGAGTGCTGTCTCCGCGGTCAGAAGCGCGCTGCCCAGGTCATACAGGAGCACCGTGCCGTCAGCCGAATCCACCGCGGTGATCGCCGACATCACCGCGTCGAAGGAGGTGCCGATCGAGCCCTCATCGGTCCCTCCGGCGCCGACTATGGTGACGCCGGGCGCCATCTGAGCTGCCAACTCGGCGGTGCCGTCGGCCAGCCGGGCACTGTGCGACACCAAGACAAGGCCGACGGGCATCAGCTGCGCTCGTCGACTTCGGCGGCGTCGACTGCGGCACTGCCGGCCAGCGACGCCAGAATGTACGCGGTGCTCTTCGCCCCGGGATCGATGTGGCCGATCGAACGTTCACCGAGGTAGGACGCCCGGCCCTTGCGTGCCTGCAGCGGAATTGTCGACTCGGCGCCGGCGGCGGCGGCATCGGCCGCTGCCGTCAACAGAGCGGGCACGTCGGCACCAGCGGCCGCGGCGGCGGCCGCGGCCTCGACGGCGGGGGTCAGGGCGTCGACCATCGTCTTGTCGCCGACCACCGCTTTGCCACGGGCCACCACCCCGTCCCGGGCGGCGGCGAGAGCGGCCGCCACCAAGGGACTTTCGATCTCGGTGGCCGCGCCGAAGACCGTCGACGCCCGCAGGAAAGCGGTCCCGAACAGCGGCCCGGATGCGCCACCGACGGTCGAGATCAGGGTGGTGGCTACCAGCGCCAGCACCTTGCCCGGTGTCTCCGGCTCGGCTGCGTTCAGCTTGGCGAGCACCGCCGCAAAGCCGCGGGCCAGGTTCTCACCGTGGTCGCCGTCGCCGATTTCCTGATCGAGATGGGTCAGTTCGGTGCGATGCTCCGCCACGACGGCGGCCACCGCCCGCACTGCGCCCGCGACCGCCTGCGCATCGAATGCCATGTCTCACAGTCCTCTTCGAAGGGCAACGGTGTGTACCTTGGCGTCCCACAGTTCGACGAATTCGTCATCGAGCTTGAGCAGGGTGATGGACATGCCCTGCATCTCCAGCGCGGTGATGTAGTTGCCCACCAATGAACGGGATACCTCGATCCCTTTGTCCGCCAGATACTTCCGGGCTGAGTTGTAGGCGAGGTACAGCTCGATCTCCGGGGTGCCGCCCATGCCGTTGACGAACAGCAGCGTTCGGTCGCCCGAGCTGAACGGCAGGTCCTCCACGACCGCCGACAGCAGGGTGGCGACGATCTGGTCCGCTCCTGCCATCTTGACTCGCTCCCGGCCAGGCTCGCCGTGGATGCCGATCCCGATCTCCATCTCGTCGTCGGCCAGGATGAACGAAGGCTCCCCCGAATGTGGCACCGTGCACGCGACCAGGGCCATGCCCATGGACCGGACGTTGTCGTTGACCCGGCCGGCGATCGCGGTGACCTCGGCAAGGTTGTCCCCGCGCGCTGCGGCCGCGCCGGCGATCTTTACGACCAGCACGGTCCCGCCGACCCCGCGCCGACCGGCGGTCCAGGTGGAGTCGATCACCGCGACGTCGTCGTTGACCACGACGGCGGTCACCTCGATGCCCTCCGCCTGGGCGAGTTCTGCGGCCATCTCGAAATTGAGCACGTCGCCGGTGTAGTTCTTGACGATGTGCAGCACGCCGGCGCCGCCGTCAACAGCCTTTGTCGCGTCGAGGATCTGATCCGGCGTCGGCGAGGTGAACACCGCGCCGGGCACTGCCGCGTCGAGCATGCCGACGCCGACATAGCCGGCGTGCAACGGCTCATGCCCGCTACCCCCGCCGGAGACGACGGCGACCTTGCCTTTGATCGGCGCGTCGGCCCGCCGGACGAAGACGGGATCCCGGTGCAGCGTCAGCAGGTCGCTGTGCGCCGCCGCCATCCCGTCCAGGGCTTCGTCAACCACGGTTGCCGGATCATTGATGATCTTTTTCATGCGCACTCCTCGTCAGAAGAACAACTGGACACAACACCGAACAGGGGCCAAGCAAGTGTCAAAGCCGGAACTGGAGAACCTGAAAGCTACCGAACTGCCCGGCACACCCCGGGCATTGGCCGCACGCCGCCTACCCGACCTTGGGCACGGATTGCCCGGGCCGCAGCCGGACCGACAGGCACGTGACACAGCCCTCCAGCTTCTCGAATTCGCTGATATCAACGATCACCGGCGCATCACCCAGACCCGCCCGCAGTTCGGCGGATCTGGGTGCGGAAGCGGCGATCAGGAGGCGGTCGCCGCCCAGTCCGATGACGTGCGAGCCGGCCGGCTCCGGCATCGCCCGGATGTGCGGGAAGAAAGTGGCGTCGGCGACGAACAAGGTTCCCGCGGTGTCGGCGAGCTCGCGTCGACAAACCGCGGCGCCGGACATCATCACGGTGTCCTTGACAAAGACCGAGTCCGGGCTTGTCGGGGGCGGCGGAAACTCGATGAGCCCCCACCCGAGCGCCCGCCCGTCGCCGTTCCACTGCTCGCCGGCCAACCCGACGTCGAACGACTGCCGCTTGAGCTGAGTGACGATTTCCTGCGCCGGCAGCGGGGACACCCGGCGGACCAGCGCCCGGGACCCTCGGGCAGCGCTCGTCGGGCGACATCGGGCCTCCAGGGATTCGGCCCCGGGATCGGGCCAACGGCATGCTAGGTGCGCTGACCCTAGCGCTGCGGCGGCGTTTCCGCGGTCGTGGCCCCACCAACCACCCGCGGTCCCACCACGCGGCGGCTCGACTCCGTCTGCCCCGTCCTGGCGAGCGGCCATCGAAACGTCCGTCGCTTGCTGGCGGTGACTTTTCGCGGTGGATCCTGGGGATCGATCGAGCGCCGACCTCGTGCCGGTCGGGCGGGTGGGCGCTCCGGCCCTGCAACGACATCGCCAGATTCGGCTACTTGGGGTAGCCGGGTTGGCCCCGGTCACCAGTCTTTACAAAATGACGGGGACAAATCACCCATCACGGGGCTGAATGCGCTATTCTCAGCGAGTGTCTACCCCATTGGTCAAGATCAGATCTACAGAGCGTGAACCATTTGGACGCGATCGGGTCGCCCGTACCGGCCGACTCACAGCTCTGGCCTCAGCGGCCGCGGCGCTTCTCGCAGCGTCTCTACTGACGGTGGTCAGCCCCGCTTCCGCGGCCGGACCCGACGTGGCAGCAGCCGTCGCGAGTACAGCGGCGGCAGGCGCCTACGTCCCACTGGCGCCGGTGCGCATCCTCGATACCCGTGCCGGAACCGGTGCGCCTCTCCACAAGATCGCCGCCCACGCGAAGTTGGTCCTCCAGGTCGGCGGGCGCGGTGGTGTGCCGTCCACCAATGTGGCGGCTGCAATCCTGACGGTGAACGCCCTCAATTCGGCCACCGCCGGCCAGATCGTCGCCTACGGCGCCGACACCGCGCGCCCTGCTGCCCCGACCATCAGTTTTGTCGCAGGGAAGTCCGCAACCGCCCTGGTGCTGTCCCGGGTCTCGGCCGGCGGAAGGGTCACCTTCTACAACAACTCGACCGGCCCGGTCGACTTGATCGCAGACCTGTCGGGCTTCTATCAGGGCGGCACCGCGGCAGCGCCGGGCAGCACGGTGATGGTGTCCCCCGCTAGAACTCTCGACACCCGCACCGGTGTCGGCGCCGGCAACTCCTCCTGGTTGGACCAGGGTCTGGTCGGCGAACTGACGTGGCAGGTCAGTGGACGGACCGGGATACCGGCCGGCGCCACTTCCGTGTTGATGGCGCTCACCGTCACGAATACCGCGGTGAACAGCAACCTGTCGGCCTTCGACGCAGGTCCCTTCAACCCGTCGAGATGGCCGGCATTCGGGGAAGATTTTGCGGTCTCCGGTATGTCCTTCACCGCCGGTACTCCGAAGACCAACCTCGCCGTCGTGCCGCTCAGTGCCGGGGGTCAGGCCGAAATCTCCACTGCGAACTTCTCGGGCGGCGCCACTACTTTCCAGGTCGCCGCCGACGTGCTCGGCTATGTGCAGGGGGGTGTTGCCACCGGCGTCGGGACCTACCAGGCCGTGCCGAGCATGCAATTGGTCCGCTCACGCGTGGTGCCGGCCGGGACCGTACTACCGGTGGACGTTGCCGGCCCCGGCTTCTCGACCGCCTTTCTCAGGGTCACCGTCACCGCGGCAATCTCCGCCGGCGCAATCATCGCCTACCAGCACGGCACCGTGCGCCCGGTCACCCGGAACGTCAACTTCATTGCGGGACAGACGGTTTCGAATGCCGCGATGGTGCCTTCGTCAGCCGGCTCGGTCGTCGACTTCTACAACAAATCCAATGATCCGGTGACGGTGACGATCGAGCAGAATGGTTACCAACGGGGGGCGCCGTCCGCCGCCGGCACTGTGTGGTCGTCCGGCGACAATCTGCAGGGCACCCTCGGCGCCGGCAGTCGCTCGACCGGCTCGGCCATCGCGGCGCCGATATCGCTCAGCGGCGTGACTGCGCTGTATTCGGGCCCCGACAGTAGTTTCGCCCGCCGGAGTGACGGGTCGCTGTGGGCCTGGGGCAAGAACCTGGATTTCGAGCAGAACTCGGGCAACGGACTTCTCGGCGTCGGCGAGGTACCGGCCTACGGACCGACCAGGGTGCTCAACGTATCGAACGTGATCGACGTGGCGCCTTACCTGGGTGGCGTTTGCATCCTGGAGAGCAATGGCACCGTCTGGGGATCCGGCGACGGTGAGGACGGGAGCCTCGGCTCCGCAACCACCGGCGTGACATTCGAGCCGCTGGCGATTCCTGGGTTCACCGGGGTCGTCAAACTCGGGATCTCCAATGTCACCGACGCCGACGGATCCGGCTTCGGCCACTGCGTCGGGATCCGGGCTGACGGCACCGTCCTGCGCCCAAGCTTTTCGGGAGTGGCGCCCATCCCCGGTCTGGTCGGGATCAAAGCCGTTGCCGGCGATTTCGCGTTGAAGGCGAATGGCACCGTGGTGACCACGCTCGACGGACCGCCGGTCGCCGTACCCGGGCTCGTCGGGGTGAAGCAGCTCAACGGTCAGTCGGCGCTGCTCACCAACGGCACCGTGGTCACCCTGCCGGTGTCCGGATCTCCCGCAGCAGCGGTAACCGGTCTCGGCTCGGTGACCTCCATGTCGAACCACGATTGGTCCGAAGGCGGCTCCGCCGTCAAATCGGATGGCTCGCTCTGGACCTGGTCGAGCACGACCCCGCTGACCAGGGTGGCCAACATCCCGCTGGTGACGGCCGTGTCCAACAGCTCATCCTCCATGCTGATCCTGGCCCGCTGACCCCGCTCAGGGTCTCGGCGAGGGGTTAACCGCAATCAATCATCAGCCGGTTTGATGAGGTGGGTGCGGTGCCCGACAGTTGGCTCGACGCAGTGGTCCTGCGGTTGAGTGCGGGCCGCCGACGGCCGCCGGGTACCTGACCGCAGCGGCCACCGGGCCCTCGGTCGGATAGCTCCGTTCGCACCATTCACCGCCGGCCAGGGCAGCAGCGCTTTGATCGGGGCAACCGGTACTGGGCCGCACACAGGGCTGCCGCCTGGTGGGCCCCTTCCAACCGGCAAGCTGGGCGCTGCCGACCTGCACCTATCGAACGTGGCTGCGCTGCCCGTCTGCCCACGGAAGGTCCACATTCCAGGGAACAATGGTCTCCGAATCGGCTCGTTTCCGGTCGGCATACGAGGCTCGCTCGAATGCCCGAAGTCGAATGGATGAACATTTCTGCCGGTTTTGCTTTTTTCAACGCATTATTTATTGTCAGGGGCAGGGCGATACCCGTCGAGTTGTCCGCATCCTGACCCCCATCCAGATCCTTGTCGACGAATTCCGGGTCCGGTGGCGCTCCCGCCTCTGCTCCGGGTCGTCCAGATGCAGACCCGACCGGGCTCCGGATCGGCCGCAGCACGCTCCAGGTTCACCACGAAAGCGTCGGCGGAGGAGTGCAGATGGGGGCATTCCTCGGTTTGATCCTTGGAGTCGGCCTACTGCTGCTGTGGCAGGGACTGACCAGCCGCCCCACACCCGCCCGCAACCGGCCCCGCATCGAACGCCTGCGCGAGGAACTCGCCCAGGCCGGGCTCTCGGCCGTGTCACCGCAGCAGTTGATCGGGCTGCAGGCCCTTTCGGCGCTGCTGGTCGCCGTGGTCGGTCTGATCGCCACCCGCTCGGTGACGGTGTCCGGCATCTTCGCGCTCGCCGCAATAGCGGTGCCCCGCCTGCTTGTCACCCGGCTCCGCCACAAACGGCAGGCCGACCTTCGGGACCTCTGGCCCGAGGTCGTCGACAACCTCACCTCCGGCGTGCGCGCCGGACTCTCACTGCCGGAGGCATTGTCGGCCATCGGCTCCCGCGGGCCCGAAGCGATGCGCGAGCCGTTCAAGCAGTTCGGCACCGACTACCGGACCACCGGCAACTTCAACAACAGCCTCGACCGCCTCAAGCTCGCCCTCGCCGACCCGGTCGGTGACCGGGTCTGCGAAAGCCTGCGGGTGGCCCGCGAAGTAGGCGGGACTGACCTGGGGCGGCTGCTCACCACACTTTCCGGATTCCTCCGCGACGACGCCCGCACCCGCTCCGAACTGATGGCCCGGCAGTCCTGGTCGGTCAACGCCGCCCGGATGGCGGTGTGCGCTCCCTGGTTGGTGTTGTTGTTGCTGGCGAGCCAGCAGGAAACCCTCGCTGCCTATGACACGGCGGTGGGCACGCTGATCCTGCTGGTGGGCGCGATCGCTTCGGTGGTCGCCTACCGGTTGATGGTCAGGATCGGTCGGCTACCCGAGGACAAGCGGGTATTGCGATGAACCTGTCCCTGATCGGCGCGCTGCTGGGGGCGCTGGCGGCCGTCGGGGTGGTGTTGGCCGTGTTGGCCTCGCCCCCGCTCCGGCGGCTCAGCCTGTCCGATCGCATCGCACCGTACCTGGCCGACACCGCCACCAACTCCAGATTGCTGGCCGGGCCGAGCGGGCCGGTCACCACGCTGGGGCGGCTGACCGCACCGTTGCTCAGGGACGCGGTCCGGTTCCTGGACCGGATCGTCGGTGGCCAGGCGTCGGTTCGGCGCCGGCTCGAATCGCTGGACTCGCCGTTGTCAGTGGAGCAGTTCCGCGCCGAGCAGGTGCTGTGGGGCGCGGCCGCGACCGCCGCCGGTTTCGGTCTTTCTCTGCTGGCTCTCCTGACGGGTCAGTCCAATCCCATCGTGCTGGTGTTGCTGATCGTGGGCTGCGGGGCCGCCGGCGTGCTCGGCCGTGATTGGTGGCTGAGCCGCACAGTGCAAACACGGGACGAGAAGATCCTCACCGATTTCCCGGTGGTCGCCGAGATGCTGGCTCTGGCCGTCACCGCCGGCGAGGGTCCGATCGGCGCCATCGAACGGGTCTGCCGGCTCGGCCAAGGCCATCTCATCGCGCAACTCAATCTGATTTTGGGCGATACCCGTTCCGGCACGCCATTTCTCATGGCACTCACCGCCCTGCGGGACCGGACCCGCCTCGAGCCGCTCTCCCGCTTCCTCGACGGAATGGCCGTGGCCATCGAACGGGGCACACCGTTGGCCGACGTGCTCCGCGCGCAGGCGGCCGATGTCCGCGCCCTGGGCAAACGTCGACTGCTCGAGTCCGGTGGCAGAAAAGAAATAGCCATGATGGTGCCGGTCGTTTTCCTTGTCCTGCCCATCACCATTCTGTTCGCTCTCTACCCGGGCCTGGTGGCGATCACCTCAGTCGCCCGATGAATCAACCCGGCGCGTTCAAGGAAGGTTCGGATTCTGCTCCCCCTGTCCCTGTCACGGCCACCGCCACCGCCACCGCCACCGCCACCGCCACCGCCACCGCCACCGCCACCGCCAAGAAAACGGAGACCCCCCATGCTCGCCGATTTCAAGTTGACCACGCCACCGCCCACCGGGACGCCGGCCTTTAGGACGGTTCACCGAATCCAGGTCTGGGTCGCGGTTACCGTCGCCTACCTGACCGATCGGCTCACCAGCCGACTCGCAACGGGTCGGAAACCAGGCTCCACGGGCGACAACGACCGCGGGGACGTTCCGGGCTGGGTGATGATCACAGTGATGACCGCGCTCGTCGTCCTGGGCCTGCTCACCGTCTTTCGCGACCAGGTCAAAGCCGCCGTCACCCAGGCGTTCGACTCGATCCGCAAGGCCACCTGACCCAGAAGATCGGACCGCAGAGGTTTCGCGTGGCGCCCATCGGCAGGTCCGTCCGAACGTGGGCTCGCGGTCGGGCACTGCGGACAGATGACCGAGGGTCGGCCGTCGCCGAGTTCAGCATGGTCCTGGTGCTTCTCCTGATGCTCTTCCTGTCTCTGGTGTCGGTGGGACTGTGGGCGTACAGCCGCACCCTGCTGACCTCGGCGGCAGCCGACGCCGCCCGCTACATCGCCAACGCCGACATCGACGCGAACGCCGCCGCCGAGCGGGTCGGGACGTTGCTCGACGGCAGCGTCGCCGCCTCCACCCGGGCATCGCTGACCTGCACGTCGGGCACGTCCGGCCTGCTGGTGGAAGTGACCTGCACGATGCGCACGCCGGGGATCGTCAGCCTGCTCGACGGTGTCCTGCCCGACCTCACCGTCACCGGCCACTCGGTGAAGGAACAGCTCCGGTGAAGCCGAACGGTTGTCCGCTTTCCGAGGACCGGCCGTCCGTCACGCCGCCGGCACCGCAGGCCGATGAGTCCGGCCGGGCATTGATCGAGGTGGTGGTCCTCGGGGTGCTCGTCCTGATCCCCGTGCTGTACATCCTGCTGTCCCTGGTCCGCGTCCAGGCCGCCACCTTCGCCGTCACCCAAGCCGCACGCGACAGCGGCCGGGCCATCGACGGGGCACCGACGATCGACATCGGCATCGACCGGGCCACCGCCATCGCCGCCATCGCGCTCGCCGATCAGAACGTGCCCAACGACGGCATCAGACTGCAATTCGTGAACCCGGGGACCACCTGCTCGACCGCCAACGCCATCGTCCCGACGCTGTCGCCCGGAGCCGTCTACGACATCTGCGTCACCGCCATCATCAAGCTGCCCGGAGTGCCCACCGTGCTGACCGGCAGCAGGAACACCGTGACCGGTGTCTACACGGTTCACATCAGCGAACTGCGGGAGGGCAGATGATCAGCGTCGTCCTACAGCCGCTGCAGTCCTCGCACCGCCGGACGCTGCCCGCCGGCCGAATCGGGAACGACACCGGGTCCGTCACCCCGCTGATCATCGGCATGCTGCTCTGCCTGCTGCTGCTGGGCGCCGGTGTGACCGCCACCGGCTCGGCCTTCCTGGCCCGCCAACGCATCCGGCACATCTGCGACGGAGCCGCCGCCGCCGGCGCCGCAGCAGCCCCGGACAACCTCTCCGGCGACACCACGGCCGCACAGGTCGACGGCTACCTCGCGCTTCGCGACCGAGGCGCCACCGCCATCATCCAGCCACAGCCGACCCTGCTGATACTGCGCTGCACCACCACATCCACCATCACCTTCGGCGCCCTGTTCGGCAGCCCGACGATCACCCAGACCGTTACCTCGAGCGCCCGCACGGTCCGAAACCTCACCCCACGGCCGTAGCATCGCCGGTCGCGAGAACTCTGATCAAGATCGCCTTTATTCCCGGCGCGGATCCAGCAGCCGGCCACCCAGCCGGCGCTGTCGCGTCGGGACGCCGGCCAGGCCGACCCTGGCAGCCGACGGTGCTCGGCGACAAAGAGAGCTACGCCGGGCGCCAGGAAGAGGCGCGAACCGTTCGACTGCTGGGTCACGCCAGCCTGATGGCGCCCTCCGCGGCACTCAAACCTGGCGAGGCCGCCGGCTGGTCGGTTGAACATGGCGAGTCCCGCCGGGCCGGTCGCGACGGGAGCGTCCTGGTGGTCTTCGGCGCACCCTCCCCGGCGATCGAGGGATGGCAGGCGGCCACCGACGCACGGCCACCCATCCGAGTACTCATGTCCGTCCCCATTTCGGAGACTGAAAGCGGCAAGGGGTCATTCAGCCGGGCGATCAACCGGCTCCCGCGCTTCCCTGACGCGTCGTCGCCGAATCTCCAGCTCGACGGGCTCGGTCGAAATGGTCCGGTTTCCGGGTCGGCACCGTCCACGCCCGAAGATCTGCGGAATGATGCGGCCCGGGTCTGGTGCCTGGTCTGATTCCGCGGAAGGGTGAGTGGTGGTCGGCGTCGATTCTCCGCGCTGGAGTGCGCCGCCCGCCCTCGGCCCCCAGGCCGGACCCGTCCCTGATCTCGCCCAGTCCACCAGCTCGACAACTGGGTCGTTTCGACCATTCCCTTGTTCGCCCACTACGGAAGTGAGACAGCTGAACATGAGCCCCAACGAAGAACGTGAGAGCTTCGACTACATCGTCGTCGGTGCCGGTTCCTCCGGCGCCGCCCTCGCCGGGCGGCTGTCCGCCGACGCGGGGGCTTCGGTGCTTTTGCTCGAAGCCGGCGGCCCCGACAGCGACCAGAACATCCACGTCCCGGTGGCGTTCGCCCAGCTTTTCAAGTCCGACGTCGACTGGAACTACGACACCGAGAAGCAACCCGGGCTCGGTGGCCGCACCGTCTACTGGCCCCGGGGCAAAGTTCTCGGAGGGTCCTCGTCGATCAACGCGATGATGTGGGTCCGCGGGTTCGCCGCCGACTACGACCGCTGGGCCGAGCTGGCCGGCCCCGAATGGTCCTGGGACGCGCTGTTGCCGTATTTCCGCCGCGCCGAGGCGGTCGAAGGCAACACCGACACCGATCAGGGCAACGACGGCGCCGTCAGCATTTCGAACCAGCGGAGCCCCCGCTCCCATACGGCGACCTTCCTCGCCGCCGCCGGGGAAACCGGCATCCCCACTGTGCCGCCGAACACGGCCAACCCGGAGGGTGCCAGCCAAACCATGGTCAGCCAACGCGGCGGGATGCGATGCAGCACCGCCGTCGCCTACCTCGGACCTGCCGCTGACCGCCGGAACCTGACGATCCGGACCGGTGCCCAAGCTACCCGGGTGATCTTCGAAGGAACCCGCGCCGTCGGCGTCGAATACCTGCAAGACGGCCGCAGCGCAACTGTCACGGCACAGCGCGAGGTGGTGCTCTGCGGCGGCGCGATCAACACACCGCAGCTGTTGATGCTGTCCGGCATCGGTGATGCTGAGCACCTCACCGAGCTGGGCATCGACGTGATCGTCGACGCACCGGAAGTCGGCGCCAATCTGCGCGACCATCTCTTCGCCGGCCTGGCCGTCGAGACTGCCGGGGACACCTTGTTCTCCGCAGCCACCCAGGAACAGTTGGAGAACTTCACCACCAACCAGCGGGGAATGCTCACCTCCAACGTCGCCGAGGCCTACTGTTTCGTGCGCACCGACCCTGCGCTGGCGGTGCCCGACATCGAAATCCTGTTCGCCGTCGTGCCCTACATCGGCGAGGGCCTGGTACCGGCACCCAGCCATGGCGTCACCGTCGGGGCCATCCTGCTGCAGCCCAAAAGCACCGGAACCATCCGCCTCGCCTCAGCGAACCCCCTGGACAAACCGCTCATCGACCCGAACTACCTGAGCGACCCCGGCGGAGCTGACGAAGCGACCCTGCTGGCCGGCCTGGCCTGGTGCGAAAAGATTCTCGCGGCGCCCGCGTTCTCGAAGACCCGCGGTAGCGGACGGTTCATCCAGCCGTCAGGCAGCGACGACTGGCCG
>JBBRDH010000169.1:0-11788 GCA_038204125.1 Mycobacteriales bacterium
AACTGAGGTCCGGTCCGGCACGAGCGGCGACCGCCCAGGAACAGGTCAGCCGGCCCCCCGGGTGCCTGCCAGGACGCTCGGCCCGCGCCGAACATGTGAACCCAGACGTGTGTCGGGTGCGTTCGTCGTGATGGAATGAGACCCGATATGTGATTCGTGCAACGTTCGCCAGGAGGACAAGTGGAGGAAACGCTCGCCCGGGCCGGAATCTTTCAGGGTGTCGACCCCGATGCCGCCCTGGCTCTCGGCTCCCAACTCGAGTCGGTGGATTACCCGAGGGGCAGCGCCATCTTCTCCGTCGGCGAGCTCGGCGACCGGCTCTACGTCATCTTGTCAGGCAAGGTGAAGCTGGGTCGTAATTCGCCCGACGGCCGCGAGAACCTGCTGGCCATCATGGGTCCGTCCGACATGTTCGGCGAACTCTCGGTCTTCGACCCTGGGCCGCGGACCTCCAGTGCGACGGCGGTCACGGACGTCCGGCTGGCCACGATGGACCGGGCGGCGCTGCGGGAGTGGATCGCGCAGCGTCCGGAGATCGCCGAGCAGCTTCTGCGGGTGCTGGCCCGCCGACTGCGTCGGACCAACAACAACCTCGCCGACCTGATCTTCACGGATGTCCCCGGCCGGGTGGCAAAGGCGCTGCTGCAGCTGGCCCGTCAGTTCGGGCAGCAGGAGGGCAGCCATCTTCGGGTCACCCACGACCTCACCCAGGAGGAGTTGGCGCAGCTGGTGGGCGCCTCCCGGGAGACCGTCAACAAGGCGTTGGCCGACTTCGGCCACCGGAACTGGCTGCGGCTCGAAGGCAAGAGTGTGGTCATCCTGGACGCCGAAAGACTCTCCCGCCGCGCCCGTTGAGCCGCTGACGGGGTCGGGCAGGTCGGGCGTGGGCCGCGTCAGCCGGTCGCGCGGAAAACAGAGACCGTCACAGCCGCTTCCACTTCGGTGACGTCGGACAGCGCCGCAACCTTCTCGGCCAGGTCCTGCGGGGCGAGGTGCAGACCGGAGGGTCCCATCCGGACCAGCGCCAAGACCTCCGGCTGGGACAGCGACATCCCGAACCCCACCGCGAGCCGGTGCCCGGGCAGCAGCAGGCCGGAGAAGGCCTCGTCCAGGCGTTCGGGCTTGCCGTCGTCGACGGTGAGCATCGGAACCTGACTGCGCAGCGCCGCCAAGTGGTGGGGCTGTGGAGTGACCGCGATCAAAAGGCCTCCCGGCCGGAGGACCCGGGCCACCTCGGCCGGCAACCGCGGAGCGAAGATGCTGAGCACCACGTCGACGGACGCATCAAGAACCGGCAGCACGGCCCAGGCATCCGCGACGACGCTGACCACTCTCGGGTCGGCCGCAGCCCGGCGGGCGGCGTACTTGGAGGAGTCCACGGCGATGCCGGCGGAGCCCGGATCGCCGACGTCCAGCGCCGCGGTCAGGTAGTAACCGGTCCCGGCGCCGAGGTCCAGAATCGTCACCGGTCCGGGCCGGCCGCCAGGAGCGGCAATCGCGGCGACCTCGGACACCGCGGCGGCGATGGGTCGGTAGTGGCCGGCGCCGAGGAATCCGGCCCGCGCGGCGACCATCTCCGGCCCGTCGGCGGTATCAGTCCGCGACTGCGGGCCGAGCAGAGCGACGTATCCCGACCTCGCGATATCGAATCGGTGCCCGGCCGGGCAGCCGAAAACCGGCTCGCCGGTCAGCTCGTCCAAGACGCGCAACGGCTGCGCGCAATACGGGCAGGCCAGCGCGGCGACCCCGGCCGACCGGTAGGCGTGGGTGCGGACCGTCTGCACCGGGCTGTGGTGCAGGACCGCCGGCCGGACCTGCCCCGGACGCCACCGACCGCCTGCCCGATCGACCCCGGCCCTCTCGACCCCGGCCTGATCGATGCCGGCCCGGTCGATCCCGGCCCGGTCGATCCCGGCCCGATCGGTCATTGCGGGGCGTCCCGCAAATACTCCAGTTGCGCGGCGACCGACATCTCCGCCGCGCGCCGCACCGACGGATCGGTGTCCGCGTAGACCACGTCGGTCACCCGGTTCACGGACGCATCGGCGCCCAACTCGGCCACCGCCCGCCTCACCGCGTCGAGCCGCTGGGCGCGGTGGGCCAGATAGGTGGCGCACACCACGGCCAGGTCCGGCAGTACCTGGCCGTGGGCCGGGAGCACCGTCGCCGGCCCGTGCCGGGTCAGCGACCGGAGCGAGGCCAGATACGCGCCCAGCGAGCCGTCCGGCTCGGCGATCACCGTCGTGCCGCGGCCCAGGATGGTGTCCCCGGTCAGCATGGAGCCGAACGATGACCGTTGGACCGGTGACTGCCCGTCCGGAAATGTGTCGCCCGGGAGCCGGTCGTCCACCAGCTTGAAGCAGACCGAGTCGGAGGAATGCCCGGGGGTGGCCATGACCCGCACCGAGACGCCGGCGACGTCGATCAGCTCACCGTCGGCCAGTGGGGCAGCGCCGAGGCAGAACGCGGGGTCGGCGCCGCGGACCGGTGCTCCGGTCAATTCGCCGAGTCTGGGGGCGCCCGCAGTGTGATCGCCATGCCGGTGGGTGATCAGGATCAACTCGACGGGGCCGGCGGCGGCCAGCAGCTGCAGGTGCCGCTCGTCGGCCGGCCCGGGATCCACCACCACGACGGATCGGCTGCCGGGCCCGGCCAGCAGGTAGGAGTTCGTGCCGTCCAGGGTCATCGGTGACGGATTGTCGGCCAGCAACGACCTGGCGAGTCGCGTCACCCGGCGCATCACCCCGGGCGAAGCAGTCATCGGCCCACGCCGTACTCGCGACCGGCAACGGCCACCCGCAGCGGCTCACCCGGCTCACTGAGCAGCACCGGCGTCAACGGCCGGACAGTCCGCGAAGCGTCGAGAACTGTTGCAACGCTTGGGAACTCGGCCAGGTCGGTGAGCATCGCGATGGTCGGCGGCAGCATCAGGACGCCGCCTTCGGCGAGCGCAGCCAGTAGGGCGGCCGGGGCGGACCAGTAACCGTGGTCGGCTTCGGTCGTCAGCAGGCGCGGTTCCTGGCCGGGTGGCAGCGCGGCAGCGAAGAAGAACGTGTCGTACCGACGGGTACCACCTTCCGGCGTGATCCAGTTGGCCCAGGGCCGCATCAGTGACGCCTGCAGCAGCACACCGACTTCTTCGTGCACCTCCCGGACGGCGGCCGTCAGGAGCGCCACCGCCTTGTACTCGTCGGTGCCCAGGGCTCCGGCCAACCGCCGGACTTCCTGGGCCGTCATGCCGTCGACCCCACCGCTCCCGCCACCGGCGTGGGCTGGTGCCGGGTAGTCAAAGCTGTCCACCCCGCCGCCGGGAAAAACGGTCATCGACGGGGCGAAAGCCATACCGGACACCCGCTGCAACACATAGACCTCGAGCTGTCCGGCGGCGTCCCGCAGCAGCATGACGGTCGAGGCCGGCCGGATCGGCACCACGGCCGACACCGCAGTCACCCGTCCCGGACCAGGGTCGGCGGGTTCCGTCGAGGCGTCGGGGGCCACCGCCGGCTCAGCCGACCTCGAAGATCGCTTCGACCTCGACCGGAGTGCCCAGTGGGAGCTCGGCCACGCCGACCGCGGACCTCGCGTGCCGCCCCGACTCCCCGAACACCTCGGCGAACAGGTCGGACGCTCCGTTGATGACACCGGGCTGGCCGGTGAATCCGTCCGCCGATGCCACGAAGCCGACCACCTTGACCACTCGGACGATGGAGTCCAGGCCGACCACCGAGTGCGCAGCGGCGAGCACGTTGAGGGCCGCCAGCCGGGCGTAGTGCCTGGCGTCCTCCGGGCTGACCTCGGCGCCCACCTTTCCGGTCGCCGGCAGTTTTCCGTCGACGAAGGGCAGCTGACCGGAGGTGTAGAGCATCGAACCGGACCGGACGGCCGGGAGGTAGGAGCCGGCCACCGCGGCGACCGAGGGCAGCTCGATACCGAGGGTGGCCAGCCTCTCGACGGCATTCATCCGCGTTCCCGCTTGAGATACGCGACCAGCTGCTCGGGATTCGGGCCCGGAACGACCTGGACGAGTTCCCAACCGTCCTCCCCCCAGGTGTCGAGAATTGCCTTGGTCGCGTGGGTGATGAGCGGCACGGTCGAGTACTCGTAGGTCTTGCGTGCACTGGGAGAGGTCATGCGCCCAACTCTAGGTGCAGCATCCGACCGTCTCCCCGCCGAGCATCGGGCCGAAGCGAAGGAGCCGCACACAGATCCGACGTGACCGCCGGAGTCGGCTCCCGGCGGCCACATCTAGGGTGGCGGAAATGAGGTGGTGGCAGTGGGCCGCGGCGACGGTCGAGGGTGTGCTGCTGCTCGTACTGCTGTTGCTGTGGTTCGACAGCCTCCGGGACCGGGCCGGGTGGACGAACTCCCGGGCCGCTGCACGGGCCGCGAGCGGTGCGGTCGTCGTTCCGGCGGGATTCATCGCCGTGTTGCTGGTTCCGCTGTGGCTAGGCCTGATACTGATCGCCGTACCTGCCATCGCGGTGGGTGTCATGGCGATGGCGAGTTGATGTCGGTGTCAGGGTCAGGATCGGGGTCCGTTTCGGGGCCTACTTCGGGGTCCGTTTCTGGGTCAGGGTCGGTGCCGGATTCGGTAGCGGCCGCGGAGCCCCGGACCGGGTCGGGCGTCACCGGCTGGCCCCGCGCCGCCCGTCGGGCCCGGCTGCATGTGGTGACCGGCAAGGGCGGGGTCGGGAAGACCACCGTTGCTGCGGCGCTGGCCCTCGCGCTCGCCTCCGGCGGGAAGCGGGTCCTGCTGGCCGAGGTCGAGGAGCGGCAGGGTATCGCCAGGCTTTTCGACGTCCCCCCGCTGCCCTACCAGGAGCGGAAGATTGCCGTCGCCGCCGGCGGGGGCGAGGTGCGGGCGCTGGCCGTCGACATCGAAGCCGCCCTGCTCGAGTATTTCGAGCTGTTCTACAACCTGGGCTTCGCCGGCCGGACCCTCAAGCGGATGGGCGCGGTCGAGTTCGCGACCACGCTCGCCCCGGGCCTGCGGGACGTACTGCTCACCGGCAAGATCAAGGAGACCGTCACCCGCCGCGGCTCGGACAATCTGCCCGCCTACGACGCCGTCGTGATGGACGCACCGCCAACCGGCCGGATCGCCACCTTCCTCAACGTGACGGTTGCAATGGCGGACCTGGCGCGGCGGGGACCGATTCGGAATCAGGCCGACGGGGTCATCAACCTGTTGCACTCCGAAGACACGGTCGTCCATCTGGTCACCCTCTTGGAGGACATGCCGGTGTCGGAGACGCTCGAGGCGATCGCCGGGCTGAAGGCGGCGAATCTGCCGGTCGGCACGATCATCGTCAACGCCGCGACGGTCTCTCATCTGGACGCCGCGTCCTTGACGCCGGCTGCAGAGCAACGCCTGGACACCGAACGACTGGTCGCGGGGCTGTCCATGGCGGGTATCGACGCAAAGCCGGAACTGGTCGCCGGGCTGGCCGCAGAGACCGCCCACCATGCCGTCCGGGTGTTGGCCGAGCACGACTGCCGGGTGCAATTGGCCGAGGCGGGCGTGCCAATGCTGGAGTTGCCGCGCCTGGTCGACGGCGCCGATCTCGGCGGGGTCTACGAACTGGCCGACGACCTCGCCGGGCAGGGGGTCGGCCGATGACCGCGGCCCTGCGGGCGGTCGCCCATTTCGACCTGCGCGCGATCCTCACCGATCCGTCGATCAGGGTTGTGGTCACCTGTGGTTCGGGCGGGGTGGGCAAGACCACGACGGCGGCCGCAATGGCGCTGTTTGCCGCCGGTCAGGGGCGCAAGGTTGCGGTGTTGACGATCGACCCGGCGAAGCGGCTCGCCCAGTCGCTCGGCCTCGGTGAGCTGGACAACGTGCCGCGCCGGGTGGTCCTGCCAGATCTCGACGACGCCGGGCCCGACGACCGGGCCGACGGCCGTGGGATCGACGGCCGGGTCACCGTTTCGCAGGAGAGGAAATCGGGAGAGCTCTGGGCGATGATGCTCGACACCCGGCTGACCTTCGACGAAATGGTGCAGTCCAATTCGTCCGCGGAGCGGGCCGCGCAGATTCTGGAAAACCCCTTCTACCGGACGATTTCCACCTCGTTCGCCGGAACCCAGGAATACATGGCGATGGAGAAGCTCAGTCAGCTGGCCGGGACCGGTGAGTACGACCTGATCGTCGTCGACACCCCGCCCAGCCGGTCGGCCCTGGACTTTCTCGATGCCCCCCAACGCCTCGGATCCTTCCTCGACGGCCGGATGATCAGGCTGTTGACATCGCCGGGCCGGGGAGTGATGCGGGTGCTGGGCGCCGGCTTCCAGCTGTTCACCAAGGCGGTCACCTCGGTCGTCGGCGGCCAGATGCTGGCGGACGCAGGTCGCTTCGTCCAGCTGTTCGAGAACATGCTGGGCGGGTTCAGAGAACGCGCCCAGGCCACCTACGACCTGCTGCGCTCGGGGGGCGCGGCGTTCGTGGTGGTGGCCACGCCCGAGCCGGACGCCCTCCGGGAGGCGTCGTACTTCGCGGACCGGCTCCGCGCCGACCTGATGCCGCTGGCCGGGCTCGTCCTGAACCGCACCCACCCTCCGATGGCAGATCTGAGCATGGCGGCGACCGCCGAGGCGGCCGGAGACCTGGCCCGCGAGGACCCGTTGACACTGGCCGCGCTGGCCATCCACGGCGACCGGCTCACCACCCGGGCCAAGGAGATCAAGATGCGGGCGCGCTTCGACCGCGCGCACCCCGACCTGGCAGTCATCGAGGTGCCTGCGCTTCCGTTCGACGCCCATGACCTCCCGGCGCTGCGAAAGATCGGTACCTCACTGACCAGAGGGGGTACGGCCGGCGGGGTTCAGGCAGGCAGTGTCGGCGGCGGCTGAGGTCAGCTGGCCGCCGATGTTCTTGCCTGCCGGGCGTTCTCCAGCACCGTCCGCCAGCTGGTCACCTGCGGCGATCGCTTGAGCACGGCGCGGCGCTCGCGCTCGGTCATGCCGCCCCAGATCCCGAATTCGATCTGGTTGTCGAGTGCGTCGCCCAGGCATTCCAGCCGGACCGGGCACCCGCCGCAGATTCTCGCAGCGTCGCGCTGAGCAGCACCGGTGACGAACAACGCGTCCGGATCTGTGGCGGTGCACAACGCGCGCCTGGTCCAGCCGGCCGCGACGGGCCCGGCTGTTCCAGATCCCGGGGGCTGGGCCGGGCTCCGGGTGGCCTGCCCGGGCAGCGGCTCGACGATCCGCAGTACCGGTGGGGTCGCCGCCGCCGGTGGGGTCGCCGCTGAGGTCGCCGCTGATTTAGTCATTTGCACTCGCTTCCTACGTAGCCGTGATGACTCTGGTTCCATCTGCTGGATCGGGGTGCCTGGTCGGGGTGCCTGGTCGGGGTGCCTGGTCGGGGTGCTCGGGAGAGATCTGCCCGATTCGGTGGGTCGAGGGTGACAACTGCACCGTCAGACGCGCGCCGGTACATGGTCGTTCCGTTGCCAGGAGCAGAGAATCCGGTCAGCGATACGTGGATTTCCGACGTCACCCGACGCCTTCACCGACGCGGGGACGGCCGGATGCGCCGCCGCCTTCACCGCCCCCCGGTACCCTGGCCGACGTGCGTGTTCTGGGTGGCCTGGCTCGACTGGTGGTGGCGACCCTGCTTGCCGGCGTGCTGCTTGCCGGTCTGTTGCTGCCGTACGCCCTGGGAGTCGGGCTGGCCTCCAACCAGCTGACGACGACCCTGGCGCAGACGCCGGAGCAGAATTTCAACGGCGACATCCCGCTGACCAGCACGATCACCGACATCGTGGGCAACCCGATCGCATACGTCTACCGGCAGAACCGGACATACCGCCCGCTCGATCAGATCTCGAAGAATTTGGTGGTGGCGATCACCACCGTCGAGGACCGCCGCTTTCTGCAGCACAAGGGCGTCGACTGGTTGGGCACCACCCGGGCCCTGTTGAGCAATGCCCAGGCCACCGACCAGTCAACCCAGGGCGGTTCCACGCTCACCCAGCAGTACGTGAAGAACTACATGTTCCTGGTGGTCGCGAAGACGCCCGCCGAGAAGGCCGCGGCGATTGCCGGGACACCCGTTCGCAAACTGCGTGAGGCCAAGCTGGCCCTGACCCTCGAACAGCAGTTGCGCAACAAGAACGACATCCTCGAGCGCTACCTCAATCTGGTCGCCTTCCTACCGAGCACCTATGGCGCAGAAGCGGCCGCCGAGCGGCTGTTCGGCGTGCACGCCGCGGATCTGACGTTGGCCCAGGCGGCCATGATGGCCGGGATGGTCAACAACCCGAACAAGTACAACCCGCTCGACCCCGACCACGTGACGGACGCCAAGAAACGGCGCGACCTCGTCCTCAAGCTCATGTGGCAGGCCGGAAGGTTCAGCGACGCCACCTACGAGAAGGCGACGGCACAGCCGCTCGGCACCGAAAAGGGGATCAAGACCCCCAACGGCTGTCTGCCGGCCGCGAACTCGGCCACCAACGGCTTCTACTGCCAGTACGTCCTGGACTATCTGCGCAACTCGGGCATGGACGACAACGAGATTGCCGACGGTGGTTACACCGTCAAGACCTGGCTCGATCCGAAGGCGATGAAGGCCGCCAAGGACGGCGTCGATTTGAACGCCGACCCCACTGCCGCCGCCAACAAGAGCGTGGCCAGTGCGCTGGCCATCGTCGAGCCCGGCTCGGTCCGCAAGGTCGTGGCCCTGGCCAGCAACCGGCCGTACGGGCTGGACCAGGCCAAGGGACAGACGCTGCAGCGACTACCGACCACCTTCGCGCCGCTGGGCGCGGGGTCGACGTTCAAGGTCTTCACCGCCGCCGCCGCCCTGCAGGCCGGCCTGGGCACCAGCTCGAGGATCTCCTCCCCACCCGAATACTCCTCCACCATCTCCCCCGCGCACGCCTTCCACAACGCCGGCAACTACCCGCCGTCGATGTCGCTGCAGCAGGCGTTGGCCACCTCACCGAATACCGCCTTCGTGGCGCTGGAGGACCAGATCGGCCTGCAGAAGGTCGTCGAGATGGCAGAGGCCCTTGGCATGAAGGGGTACACCCTGGATGCGGGAGCGGTCGACCGCACCTTTGCCGACACCAACAGCACCTTCGCCCAGCAGATCGTCGCGCAGAAGATCGCCTCCTTCACCCTGGGTGTGACACCGGTCAGCCCGTTGGAGCTGTCCAACGTCGGCGCAACGTTGAGCTCGGACGGTCTGTGGTGCCCGCCGACGCCGGTCGACACCGTCCTGGACCGGAACAACAAGGTGGTCAATCTCAAGACGACGCCCTGTGCCCAGGCGATCCCGGCCGAACTCGCGCGGACGCTCACCGACGCAATGCGGGACGACCTGAAGAACGCCGACGGCACCGCCCACGCCGCGGCGAGCGCCGCCAAGTGGACCCGGTTCGCCGCCGGCAAGACGGGCACCACGCAGGATTACAAGTCCTCCGCGTTCCTCGGATACACCCCGTTCTACAGCGGCGCCGTCGTCACCTGGGACTATCTGAACCGGCCGAAGTCGATCTGTGTCGACACCAAGGCCCCGTTCGCCCTGCGCGGTAGCTGCCCGACACCCCAGGCGATGGGCGAGACCGCCGACAAGAGCAGCAAGGGAATGAGCGGCGGGACCGTCCCGGCCGCCACCTGGTTCTCGGCCATGACCCCGTTGCACCAGCCGCTGGACAACGCCGAATTCAAGCCTGCCGATCCGACCTACATTGCGGGCCAACCCAATTCGCAGGTGCCGGACGTCACGAACATGTCGATCGACCAGGCCAAGGTCGAGCTGACGTCCAAGGGGTTCGTCCCGAATCCGCAGATCGAGACCCAGCCGACCGGCGCCTCCGCCAACGTCGTCACCAGACAGAACCCTGAGTTCAGCGCACTGCCCGGCAGCACGATCACCCTGTGGTACTCGGCCGGCGGCACCACCGGTGGCTGACCGGGTCGCGACCGGCAGGTTGGCGGCCGCGACAATGGCCTTCGCGGCCGGCGGACTGTTCTGGTCGACAGTGGTCGAGCGGCGCTGGTATGCGTTGCGCCGGACAACGGTGAAGGTGCTGTCGGCCGGCGCCTTTCCAATCCGGTTGTTGCACGTCTCGGACCTGCACATCACCCCGGCGCAGCACCACAAGGCGGCCTGGGTCAGCGCACTCGCCGATCTGCGGCCGGACCTGGTCGTGTGCACAGGTGACACGCTGGCCCACAGGAAGGCGGTGCCGACGGCGCTCGCCGCGTTCGGCGGGTTGCTCGACGTGCCGGGGGCGTTCGTCTTCGGCAACAACGACTACTTCGCCCCGGCGCTGAAGTCGCCGCACCGCTACTTCCTGAAATCCCAACCGCTGCCGAAGAGTGCACCGCTGCCCTGGCGTGACCTGCGGGCCGCCCAGGCCGAGCGCGGATGGGTCGATCTGTCGAACTCGAAGACGACGCTGACCGTGCGGGGCCAACGGGTCGCGTTGGCCGGCGTGGACGATCCCCACCTGCACCGGGACCGCTACCCAGAGATCGCCGGGCCGGCAGATCCGGAGGCGGTGGTCCGGATCGGGGTGGCCCACTCCCCCGAGCCGCGGGTGCTGGACTCCTTCGCCGGCGACGGCTACGACCTGATCCTGGCCGGACACACCCACGGCGGGCAGGTGCGGATCCCCGGTTACGGAGCAGTGGTCACGAACAGCGGAATCGACCGGTCCCGGGTACGCGGCCTGTCCAGATGGGGAGCGCACACCTTCCTCAACGTCTCGGCCGGGCTCGGCAACAGCCCCTACATGCCGGTCCGGTTCTGCTGCCGCCCCGAGGCGACCCTGTTGACCCTGGTCCCGCGGGCCTGATCTGGCTGGTGCGGACTGGTATCGGCCGCCGCCGAAGGGCCCGGCTACCACCCGTGCCCACCACATCTGGTGCTGATCAGCGCCCCACGTCGGATAGACTTGTCCGGGCTCCACGGGGTGTGGCGCAGCTTGGTAGCGCGCTTCGTTCGGGACGAAGAGGTCGCAGGTTCAAATCCTGTCACCCCGACGTGTTTCTGCAGGTCAGAGGGCATCTCCAGATTGATGGAGGTGCCCTTCAGTCGTCTTCAAACGCGAAACATGCGCCAACTGCGAACGTTCAGCCTGATCCAGGCAGTCAGCAACCGCATCGAGGGCGTCGGGGAACAGGTCCGCGTACGTGTCGAAGGTCATCGGTGTCGTGCTCGAACCGTCGGATCACGACACCGTCGGGCACCCGAGCGTCAGACCACCGCGGGCCGGCCGAGGACTTGCGAACCCGGACCTCGCGCGCACGCGCTACCTACGTAGCCGTCACCGCCGCCGGTTCACTGGCCTCCCGGCGAGATTCTGCTCAAATCACTTGTCCAGATCGCCCGGGGTTCAGGCATTCACACGGCCGCCGGGGTTCGTCGAAGACAAGCTCACCCTAGACCAACTACCCGAATCCGGCGTCGACTACGCCCAGGGCTACCCCGTCGGCCGACCAAGAGCACTCCCCCCGCCCGGCGTATCCAGGCCGGCTGAACCCAACCAACTGATCCGTCAGGCTGCCTTTTCGCCGATCACAATCGAAGGTGCGTTGGTGTGGCCTCGAATGATCTCCGGCATGATCGACGCGTCGGCGACCCGGAGTCCCTGGACCCCGCGGACTCGCAGTTCGGGGTCAACCACGGACTGCGGGTCCGATCCCATCCGGGCTGTGCTGGTCGGGTGGTAGAGGGTCTGGCTGTACTGCTGCACCACGGTGGCGTCGCGTTCGCTGACCGGCCAGTCGTCGCTGCCTGACGGCTGGATGAACCGTCCGCTACCGCGGGTCT
>JBBRDH010000170.1:0-11677 GCA_038204125.1 Mycobacteriales bacterium
ATACCGTCCCTCGAGATTGATGATGGCCGGGACCGGGAAATGTCCCTTCTTCCGGTCGATCACCGCAGCGGGCAGTACCTTTCGGGAGGCCTCCTTGAGCACGCCCTTGCCGTTCTGGGCCAGCTTGAGCTCCGGTGGGACGGCCGCGGCCAATTCGACGAACTCGTGGTCGAGAAATGGTGTCCGGGCCTCGAGCCCCCACGCCATTGTCATGTTGTCGACCCTCTTGACCGGGTCGTCGACCAGCATCACCAGTGAATCCAGCCGCAGTGCCCGGTCCAGTGCGGTACCCGCGCCCGGTCGCGCGAAATGCTCACGGGCAAGGGTTCGGCTGTGATCCTCGGCAGTGAGCCACTGCGGTTGGAGGATCGAGCCGAGCTCGGTATGCGTGCGGTCGAAGAAGCGCGACGAGTACACCGCCAGCGCTTCCTCCACATTTCCGTCCGGTACCCCGGCCAGTGGCGGATACCAGTCATAACCGGCCAGGATCTCATCGGCTCCCTGTCCCGACTGCACCACCCGCACATGCTGCGCAACCTGTTGGGACAGCAGATAGAAGGCAACGCAGTCGTGGCTGACCATGGGCTCGCTCATGGCGGTGATCGCGCCGTCCAACCCGGCAAGGACGTCGGCGGACGGAATCATCAGCTGGTGGTGATCCGTACCGAATTCTTTCGCGACGATGTCCGAGAATTCGAATTCGTCGCCTTCCTTGTCGCCGACCGCCTCGAAGCCGATGCTGAAGGTCTGCAGTCCCAGCTGGCCCTCGTTCGCGAGAAGGGCGACGATCACCGACGAATCGATGCCGCCGGACAGAAGAACACCCACCGGGACATCGGCGACCATCCGCCGCTGCACGGCCGTCCTGAGCGTCGACAGCACCAGCTCCTCCCAATCGCCGGCGGCGAGCTTCCCGTACCCCGGTCGCCGGTCGTGCTCGGGCTGCCAATACGTGATATCCCTGGCAGAGGAGTCCGTCTCGATCACCCGGACAGTGGCCGGCGGGAGCTTTCGCACCCCTTTCAAGATCGTCATCGGCGGTGGTACGACCGCGTGGAAGGTCATGTAGTGCTGCAGCGCAACCGGATCGATGCTGGTGTCGACATCACCAGCGGCGAGCAGCGCCGGCAGAGTCGACGCGAAGCGCAGTCGGCTTCCGGTCGTCGACAGGTAGAGCGGTTTGATGCCCAACCGGTCCCGGGCCAGCACGGCGCGCCCGGAGTCGCGTTCCACCAGAACGAAGGCGAACATTCCCAAGAAGTGATCGACACAGTCGGTGCCCCAGCGGTGATAGGCCTTGAGCACGACCTCGGTGTCCGAGGTGGAGAAGAAGCGATAGCCGAGCCCGGTCAGCTCGTCCCGGAGTGCACGGTAGTTGTAGATGCAGCCGTTGAACACCACGGTCAGCCCCAGCTCGGAGTCCACCATCGGCTGGGCGCCGGCATCGGTCAGGTCGATGATCGACAGCCGGCGGTGGGCCAGGGCAACCCGGCCGTACTGCCACACTCCCTGACCACTCGGTCCGCGGGGTTCAAGTACGCATGACATCCGGGCAACCGCCTCGATGTCGGCAGCAGCGCCGTCGAACCGGATCTCCCCGCTCAGCCCGCACACATGCGCCTCCTGTGACCGGGCGCCCGATCGGGCCCGACGTGGCAGCCCGCCAACACCTGCGTCATCTAAGCCTCCAAACCGCGATCGGGTTCGCCAGCGCTCTCACGTCGACAAAATCTAGTCGGGTCGTATGTCAAGCGGGTTTCGACAGTATTGATAGCGTGCCCGAGGGGTGCCTTCAAGGGCTCACCGGTTCAGCCGTGCCGGCGGCCCCGCAGCCGGGTTTGAGCAGGTCAGGCCGATGGGACTCGGGCAACGGCAAAGACGGACCGGCCGAAAGGGACCCGGTGCCGGTGTTGGCGGTAGTCGTAGGGCGGCCGCGACACAGATCGGCAGCTGCGCGCTCCCGATCAGCCCGGTGTGACCAGACGGCCGTCGACCCGGCGGGGAATTCCTGGATCATCCTCGCGAAGTTCGTTGGGCAGCAAAGACTGTGGCGCATTCTGCCAGGTGACGGGTCGGAGGAACCGGCGGATTGCGGTCGGCCCGACGGAGGTGTGCAGAGTGTTCGTCGAGGGCCACGGGCCGCCGTGGTGTTGCCCCCAGGCGACGGTGACACCGGTGGGATACCCGTTGTAGATCAGCCGACCGGCTCTGCCCCGCAACTGGGTGGTGAGCCGGGCGGTCAGCTCCAGTTCGGAGTCGTCGCTGTGAATGGTGGCGGTCAACGAGGCCGGTAGTTGGTCGAAAGCGGCGTACAGATCGTCGAAGTTGCGGTAGCGGACGACGACAATGACGGGGCCGAAGCATTCCTGGCTGATGGACCGGTTCAACGCGGCGGCATCGGTGGTCAGGATCTGGACTGTGGCCCCGAACCCGGGACCTTTCGGTGGCATGCCTTCGGCCGCAGCATCGACACCGGGTGCGCTCTTCAAATCGCCGGCGCCGGCCGAGTAGGCCTTCGAGATCCGCTCGTTCAACAGCGCAGGGGCTGGGCTACCCGTTGCGGCAGCGCACATCTGGGCGACCAGCGCATCGCCGTCGTCGCCGACAGGCACAAAGGCAAGGCCTGGTTTGGTGCAGAGCTGGCCGGCGGCGGTGGTGAACGAGGTGAACAGCGCAGCCGCGATTTCGGAACCGCTGGCCTTCGCGGCGCCCGGCGTGATGATCAACGGATTCACGCTGCTGAGTTCGCCGTAGAAGGGGATCGGTTCCTCGCGTCGCCCGATGATCGCCATCAATGCTTGCCCGCCGGCGAGCGAGCCGGTGAATCCGACTGCTTTGACCCGTGGGTCGGCGACCAGGGCGCCGCCCGCGGCCTGGCCGAAGACCATGCCCAGCGTTCCGGCCGGGGCGCCGACCCGGTCGGCGGACGTCGTCATCGCATCGAAAGCAACCATCGATGTCGCAGGATGGGAGTCGTGGGCCTTGACGATCACGGGGCACCCCGCGGCGAGGGCGGATGCGGTATCACCGCCCGGAACCGAGAAGGCGAGCGGAAAGTTGCTGGCGCCGAATACGGCGACCGGACCGATGGGTACCAGCATGCGTCGCAGGTCCGGTGCGGGGCCCATCGTGGTATCGCCGGCGCGGTCGATAGTTGCTTCCAGGTAGCCCCCGTCGCGCAGGACCGTCGCGAACACGCGCAGCTGAAAAACTGTCCGGGTGAGTTCACCGTTCAGCCGGGCGGTGCCGATCGCCGTTTCCCAGTCGGCGGTCTCGACGATCGCGGGGCGCCGGCTCTCCAACTCATCCGCGATGGATTCGAGCAGTCCGGCCCGGAACGACCGACCGGCCGACTCCAGCGGGCCCGCCGCCGCGGCCGCGGCAGCGGCGATCCGGGCGACCTCCCCTTCGGTGGTCGGCCGGGCAACCGTGGGCCGGCGCTCTGCGGTGCGCGGATTCGTGCTCATCACGGTCGACAACTCTTGGCTCGACAACTCTTGGCTCGACAACTCTTGGCTCGACATCTGCGCTCTTCCTGTCATCGCCGGGTCATTGCGGTCCAGGTTTCAGGGCTGGACACCGACATGCACCACAACCGTAGTTGCCACCGACCCGGGCGAACTCCCAGCCGTCGAATGCGGCGGCCGACCCGCTGCCATCGAAGGCATCCGGCAACCGTGGCCGACCAGGGGTTGCGGAGTATTTCCGCGCCACCCACACAGGCGAAGGCGCTGACGACCGACATCGGCCTGCTGGTTGTGGCAGCGGCGATCATGGGATTCAGCCAGCTCTGATTCGGTCCGGGATCAGGAAACTGTTCGCTGCTTTCCCGCCCTGATTGCCCGCTCCGGATTTTGCAGCGCCGGGGGCGGAGCCGTGGTGCCGCGGGGCACCAGATGTGCGGTCACATCCTGATAGGAGGAGGGCAATTTGCCGGCGATCAGGTCCAGCAGCGTCCGCGCGGAATGGGTCCCATATGCCGGGATATCCCGGGACAACGCCGTCAGGGCGGGATGCACCATCGTGCACAGCTGTGAATCGTCACCGGCGACGAGTGACAATTCGCCGGGCACCGCGATACCCATCTCCCGCGCAACGCCGAGACTGGCGACGGCCATGATGTCGTTGTCGAACGTGATGGCGGTGGGCCTGGTGGTGCGGGTCATCAGCCTCCGGGTGGCCCGCGCGCCTTCCTCCCAGCTGTAATCGGTGCTGATCACCTCCGGTGTGGGTAGTCCATGCCGGCGCATGGCGAGGCGGAAAGCCCTGGCCCTGATCTGGGTGTGGTCGAGATCTGGCAGGCCGGCGACCCGGACGATCCGCCGATGCCCGAGAGCAACGAGGTAGTCGACCACCGACGCGATGGCGGACGCGTCATCACTCCAGACGCTGGGTAGCGAGCTTTCCCGGCGTGGCCGACCCACCAGGACCGCGGGCAGCCCAATCTCTTCGATGACGGGGACGCGGATGTCGTCGTCCCAGAGATCTGTGACGATCAATCCGTCGATGCGGCGTTCGGCCCACCAGATTCGCATGGCCTCGATGGCGGCGTTGTGGTCAGCCACCACCTGCAGGAGCAGGGCGTTGCGGTTGATCGACAGTTCGGCTTCGATTCCGGCCATGAACCGCATGAAGAACGGCTCTACGCCCCACGTCTGGGGGCTCCGGGCGAGAATCATGCCGACCGCATGGGCGCGGGACACCGAGAGGGACCGCGCAGCGCTGCTCGGCCGCCATCCGATGTCGTCGGCAATCTCCAGAATGCGGGCCCTGGTCTTGGTGGAGACGCCGGGCAACCCGTTCAGCGCATAGGAGACGGCGCCGGTCGACACGCCGGCCTGCTTGGCGATGTCCACGATGGTCGGACGGGCGCGGGCCATCATGGCACGATCGGCCGACAGCGCGGGCCAGAATTCGACGCGCGCAACAACGCACCGAGGACTATTATCGTCGGCCTCATGCCGCTATTTCACTGCCCCAGAGGTGAAACCGTTGTAGATGAACCTCTGCAGGACGATGAAGATGATGAACGTCGGCACGGTCACGAGTATCGCACCCGCCGAGATGTCCTCCCAATGCGCCCCGAAGGGGCCCTTGAACTTGAACAATGCCGTCGACATCGTCTCGAGGTTGTCGGAGGGCATGTACAGGAAGGGTATGAAGAAGTCGTTGTACGTGGTGATGCCCTTGATGATGACCACGGTTGCGATCGCCGGCTTGAGGAGCGGAAGAATGATTCTCCGGTAGATGGCGAACGAGCTGGCACCTTCCAGTCGCGCGGCCTCGTCCAGCGCAATGGGAATGGTGCGGATGAATTGCAGGAAGATGTAGATCGAGATGATGTCGGTGCCCATGTAGAGCAGGATCGCCGACCAGCGGGTGTTGAACAGCCCGAAGAAATTGACCACCTGGAACGTGGCCACCTGGGTGGTGACCGCCGGAACCAGCGTGGCCAACAGGAAGAGCAGCACCACCAATTTCTTGAATCGGAAGTCGAATCGATCGATGGCGTAGGCGGTCATCGAACCGATCAGGACCGTGCCGGTGATCGAGAACAGCAGGATGAACACCGTGTTGCCCAGGGCGGTCAGCATGTGCCCGTCGCGGAACGCGGTGACATAGTTGCTGAAGTTGAACCAATTGTTCGGTGCCTGGAGCGCGCCGCCGGTGCCGTCGGCCTCGGCGGATGTCTTGAGCGAAGTGAAGAGTACAACGACCAAGGGCACCAACATCACCAGTGATCCGATCACCAGGGAGAGATATTTCAGGGTGATCGCAGTCCCCGCCCGCAACCGGTGGGATTCCGCCGGCTTTCGCCTGGGGGCCTGGCCGGCGACGACCGAGTTGTCGATCGTGGTCACACCAGGTCAACTTTCTCGTCGGGCACCAGGATCCGCTGAATCCAGGTTGCGATCAGCACGATGACCAACAGCACCACGGCGGCGGCTGAGGCGAAACCCACCTTGTTGAAGTTGAACGCCTGCTGGATCGTCTGGATGACGAACGTCTTGCTGCCATTCGCCCCGCCGGTCATGATGAACGGGATCTCGAAGACTGACAGAGAACCGGAAACAGCCAGGATGAAGCTCAGGCTGACGATCGGTTTGATACCCGGGGCGATGATGTGCCGGAACTGCTGCCAGCGGCTGGCGCCGTCGATCTGGGCAGCCTCGTAGAGATGCGCCGGTATCGACTGGATGGCCCCGAGGAACAGCACGAAATTCAACCCGAGAAACCGCCACACAGAGGTGGCGGCGAGGGAATAATTGACCAGGTTCGGGTCGCCCAGCCAGTAGTGACCGCCGATGCCGAAAATCTTCAGTACCGAGTCCAGCGTTCCGCCCGGTTTGAAGAAGTACAGGAAGATGAATGCGATCGCGACCCCGTTGATCAGATAGGGAAAGAACAATATGCCCTTGAACAGGTTCTTGAATTTGACGTTGAAGCTGAGGATGGTGGCGAAGTAGAGGGCCAGCGCCATCTGGACGAATGAGCCGACGAGGTAGAAGAGGCTCACGAAGAAGACGCGGAAGAGGTCGGGGCGGCTGAAGAACGTCGAGTAGTTCTTGAACCCGAGGAAATGTTTGTCCGGGCTCACCCCGTCCCATGACGTCAGACTGTAGTAGAAGAGGTTGACCACCGGGATGTAGGTGAAGACCAGAAGGAAGGCTAGAGGTACCACAAGAAACAGCCAGGGCGTCAGGGCCCGGTGACGAGGCCTTCGAACCCGGGCGCCGCCGGCGAGCGGTGGTGTCGCACCCGCTTGTTGTGCCACGTGCGTCGTCGCATGGGACATCTGGACTCCTTCTGAAATCCCGCCGACAAGCCTTCGGGGAAACCCGATACCTTCGGTCGATGCAGGGGCGGCCCTTTGTTTCGGGCACTGCCCCCTGCATCGCGATCTGCACCGGAGTGCAGGCGACCGCTAGATCCCGGCGTTGGCGATGCCGTCGGCCCACTTCTGGTTCCATCCGGCGAACACCGAGTTCAGATCGCCGCCCGCTGCGCCGCGGGCCACATCCACGAGTTGCTGGGCCGAGCTGGGTGCCGACATGAATCCGACCTCCGACGAGTTGTCGATCTTGGTGACCAGACCCGCCTGCTGCTGGCTGAGCTCGATGTAGGTGACACCGATCTTGGTGTAGTCGGCGAATGTGGTCGGCAGCGGCGCCCCTTTGAGCGTGGGAATCGACCCCTGGTCCTTGGCGAATCCCGACTTGTCGGTGAACCAGTCGAGCCAGGCCCGGGCTGCAGCCTTGTTGGTCGAGTGGGTGTTGATGGCCTGGTTGTAGTCGCGACCGGTGACTGCGCAGAACTTGCCGTCCTTCTGGGCCGGGAAGGGCATGAAACCGATATCCGCCGGGTCCCCGCCGGCCTTGGTCGCGGCCTTCTGCATTTGGGTGATCGCCCACGAGCCCAGCCACATGGTCCCGACCTTGCCGGTGCCCAGCAGAGACTTGGAGTTCTCCCAGTTGGTGGTGGTCGGATCGGGTTCGATCAGCTTGTTCTTGACGGTGTTGAACAGCAGTGAGTAGATCGTCCCGAGATCCTTGCCCTGCGACCACGGTGCCTTGTCCGTGGCCAGGTCGGCATTGGCATTGGGGTTGCAGGTCGCCGAGCCCAGGGCGCCGGACCAGCCCTGCACCGGCCAGCCGTCGTGGTAGTTGGTGTAATACGGGATAGCGCCGGTTTTGGCCTTGATCGCCTGCAGGTCGGCGATGAGTTCATCCGGCGTCGTCGGATCCTTGGTCACGCCGGCTTTCTGCCAGATCTTCTTGTTGTAGACGAAACCATTGGCGTTGCCGAATGTCGCCAACCCGTAGGCCTGACCCTCGATCTTGCCGGTGGGCGTGCCGGTGTCGATCCAGTTGTACTTCGAGGCCAGGGTGGCGGCGTCACCGAGCGGCTCGAAGAACTTCGGATAGTCCGCGATGGAAATGGCCGGCGGAATCAGCAGGACGTCGCCGTAGTCCTTGGTGTTCATCCGGGTCTTGACCTCACCCGCGTAGTCGGTGATCGCCTCGAAGGTGACCCCGACCTTCGGGTAGAGGGCGTTGAAGGCGGCCGCGTACTTCTTCAGCGTGCCGTCCTGGTTCAGGTCCGTCCGGTTGGTCAGGACGGTGATCTTCCCCGAGACATCCGACGCCGGGATGTCCGACGCTGGTCCGGACGACCCGGCAGCGGAGGTGGATGCCCCGGACGTCGCAGCCCCGGATGTAGCAGAGTCAGATGTAGCAGAGTCAGATGTCGCAGAGCCGGGTGTCGCAGAGCCGGATGTCGCAGAGCCGGGTGTCGCAGAGCCGGGTGTAGCGAGGCCGGATGTCGCAGAGCCGGGTGACGAGGTGCTGCTGCTGCCGCAACCCGCAAGCAGCAGGCCGCAGGACATGCCAATGGCCAGTGCGCCGGCCAGTCGTTTCCTCATTGAACCGATCTCCGTTTCCGACATGTAGTTGAGGACGCCCTCAGCTACTGAACCGCTTAAGCCAGAAGCGCCGGCAAGCGATATAGGAGGACGGTTGTAGTCGAAGACGCTAGCTGACGAGCTGGGAACCATCAAGCATTCCGGCCTAGATCATCCCCATGACCTGCCATGATGTCCTCGGACCTGGTATCTACACCGTACGAAGGCTGCTACTGCCCGTTATTAACAACCTCGAGGCCGAGATTACGCGCATAAGTAGCCGACCGCAGACGTCCAGGCCAAGGCGAGCTTTTCGATTCGGGTTTGAACCCAGCGGAGCCTCCGATGGTCGGACACGACCCGGGTGAATCGGTTCAGAGTGGGGTGCCGGGGTGTTGTCGACGCGCCGCGATCGCTGGAAACCCCGACGCTCAACGAGGTGGGCGCTGGTCGACGATTCGTCGCATCTTCCCCGAGGACCGTTCCACCCTTTCGGGTTCCACCACGATGATGTCGACGTTGACCCCGATGGTGTTCTTGACCAGCGCGCGCAGGATCCCGGCGGCCGCGGTAGCTTCCACCGCGTCGGCGTCGGTTCGCCGCTCGACCTGCACGGTCATTTCGTCCATCGGACCGGTCCGGCGCAGGATGCACTGGAAATGAGGGGACAGCGCCGGCGTGCGCAGGATCAACTCTTCGATCTGCGTCGGGAACAGATTCACGCCGCGCAGGATGATCATGTCGTCGGTCCGTCCGGTGATCTTCTCCATCCGCCGCATGGTGCGGGCCGTGCCGGGCAGCAGCCGGGTGAGATCCCGGGTGCGGTAGCGGATCACCGGCATCGCCTGCTTGGTCAGCGAGGTCAGGACGAGTTCGCCCTCCTGTCCGTCGGGCAGCCCTCCGCCGGTGATCGGGTCGATGATCTCGGGATAGAAATGGTCCTCCCAGATATGCAGACCATCCTTTGTCTCGACGCATTCCATCGCCACCCCGGGACCCATCACCTCGGAAAGGCCGTAGATATCAACGGCGTGCAGATCCAGTCGGCGTTCCAATTCGGCGCGCAGGTCGTTGGTCCACGGCTCGGCGCCGAAGATTCCCACCTGCAGGGACGTCGACGCCGGGTCGACTCCCTGGCGTTCCAGTTCGTCGGCGATGGCCAACATGTAGCTGGGCGTCACCATGATCGCGTCGGGCTCGAAGTCGCGGATCAACGTGACCTGCCGTTCGGTCATTCCTCCCGAGACGGGGATCACCGTGCAGCCCAGGGTTTCTGCGCCGTAGTGCGCGCCGAGGCCGCCGGTGAACAGGCCATAGCCATAGGCGACATGGACCCGATCCGCCGGTCGGATGCCGCCGGCCCGCAGCGATCTCGCCATCAGCGCCGCCCAGGTGGCGACGTCGTCCCTCGTGTACCCGACGACGGTGGCTCGTCCGGTGGTACCCGACGAAGCGTGGATCCGGGAGATCCGTTCCCTTGGCACGGCGAACATGCCGAACGGATAGTTGTCCCGCAGGTCGGCCTTCGTGGTGAACGGGAGCCGGGCAATGTCGGCCAGCTCGCGAACATCGTCCGGGTGCAGGCCGGCCGCGTCGAACGTCGCCCGGTAATGCGGGACGTTCGCGTAGCCATGGCGAACCGTCGCCCGCAGGCGCCGCAACTGCAGCGCCCGTAGTTCGTCGATCGAAGCCCGCTCGATCGGTTCGAGCGATTCCGGGCTGGGAGTGCGGTCCTGCATGAACGGTCCTCCGGCTCTCGGAGTAATGCGCGGGGGGGGGCGTCAACGGGTCCGGCGGAGGCCGTCGAAAACCATGGCGCTGACGGTATCGCCCAAATCCAACGCCCCGTGCCTGCCCTGGGCTGAGGTCGGTTTGAGCCATTCGGTCAGCGAATTCACCGTGCCGAACAGCAGTCGGGCGGTCATCACCGGGTCGAGGTCGGGGCGGAGGTCGCCGTCACCGATGGCTTCGGTGACGAGTTCAGCGACCAGTCGGTCGATCCGGCGGCGCCGGGCGAGCGCCCGGCGCTCGACGTCACTGTTGCCGCGGACCCGGAGTAGCAGCGTCACGTACGGCAGTCGGTCGACGAGCACCGCGACGCTGCGCCGGACCAGGAGTTCCAGCCGCCGGGCGGCCGGTCCGGCTGACGCCCTGACCTCGTCCGCAGCGTCCTCCAGACCGGCCAGTGCGTGGTCGAGGGCCAGCGCCAACAGTGCTTCCTTGCCGGTGACGTGGTGGTAGATCGACGATTTCACGATCCGGAGCCGGCCGGCCAGGTCGTCCATGGTGGTGCCGTCGTAGCCGCGCTCGTTGAACACCTCGACGGCCGCCGCCAGTACAGCCGACAGGTCGTGGCCGGGCCGGCCGCGCTTGCGGGCCGGTTCGGCCGACGACCCGGTCGAGGTCGAGGTCGGGCCGTCGGGCCCGTCGTCGGGCCGCTTGCCCGTTGACTTCCCCTGGTCCATCCACGCACAATAACTGAACGGACGGTCGGTATACAGGTGCGGGGGTTGGCTCATGCCGGTGTTGTCGAGCTATCTGCAGGGTGAGTGGGTCACCCCGGACGTGCCGGGTATCCCGGTGCGCGATGCGGTCACCGGCGACGAGGTCGCCCGGCTCTCCACCGAGGGCATCGACATGGCGGCTGCGCTGGCCTACGGCCGGCGGGTTGGTGGCACCGCACTGCGCTCGTTGACGTTCCACCAGCGGGCCGCGCTCCTCAAGGCCCTGGCGTCGTATCTCCGCGAGCACCGGGATGAGCTGTACCGGCTATCGGCGCGAACCGGTGCCACCACAGGGGACTCGATGTTCGACGTCGACGGTGGACTGGGCGTGTTGTTCAGTTACGCCAGCAAAGGACGACGCGAGCTGCCCGCCGGCAACATTCTTCTCGACGGAGCCCCCGAACCGCTCGGCAAGGGCGGAACGTTTGTCGGCCAACACATCTGGACAGCTATGCACGGTGTGGCGGTGCAGATCAACGCCTTCAACTTCCCGGTCTGGGGACCGCTGGAGAAGTTCGCCCCGGCCTTCCTGGCCGGGGCCCCGAGCCTGATCAAACCGGCGAGCCAGACCGCCTATGTCACGCACGCGCTGGTGGAGCTGATGGTCGGGTCCGGACTGCTTCCGCCAGGCGCCGTCTCGCTGATCGCCGGAAGTGCCGGGGACCTGCTCGATCACCTGACCGAGCAGGATCTGGTCGGGTTCACCGGATCGGCGAGCACCGGACGCAAGCTCCGCACCCATCCGGCCGTGGTGGCCCGCGGTGTCCGGTTC
>JBBRDH010000171.1:0-11592 GCA_038204125.1 Mycobacteriales bacterium
CAGGACGCTCTCCATGTAATCGACGTCGAGCGTCTTGTAGTCGTGGGCGAAGTCGACCCAGCGAGCCTGCTTGGTGACGTAGTCCTGCCACTCGTGGGTGTAGCGGAGGACCGATTCCCGGCAGGCCTCGTTGAACTGGGCGATGCCCAACTCCAGGATCTCGCCGCGGCCCTTGATGCCGAGTTGGCGTTCGGCCTCCAGCTCGGCCGGCAGCCCGTGGGTGTCCCAGCCGAAGCGGCGCTCCACCCGCCGCCCGCGCATCGTCCGATACCGCGGCACGACGTCCTTGACGTAGCCGGTCAACAGATGGCCGTAGTGCGGCAGGCCGTTCGCAAACGGCGGGCCGTCGTAGAAGACGAACTCGTTGGCGCCGTCCGGCCCGGCATCACGTTGGTCGATGGAAGCCTGGAACGTGTCGTCGTGCTTCCAGTAGGCCAGGACGGCGGACTCCGCCACCGGGAAATCCGGCCTCGCCGGAACGGGGCCGGACCCGGCCAGCGGGTAGGCGGTGCTCGACGCGACCGCGGGGCTCTTTTGCTCTACAGACATTCCGGGTACCTCTCATCGTCCAGGTGCAGCTCTCAACGGCTGCAGGGACGAGGCCCACCGATCCGGCAGGCACCGCGGTACCACCCCGCTTGCCGGCGCCCGCGGGCAACCGACCACTTCGTTTCCGGGCTGACGGGCCGGACCGTTCGGTTCTAGTGGACGCAGGGCCGCATCGACGGATCCTGCGTCGTTCTTCCGAATGGCTCGCCGGTGATGGCCGGGTCGTCGCCGCAAAGCGTTTGGGCATTCACCTCGAACCGGGCCGCAAGCTCGATCCGATTCGAAGGCTGGTCGACATGCGAGGACAGCTTATCCGGCGGTCGATTTCTGGGCTGCCGAGTTCTTGGCTCCGCTCTCGTCCAACTGCGAAAGCTGGTCGGCGATCCAGCTCTTGAGGCGGGTCCGATATTCACGCTCGTAGATTCGAAGGTCGTCGATCTTCTTCTCGAGCATCGTCCGCTGCTCGGTCAGGTTGCCGGTGACCTGCACGTACTTGCTCTGCGCCTCGCGGTCCATCGCGTCGGCCCTGACCCTCGAGTCCCGCTCCAGCGCTTCGGCCTTCGCCGTCGCGTCGTCGACCATGCTCGTCGAGCGGCCCTGGGCATCGGCCAGCAGTCGCTCCGACTCGGCCTTCGCCTCGGCGAGCACCCGCTGGGACTCGGCCTCGGCCGAACTGCGGGTGGCCGCTGCCTCGGCAGCGGCGTCGCTGGTGAGCCGCTCCGCGGTTTCCTCGGCCAGCCCGAGGAGCTTGGCGGCCTGCAGGTGATGTGAGGAGGGTCCGGCGTCGACCTGGCCGGCTGCCGGTGCGGCGGTTGAGCCAGCCACCGCTTCGGGCTGCTTCTCGACCGACACCGGAGTGCGAACTTCGGCGGCGGGGGTGGCCGCAGCCGGCTTCTCCTGGGTCGGGGCCGCTGGTTGGTCCGCTGCGCCTGCTGCCTGGTCGGACTGCCCGACCAGAGCGGCAGCGCCACCGTTCTGGAGCGCAGCGACCCGCTGGCCGAGGTCGTTGTTCTCCTCGATGAGACGACTGAGCTCTGCCTCGACCAGGTCCAGGAAGGCATCTACCTCGTCTTCGTCGTAGCCGCGCTTGCCGATCGAAGGCTTTTTGAAAGCGACGTTGTGAACGTCGGCCGGCGTGAGCCGCATACCTGACTCCTTGAGTTACGAGGGGAAAGATGGGGTTGGTCACTCGTCACAGCAGAGAGCCCACGACCGCCAACAGAACCTGGATCACGATCAACAGGACGAGGATGCTGAGGTCGAACCCTACCCCGCCGAGGCGGACCGTCGGGATGAGCTTCCGCAGCAGCTTCACCGGCGGGTCGGTTCCGGCGTACAGCACCTCCATGGTGGCCGCCGGCCGCCCGATCGGCCGCCACCCCCTGGCCAGCGCGCGGACCATCTCGATCACGATCCGGCCGAGCAGCAGGAGCCGGAAAATCCAGAGCAGCAGGTAGACCACCTGCCAGACGATGTTCACCCCTCTACTAGTACCCGATCGGGGGGGACAACATCACCCGCCGCCGACTACCGGGCGAAGCTACCTGCGTAGGCCCTGGCGTCCTCGAGCGCGCTGGCCACCCCGCCGGCAACGTCCGCCTCGGGCGGCAGCAGCATGAATACCTTCGGCGCGACCTTCTCGATCGAGCCACGCAGGGAGAAGGCGAGCCCGGCCGAGAAGTCGACGAGCCGGCGGGCGTCGGCGTCGGACATCGCCGTCATGTCCAGGATCACGGACTGACCGTCCCGGTACTTCTCGCCGATGATCCGGGCCTCGGCGAATCCGGTCAGTGCCACGGTCGCCGGCCGCGCGGAGTTGCTGTCGCCGTCGCGCCGGACGTCGGTCTTCATCGCATTGGCACCCTGGGTGACCGGCCCGCCGCGGGACCGGCCCGACCTGGACTGACGGCTATCGGATTCGGGTCGCTGCTCGGCGCCGCGATAGCCGCTGCCACCGGAATCGAGCCCGGAATAAGCCCCGGCGTAGGCGCCGGAATAGGGCGTGGAGCCGTAGCCGCCGGGTTCGCCGGCCGGCCGGCCGTCCCGTCGGCCGTCGTCACGGCCGCCGTCGTCACCGTCGTTCTCGTAGCCACCACCCGCGCGCAACGGCCGGTCGTGACCCGACCGCTCGGCGGATGCATCGTGCGAGACATCGTAGGAAGCGTCGTCGTACGAGTCCTTTCCGTACGGCGAATCCTCGTCGTAGGAATGGTTCTCATCCGGAACCAGTCCGAGGAAGGCCCCGACCTTGCGCCACGATCCCATTGGCTTCTTCCTTCCTCGACCGGCGCCGTGTGCGCCGGAACACCGTGCTGACCAAAGGCTATCGGCCGGATACGTCCCGACCGGAATACGACACACCGCTAGCTGCGGCCGAGCTGAACCGGGCGCTTGCCGGGGCTTCCGGCGCCGGCGGCCTGCGGCCGTCCGACCTCGGCAGCCAGACGAGCGCCGCGAGCCGGCCGGTCGGGGAGCCCCGCCGGTGGCTGAACAGAGTGGCGTCCTCCCTGGTACAACGTGGGTCCTGCGTCAACCCGGCCTGACCGGGGGCGTTCGGCCCCTGGGCGTTCGGCGAAGGGGGCCCGAAGCCGAGATCGGTGAGCTGCCGGTGAAGGCCGGCCCGCAGGTCCAGTCCCGGGGTTCCGTCGCTGGTCCGGCACGCCGATCCGGGAAGCAACCATTCGACCTCGTCCCGCATCTTCGCCGGAACCTCGTAGCACCGGCCGCAGATCGCCGGCCCGAGATGGACCGCCATCCGATCCGCCACCGCGCCGAGGCTGAACATGGCCCGGGCCAGTTCGCGTGCGATCCCTGCGGCGGCACCGAGCCGACCGGCGTGCGCGACGCCGATGACTCCGGCCGCCGGGTCGGCAGCCAGCACCGGAACGCAGTCGGCCATCAGGACCGCCAGCCCGAGCCCGACCGTCGCGCTGACCATTGCATCGGTCGCCGGCTCAGGGTGTTCGCCGGCCGCGGACACCCGGGCGACCCGGGTCCCGTGAACCTGCTGCATCCAGACGATCCGGTCCGCCGGTAGCCCCGCGCGGTCACCCAACCGGCGTCGGTTGCCGGCGACGGCGACCGGACCGTCGCCGACACCGGCCCCCAGATTGAGCGTGTCGTAGGGCGGCATCGAAACCCCGCCGCTGCGGTCCGTGACCAGGGCGCGGGCGCCCATGTCGGCTGACCAGACGGAACGCCAGCCGGTCACCGCTTCATGAAGGGCGGCACGTCCACGTCGTCGTCGTCCTGGATCCGCCTGGCCGGACGCGGAGAACCGTAGCCATTGGTCGCCGGCGGCGCGGATGATGCACCGGCCGGGGCATAGGCAAGTGCCGGCGAAGCCTGGTAGGCGGGCTGGTAAGGCTGACCGCCCGGCTGATGATTGGGCTGATGATTGGGCTGACCACCGGCTTGGTAGCCAGGGGCGTGACCGTTCGGCGGGCCAGGCGTCATCTGCGGCCGCAGATCGCTGCCCGAGCCGCTCGATGTGGTCCGAACCGAACCGACGGTCCCGTCGACCGTCGCGCCCGGGAGTGCGGCCGGGCGCCGATTGGTCCCGGGCAGCACCTGCGGGGTGGAATCGAAACCGGCGGCGATCACGGTGACCCGCACCTCGTCGCCAAGAGAATCGTCGATCACCGTGCCGAAGATGATGTTCGCTTCCTCATGTGCCGCCTCCTGAACCAGCGACGCGGCTTCGTTGATCTCGAACAACCCGAGATCGGAGCCGCCGGCGATCGACAGCAGCACGCCGTGGGCACCGTCCATCGATGCCTCGAGCAGCGGGGAGCTGATCGCCTTGGCCGCCGCCTGGACGGCACGGCCCTCGCCCCTGGCCGACCCGATCCCCATCAGCGCGGTACCGGCGCCGGCCATCACCGACTTCACGTCGGCGAAGTCGACGTTGATCAAGCCGGGGGTGGTGATCAGGTCGGTGATCCCCTGTACGCCGTTGAGCAGCACCTCGTCCGCGGACCGGAAGGCGTCCATCAGCGACACGTTGAGGTCACCGAGCTGCAAGAGCCTGTCGTTCGGGATGACGATGAGCGTGTCGCACTCGTTGCGCAGCTCCTGGATGCCGTCCTCGGCCTGGCCGCCGCGCCGCCTGCCCTCGAAGGCGAAGGGCCGGGTGACCACGCCAATGGTCAGCGCACCGAGCTTGCGGGCGATCGAGGCGACCACCGGGGCGCCGCCGGTGCCGGTGCCACCGCCCTCGCCGGCCGTCACGAAGACCATGTCGGCGCCCTTGAGCACCTCCTCGATCTCTTCGCGGTGGTCCTCGGCGGCGCGGCGCCCGACCTCGGGGTTGGCCCCGGCGCCGAGGCCGCGGGTGAGTTCCCGGCCGACGTCGAGCTTCACATCGGCGTCGCTCATCAGCAGCGCCTGCGCGTCGGTGTTGATCGCGATGAACTCGACCCCGCGCAGGCCGACCTCGATCATCCGGTTGACCGCGTTGACGCCGCCGCCGCCGATACCGACGACCTTGATGACGGCGAGATAGTTGTGCGGTGGGGTCATCGCCTGTGCCTTCCTGTTGGTGAACCTGTTGGTGAACTTCGGGAAACAGCTGGACCGAACGGGCCGGATCGACCTGTGGCCGGGACATTCCGCCTGCCATGGAACAACTATCAGCATCGAGTTGACGGTTCAAAACTCTGAACCTCAACCACATGGTTATAGTTATGTCAAGTTGTTCTGGGATGAAAGTAGGGTTCCCGCAGACGCCGGGTGGGAAGGCGCGCCGACGCCGCGCAGATTTCCGGAGGTTTTTTCGGCGTCGGCGTGTTGCGCATTCGCCCGCGGCGCGCTGCTCTGATGGACAAGGAGGAGAAGGCCATCGGCACCGGTCTGGTTTCGGTCCTGCTGCTGTTCGTGGCCGGCATCGGGGCCGGGGTCATCGGGTCGACGGCCGGACTCGCGTCGCTGGTGTCCTATCCGGTGCTGTTGGCCTTCGGGCTGCCACCGGTGACGGCCAACGTGACGAACACGGTGGCGCTGATCGGCAGCTCCGTCGGGTCGGTCGGTAATTCCAGACACGAACTCCGGGGTCAGCGCCCTGACCTCCTGTTGTGGTTGCCGATCGCCGGGTGCGGTGGCGCATTGGGTGCGACGCTCCTGCTGCTAGGCCCGGCCGGCAACTTCGAAGCCATCGTCCCCTACCTGGTCGCGCTGGCCTCCGTGCTCCTCGCCTTCAGCCCTCGGTTGCGGACGCTCGGCACCCGCCGCCGGGGGCCGGGACATCCCGGGACGATCCCCGCCGACGCCGATCAGGCCATCGGTCACCCGCCCAGGCGCAAGCTGCTGGCGGCCGGGCTGTTCTGCGTCTGCATCTATGGCGGGTACTTCGGCGCGGCTGCCGGGGTGATGATCCTGGCGATGCTGCTGTCCAGCACCGCCAAGCCGTTCCCAGCGGCGAATGCGGCGAAGAACTTCGTGCTGGGCGTGGCCAACGGGGTCGCGGCGATCGGGTTCACCATCTTCGCGGACGTGCGCTGGGCGGCCGCCGTCCCACTCGGTCTCGGATGTGTCGTCGGCGGTGCATTGGGTCCGGCCGTCGCCAGGCAGGTGCCGGCGACTGTGATGCGGGTCGTCATCTCCTGCGCCGGAATGGGACTGGCGGTCAAACTCTGGCTGAGCTGACGGCAGTCAAGAGCTTCCATTGTGTCGACGAACCTCCAAATGGATGGTCGTCTACCGGTCGGCGTAATACCACACTCCAATCCAGTCACACCTGATCGTCGTCGTCCGGCTGTTCGGAGTTGCCCAGGGTGGGTCGTCGGTCGCCCGGCAGGAATATGCGACCCGCACCGTCCTTAGCCCTTTGCAAGTGTGGTTAGGATCACGTCCGTCCGGGAATTGGAGCGCACCACCGCGAACCAGGTGCTCGTAGGACATGCCGACACTTCTCCGGTCGATCCGATCAACCACGAGAGGGGATTTCATGGTTGCCAGCGTCTTGAGCCGGACCGAGCGGGGAGGGCCGAATGATTAGCCCGGGCCCGACCAGACCCGACCCGCGGTTGTCCAGACGAGCGCTGTTCAAGGCTGTGACTGTCGGCGCGCTGGCCGCGGGCCCACTTGCCGCGTGCAGCTCGGGCGGCAATTCAACCGGAACGATCGACTTCTATCAGAGCAAGCCCGAAGTGATCGGGTATTTCGACAAGGTCGTCGCCCAGTACGAGGCCGAGTCGGGCCAGAGCATTCGCCATGATTCGTCGACAAGCCTTGTCGCGTCGTTCGTCCGGGACCGGCCGCACGATGTGTTGCTGCAGAACTATCTGCTGGACTTCGCCACGTTCCTCAAGCGCGGAGTGTTGACCGACCTGGCCGATCTCCCCGGCGCGAACACCATCGACCCGAGTGTGCAGGCACTGGTCGGGCAATACACCGACGTCAATCAGACCGGGCTGATCCCCTACTCGATCACCGCAGCCGGCGTGATCTACAACAAGCAGTTGTTCGAGGCGAACAACGTCAAGGTGCCCACCACGTGGACCGAGTTGATCGCGGCCTGCGAAACCTTCAAGTCGAAGAAAGTCACGCCCTTCTATATGACGTTCAAGGACGGCTGGACGATCAAGCAGGGTGTTTTCGACTATTTGTCCGGAAGCGGCATGAACGTCTTCGACTTCTTCACCAAGTTGAAGGCCGCCGGGACGAACGTCCAGTCCGGGTCTGAGACTTCGTTCGCCGGGGCTTTCAAGCCCTCGGTCGACAAGATGCTCCAGCTGTCTTCCTACGCAAATTCGAACGCTGCTACCCGCGGCTACACCGACGGCAACGCCGCTTTCGCCGCCGGAGAGGCGGCCATGTACTTCCAGGGGCCGTGGGCCATCGGAGAGGTTGGCAAGATCAGCCCGAAATTGCAGGTCGGAACCTTCGCGCTGCCGGCCACTGACAATCCCGCCGACACCAGGGTGCGGGTCAACCTGGATCTCGGGCTGGCGATTCCCAGGGGGGCGGCCCATCTGCAGCAGGCCAGGCAATTCGCTTCTTTCCTGATGACTCCCGAGATCATCGAGAAGTACAACAGCGACAACCTCGCCTACTCGCCGGTGAAGGGCTCCACGACCAAGGTCGACGAGCGGATCGCCGGGCTGGCCCCGTACGTCAAGTCCGGCCGGTTCTACCAGGGCGCCGGCACCTATTTCTCTCCGACCATTCCATTGGAGAACTACCTGCAGGAGGCCCTGATCAGCAGGGACGGCAAAGCCCTCCTGACCAAGCTCGACAACGACTGGCGCCGGCTCGCCCAGCGGTCCACCTGATCCCAGCGGTCCACATGATCCCAGAAGGCCTGATCCCTGAAGGGCTGACCCCGAAAATGACCACGAAATGGCCTTGGAAATGATGACGACCGAGAAGATGATCACCGGCTCGACAATGCACCGCACGAGAATCGACCGCCCGAGAATCGACCGCCCGAGAATCGACCAGAGGAGCGCCGGATGACCACCAAAGCACCCATTGCCACGGGGTCGACCCGGGCGGCCTCGGTCGGTGAGTCCCAGGGCGCGCCCCGCAAGGACAGGGCTTATGCCCTGATGCTGGTCCCGGTGATGATCGTCTTCACCCTGGTGATCACGGTTCCCGCCCTGCTGGGGATGTTCTACAGCTTCACCAATTATGCAGGCTACGGAGACTGGAAGTTTGTCGGCTTCACCAACTTCAAGGCGCTGTTCAGCGATCCGCGCATCCTGAGCTCCTATGGCTTCACCCTGTGGTTCTCACTGGTCACCGTCATTCTGGTCAACGTCATCGCGCTGGCTCTGGCATTGGGGCTCAACGCCAAGATTCGGCTGAAGGTCGCGCTGCGGAGCGTCTTCTTCATCCCGATGGTCATCTCCGGGATCGTCATCGCCTACGTGTTCAGCTATTTGTTCTCGAATTCGGTACCGGCGCTCGGCAAGAGCCTCGGCATCTCGTGGCTGCAGGACAGTCTGCTGGCGAACGAGAAGTGGGCCTGGGTCGGGATCGTCATCGTCACGGCCTGGCAGTCGGTGCCCAGCGCACTGATCATCTATCTGGCCGGCCTGCTCGCCATTCCCGCGGAGGTGTACGAGGCGGCGTCCATCGACGGGGCCGGCGCCTGGCGGCGATTCCGCAGCGTGACTTTCCCGCTGGTCGCCGGTTACGTGGTGATCAATACCATTCTCGGGTTCAAGGCCTTCCTGAACGCCTACGACATCATCGTCGGCCTCACCAATGGCGGGCCGGGAACTTCGACATTCAGTGTTGCAATGACGATTTTCACCGGATTCACCAGCGGTGACTACGCCTACCAGATGGCCAATGCCGTCATCTTCTTCATCGTCGCAATTCTCGTCTCGCTGATTCAGCTGCAGCTCATCCGCCGCAGAGGGGTGTCACTGTGATGGCAACTGTTGGAACCATCGATCCGGCAACGGTTGCGGCGGCCGAGCCACGCCGTCGGCGGACACGGGAACCGAAGGAGGGTGGCGACGGCAAATGGGGACTCACCATCTTGCTGTTGATCTGCTCGCTGACCATCCTCGTACCGCTGTACTTTGCAGTCGCCATGTCGTTGAAATCTTCGGTCGACGCGGCGACCGGCAGTGGATTCTCTTTCCCGTTCCCGATGCATTTCGAGAATTTTTCCACCGCCTGGACTCTGACCCACTTCCCGCGGGCGTTCGCCATTTCGCTGGCCATCACTGCGGTCAGCGTCGCCGGGATGATCATCTTCAGCTCTCTTGCCGCCTATGCGATCGCCCGCAACTGGGAGAAGAAGGCCTACCGCTGGTCCTACTTCTACCTGCTGGCCGCGATGTTCATCCCATTCCCGGTGGTGGCGCTCCCGCAGATCAAGCTGACCGCGCTGGTCGGGCTGGACAATCCGGTCGGCGTCACAATTCTCCACATCATGTTCGGGTTGTCGTTCAACGTGCTGCTCTACACCGCATTCCTGCGCTCGGTGCCGATGGAACTCGAGGAAAGTGCCCGACTCGACGGCTGCACCACCTGGCAGACCTTCACCCGGATCGTCTTCCCCCTGCTGGCCCCGATGAACGCCACCGTCGGCATCTTCGCCTTCCTCTCGTCATGGAACGACTTCATGATGCCGTCTCTGGTCACGTCGAACCCGACGCTGCAGACCATTCCGGTCATCCAGAATATTTTCCAATCCTCGTTCAGCTCCAACTACAACATTGCGTTCGCGTCCTATCTGATGGCGCTCGCACCGACGATCGTCGCCTACCTGATCGCCCAGCGGTGGGTGCTGTCGGGGGTGACCCGCGGCGCTATCAAGGGCTGACCTTCGCCAAACCTGCATCATGGCATCGCCACTGGTGATCGTATGATGCGGTCGTGCGGACCACCATTACGTTGGGGTCGGATGTAGTCGCTCTGGTCAACAAGCTGATGGCCGAGCGGGGACTTTCGTTCAAGAACGCGGTGAACGCGACGCTCCGGAACGCACTCGCTCCGGAGCGGGTCGACCACGACCATCGGTTTCCGACTTCGGCCCTGGGTACGCCGATAGTTCCACTGGACAGAGCGCTCCAACTGGCGGCGGCACTGGAGGACGAGGAGATCGTGCGGGAGCTGAAGACGGGCCGGTGAAGCTCATCGATGCGAACGTACTGCTCCACGCGGTGAATTCCGATTATCGTCAGCACAGGGCCGCTCGCAATTGGTTGACCAATGCGTTGGCTGGTCCCGAACCGGTTGCGTTTCCTTGGCTGAGCCTCCCTGCCTTCGTTCGGATTTCGACCAGCGCCCGGATATTCACCAATCCCCTCTCCTCAAGCGCGGCGTTCGATCTGATCGAGCTCTGGCTGGGAGCTGCCGCGGCCGTGGTAGTGCATCCGACGTCGCGACATGCCGGCGTCCTTCGCGGACTGGTGGAACAGACGGGGTCGGCGGGCAACCTCACCTCGAATGCCCATCTCGCGGCTCTGGCCGTCGAACATGGAGCTGTCGTCGTCACCTTCGACCGCGATTTCGCGCGATTCGCCGTCCGGCTCGAGACTCCCAGCGCAGCGACCCGCCCGCGGGCTTCACCCGGGCTGATGCGCTGGCATCGGTTCCGGCCAGGCAATGCCCGCCGAGGCGTGCGCGCGGACAAAGTCGGACTCACCCGCCCCACCCGTCACACAATGACCTACTTCGTCCGCGCAGTCGAACTTGATCAGCGCGGACCGCGGGGCGCGGCGTCGGGGGGAACGGAAGCGCGGACCGCGGGGCGCGGCGTCGGGGGAACGGTACCGCGGACCGCGGGGCGCGGCGTCGGGGGGAACGCGCGGGCGGACGGCGGGGATCAGGGGCGGACAGTGACCATGCCGGGATCGGAGATGTCGTAGACCGACCCGCGCTGGGCGGCGAGCAGAGCCGGCAGCAGCTGCATCTTGCGCGCACCATCCGCCGGTCCGCCCCAGAGAACCGTGCGCTTGTCCAACAGGGTGACCGTGACGTCATGGGCGGACAGGGCACTGACGCCGGCCACCGTCCGGCGGAATTCAGCGGTCATCGCACCCACCACGTCGAGCGCCGCGAGGGTCGCCAGGTCGGCCGGACCTGGCGTCGACAGGTTCACCGTGACCAGACCCGGCGGCGGCGGGCCGGCCAGCTGGGTGTAGGGATGCCCGCCGGAGTCGAGCAGCCACAGCGCCCCGTTGGCGCTGGTCACCGCGGACGGGGTGCGAGGGCGGACGGTGATCACCAGATCGTTCGGCCAACGCCGGGCCACCTCGGCCCGGTCGATCTCGGGGATCTGCTGCACCCGCGCCCTGACGTCCGACAGATTGATCCGGACCAGCGGCACCCCGTCCGGCAGCGCGACCGCGGCCCGCACCTCGGCGGCCAGTTGCTCGTCGGCCGCGCCGGTCCGCAGGGCCACCTCGACCCGGCGCAGTCCGAGCACCGAGGTACCCCAGACGGTGAAAGCGGCGCCCGAGACCAGCAGGAACACCAGTGCGGCGGCGAGGATCCAGGGCCAGCGACGGCGGCGGTTGACCGGAACCAGCTCCGACGCCCGCGCCGGACGTCCGCCATCACGACCGGCGCCGTTGAGCGGCG
>JBBRDH010000172.1:0-11572 GCA_038204125.1 Mycobacteriales bacterium
CACTGAACTGACGCCCGAGACGATTCGCGCGGCACCCAAGGTTCTGCTGCACGATCACCTGGACGGTGGGCTGCGGCCGGGCTCGCTGGTGGAGCTCGCGGCGAACTCGGGCTATGCCAAACTGCCCGCTACCGATCCCGAAACTCTGGCCCGGTGGTTCGCCGAATCGGCTTATTCCGGTTCGCTCGAGCGATATCTGGAGACCTTCAGCCACACCGTCGGGGTGATGCAGAGCCGCGAAGCGCTGATCCGGGTGGCGTCCGAATGTGTGCAGGACCTGGCGGCGGATGGCGTCGTATACGCCGAGGTCCGGTTCGCGCCGGAATTGCACACCGAGAACGGGATGAATCTCGACGAGGTGGTGCAGGCTGTGCTTGACGGGTTTGCCGCCGGCACTCTCGCCGCCGGTCTGGCCGGCAGGACCATCAGGGTCAGGGGGCTGCTCACTGCGATGCGGCATGCCGCCCGGTCGAGCGAGATCGCTTTCCTGGCCGTCAAATATCGCGATATGGGCGTGGCCGGCTTTGACATCGCCGGGGCAGAAGCGGGTTTCCCGCCGACCCGCCATTTGGACGCATTCGAGTACCTTCGTCGAGAAAATGCCCATTTCACCATCCATGCCGGGGAGGGATTCGGTTTGCCGTCGATCTGGGAAGCTCTGCAATGGTGCGGCGCCGACCGGTTGGGACACGGCGTCCGAATCATCGACGACATCACGCTTGCTGGTGACGGGACGCCGGTCCTCGGCCGGCTTGCCGACTATGTGCGGGACAAGCGAATCCCGCTGGAAATGGCGCCGACGTCGAATGTGCAGACCGGTGCCGCTGAATCGATCGCCAAACACCCCATCGGACTACTTGCCAAACTGCATTTCCGGGTCACCGTCAACACCGATAACCGGCTGATGAGCGGCTGCACCATGACCAGCGAGATGGCAGGCCTGGTCGAGGCTTTCGGTTACGGCTGGGAAGAACTGCGCTGGTTCACCATCAACGCTATGAAGTCCGCCTTCCTGCCTTTCGAGGAGCGGCTTGCCCTGATCGACGACGTCATCAAACCCGGTTACGCCGCCCTACTCGCCTGATCCCGCACCGCCTTGTTTCCCTGCGGATATATCTCTTGGCCGATTTATCCGGTCGGTGGTGCCCGGCCGATATCTTGCTCTCCCGCCGAAGCGGGTTCTGCCCGGCCCACCCCGATCGATCCGCCTCGCCGTTGTTTCCTCACCGCCGACCTGCCCGGACCGCCGCCGCCGAGTCCAGCTCGTGCGCCCCCGCGGAGCCCCCGCCGGGCCCAGCCCGTGCGTTCCCGCGGAGCCTCCTCCGGTTTCAGCCCGTGCGTCCCCGCGGAGCCTCCGCCGGGTCCAGCCCGTACGTCCCCCGCACGCCCCTGGCGCGGATCAACTTCCCAGGCACGGATGAAGTTTGCGCTTTTGGGATTGGAGTGACAGGAGTAGTCAAGTTCGTCCATGTTTGCGAAGTTGATCCTCGCCGGAGGCCCGGCCGTCGTCACGGGCGAGCCGCGGGGGAAGGCGAGGCCCCTCCGGGGCAGGCCACGGGAGGGGGAGCGGGCCGTTCAGTGGCAGGGCGAGGTCAGGCGGGCTCGTCGTCCCAGTCGAGGGTGGCGGCAAAGCGGTCGACCAGGACGGACCAGGCGCCGACCTCGTCGTCGAAGGGCGGGGCCGGGGGCATCCTGTCGGCGGCCGGTTTGACGATCGCGCTGACCAGACTGGAGAGCGGGGTGGCGGTGGAGAGGGCTTCGGCGGTCTCCTCGTCGCTGCGGGCGATGGCCGCGTCGGTGAGCAACTCGACGGCCAGTTCGAGCTGTTTGCGGTTCACCGCACCGGGTCCGGTGATCAGGTCGTCGGCCAGCCCGTCGAGCCGGTAGGAGTTCTCGGGGCCCACCACCACGACTGCGTCACCGCCGTCGATGGCCTCACGAATCTCCGGCCAGATCGCCAGCGAGGCGAGTTTGTGGTCCGCGGCCGGGTCGGTGAGGTAATTCTCCAAGGTCTCGTCGGAGGTGAACATCTGGACCCGGTTGGCCTTGGAGAGGAACACTGGTTCGTCGTCGAGGTAGCAGCGCAGGGTGGTTCCGGTGCGGCCGCCGACGGTGATCTCGATGCAGTCGATGCCGATGTCGTCCCAGAAGGCGAGTTCGGGGTCGCGCTCGCCCTCTTCCAGTTCGGGAACGTCGTCGGGGTCGTCGACGACGGCGTTCATGGCGGCGGCCTCGGATTCGGCGGCAGTCAGCGCGGTGGCATCGACCTCGGGTGTGTTGACCACCCCGTCCAGCGCATCGACGACCTCGTCCCACCGCTTGGACACGACTTCGCCGATGCCGTCCCACAGCCGCTCGCCCTGTCGACCGGTGAACGCCTGCTCACCGGCGGACAGCAGTGCGAAGCCGTCGGCGGCGTCGAGTACCTCTTCGATCGCCGGCAGGTCGCACACCTCGGCGAGCGAACGCAGGATTGCGACGGTGTCGGCCAATTCCGCGAGCGTCCAGATGTCCGGTGTTTCGGCGACAAGCTCTGGTACCCCGACGATGTCGAAGCGGTGGTCGTCGTCAGGTACCAGCTCGTCGGTCATCGCCTCGGCGGCCGACTCCCACTCCGGATGATCGATCAGATCGTGCTCGTCGGCGGTCCGGATGAAGGCGGCCAGGTGGGCCGGGTCCGGAAAGACGAACAGCTCGTCCCCGTGGCCGAGGAACGCCTCCCATTCCTCGCCGTCCTCACGCCACCGCGGCGCCCAGAGAGTGAGTCCGTTGCCGGCGGTCAGGCCGAGCTGGATGGGGATGATTTCCGCTGGCACGGTCGGTCCTCTCGGGAATGCACTGCTGTCGGAAGTGCGCTGCTAGTTGACGCCAGGCACCACGACCGGCCCCCGCGAGCGTCAGCCTATCGGTGCCCGGCGGCAAAGACAGCCCCCGAGCCAAGGCGCGGAGATGCGAGGAGATCGGATCGCTACAGGGCGCGCACGGCGGCTTCGAGGACGTCCATGCCCTCGGACAGCAGTGCCTCGCCGATGACCAGCGGCGGCAGCAGCCGCACCACGTTGCCGTAGGTGCCGCAGGTCAGGATGACGACACCCTGGGCGTGGCAGGCCTTCGCAACGGCGGCGGCGGCCGCCGAATCGGGCTCGGTCGAACCGCCGACGGTGAACTCAGCGGCGATCATGGCGCCCCGACCCCGCACATCGCCGATCCGGCCCGTCTCCTGGGCAAGGGCCCGTAGCCGGGGGACAAGCATTGCCTCGATCCGCCGGGCGGCCGCGTTCAGGTCGAGCTCGGTCATCGTCTCGATCGCTGCCAGCGCCGCGGCGCAGGAGATCGGGTTGCCGCCGTATGTTCCGCCCAGGCCGCCCACGTGGACCGACTCCATCAGTTCGGCCCGTCCGGTGACGGCGGCCAGCGGCAGCCCGCCGGCGATTCCCTTCGCCGTGGTGATCAGATCGGGCACAACCCCTTCGTGGTCGCTGGCGAACCAGGAGCCGGTGCGGCAGAAACCGGATTGGATCTCGTCGGCGATGAACACAACGCTGTGCTGGGTGCACCATTCGGACAGTGCCGGCAGGAAGCCGTCCGCCGGGACGATGAAGCCGCCCTCGCCCTGCACCGGCTCGATCAGCACCGCCGCGACCTCCTCGGCGCCGATCTGCTTCTCGACCATCGAGATTGCCCGGGCCGCCGCATCTTTGCCCGTCATTCCGGCGACATCGCGGAACGGGTAGGACATCGGCATCCGGTAGATCTCACCAGCGAAGGGGCCGAATCCTTTTTTGTACGGCATGGCCTTTGCGGTCAGCGCCATGGTCAGGTTGGTCCGGCCGTGGTAGGCGTGGTCGAAAACCACCACCGCGCTGCGCCGGGTCGCCGACCGGGCGATCTTGACGGCGTTCTCGACCGCCTCCGAGCCGGAATTGAACAAGGCGGACCGTTTGTCGTGGCCACCCGGCGTGAGCGAGTTGAGTTTCTCGGCAACGGCCACATAACCCTCGTAGGGCGTGACCATGAAGCAGGTGTGGGTGAAATGGCCGGCTGCTTCGCGGACCGCCTCGACCACCCGCGGCGCGGCATTTCCGACCGACACCACCGCAATGCCCGAGCCCAGGTCGATCAGCGAATTGCCGTCGACGTCGACGACGATCCCTCCGCCCGCATCGGCCGTATAGACCGGCAATGTGGAGGACACCCCGGAGGCGACCGCCGACAGACGGCGTTGATGCAGCGCAACGGATTTGGGGCCCGGCAATTCGGTGACGAGCCGTCGTTCCTGTGGGATGTCGGTGCGGAAAGCGTTCACGGTGAGAGTCATGGCTGTGCCTCGATCTTGGTCATCCGGCTGGACTTGTTGAACGAATGGTTCGCCATGAGTCACCCGGCGGAACCGGTGGCGGACATGACGTGCTTGATGCGGGTGTAGTCCTCCAGCCCGTACATGGACAGGTCCTTGCCATATCCCGAATGGCCGAAACCGCCGTGCGGCATCTCGGCGACCAGCGGGATGTGGGTGTTGATCCAGACGCAGCCGAAATTCAGCGCCGCGGAAACCCGCATGGCGCGGCTGTGGTCTCTGGTCCAGACCGAGGACGCCAATCCGTAGCGGGTGCCGTTGGCGTACGCAATTGCCTGCTTCTCGTCGGTGAACCGCTGGACGGTGATCACCGGGCCGAAGATCTCGTCCTGGACCGCCTCGTCCTGCTGCTCCAAACCGGCCACCACGGTGGGGGCGTAGAAGTACCCCGCGTCGCCGACCGGACGGCCGCCGGCCTCCACGGTGGCGTGATCGGGCAGCCGGTCGATGAACCCGCCGACATGGGCGAGTTGGTTGGCGTTGTTGACCGGACCGTAGAGCGCGTCGGTGTTGAACGGCGGCCCGACGATCGTCGACTTCGCCTGCTCGGCGAGCGCGGCCACGAACTCGTCATGCACGCCGGGCATCACCATCACCCTCGTTGCGGCTGTGCAGTCCTGGCCGGCATTGAAGTAGCCGGCCAGCGCGATCGCCTCCGACGCAGCGGCAATGTCGGCGTCGTCGAAAACCAGTACGGGCGCCTTGCCGCCCAGTTCCAAATGGACCCGCTTGACCTCCGCCGCTGCAGCCTGGGCAACCTGGATCCCGGCCCTGATGCTCCCGGTGATGGCAACCAGGGTCGGCGTCGGATGGGAGACCAACGCGGAACCGGTACTCCTGTCACCGGTCACAACGTTGAGAACGCCCGGCGGCAGGAATTCGGCGGCCAGCTCGGCGAGCAGCAGGGTGGAGGCCGGGGTGGTGTCCGACGGCTTGAGCACGATGGTGTTGCCGGCGGCCAGCGCCGGGCCGATCTTCCAGATCGCCATCATCAGCGGGTAGTTCCAGGGGGTGACCTGGCCGACCACGCCGATCGGCTCGCGGCGGATGAATGACGTGTGTCCGGCCAGGTATTCACCGGCCGACAGGCCCTGCAGAACGCGGGCGGCACCGGCGAAGAAGCGCAGCTGGTCGACCGCCGGCGGCAGCTCCTCCGACGCGGTCAGGGCCAGCGGTTTCCCGGTGTTCTCGCTCTCTACCTCGACGAATTCCTGGGCCCGCGACTCGAGCGCGTCCGCGATCCTGAGCATTGCGCGCTGGCGCTCCGACGGCGTGGTGTGACCCCATGTCTCGAAAGCCGTCGATGCCGCCGAGTATGCAGCGTCCAGGTCGGCCGTCCCGGACAGCGGTGCGGTGGCGAAGACCTGGCCGGTCGAGGGGTTGATGATGTCGGTCGTCGCGCCGTCCGCAGCGCCCACCCACTCGCCGTTGATGAAATTCCGGAACGTCTTCAATGCTTGAGTCATGACTGCCTTTCGTTGACCTGTTCGGCTGAAGCGCACAGCAGGGCTCTCCCACTCTTGCAGCCCCTTACAGCCTGCCTCCCGCTGCGTCCCCACCGAGCCGGTGGGCCAGCCAGACCGGGGCGATGGCCAGCACGATCAGTGCAGCGGCGGCCACGTTGATCACCGGCGCCTGGTTCGGCCGGAACAGGTTCTCGAAGATCCACAGCGGCAGCGTCTTGAAATTGCCTGCGGTAAAGGTGGTCACGATGATCTCGTCGAAGCTCAGGGCGAAGGCGAGTAGCGCGCCGGCCAGCAGTGCCGAGCGGATGAGCGGGAAGGTGACCAACCGGAATGTCCTGAAGCGGTCCGCACCGAGGTCGGCGGAGGCCTCCTCCAGCGTGCCGCCGGTCCGCCGGAGCCGGGCGAGCACATTGTTGTAGACCACGACCATGCAGAAGGTGGCGTGCCCGACCACCACGGTGAACAGGCCGGCGGAAATCCCCAGCGGATGCAGCACCGTGGTGATGGTGTTCGACAGTGCCACCCCGGTCACGATTCCGGGCAGTGCGAGCGGGAGAACTACGAGCAGGGAGAGGGTTTCGCGGCCGAAGAACGAGAAGCGTGCCACCGCAGAGGCCAACATGGTTCCGAGGATCAACGCGAACAGGGTGGCGAACAGGCCGGCCTGGATCGAGTTCCACAGGCTGTCCCGGAGCCCTTGGGACTGCGCGGCCTTTCCCCACCAGGCGAGGGTGAGTCCGGGCGGCGGCCAGGCAAACGTGCGGGACGAGTTGAAGGAGTTGATGATCACCACGGCCAGCGGCAGGTAGATCAGCGCCAGCACGAGCGAAGTCAGCGTGCCCAGCCAGATTCGGGCCGCTCTGGACAGGATCATGACGTCCTCATCTACGGGTCGGCCTCACAGGTTCTCCAGAGCGCCGGTGCGTTTGACGGCAGCCAGGTAGATCACCATGACCAGCACCGGAAACGCCCCTGCTGCGGCGGCGAATGGCAGATTGTTGGCGGTGACCAGGTTGTCGTAGATGACGTTGGAGAACAACTGGGTGGTCCCGCCGACGATCTTCGCCGTATAGAGATCGCCCAAAGACAGCGAGAAGGTGAAGATCGAACCGGCCACCAGGGCCGGTGCCAGCAGGGGCAGGAGCACACTTCGGTACGTCCGCCACGTCCGGCCGCCGAGGTCCGCCGATGCCTCGAGCATGGAATTCGGTATCCGGTCGATCCCGGCGAACAGCGGAATGATCATGTACGGCAGCCACAGGTAGGCCAGCACCACCGTCGTTGCGCCGAGCCCGTAGAGCGGTTCGCCGACCGTGCCGACCAATCGGGTGACCGGGCCGTCACCGGACAGCATCACCCGCCACGCATAGGCTTTGACCAGGTAGGACGCCCATAGCGGGGTCATCACCAGGACGACCAGCAGGGCACGTGTCCTGGGCTTCGCAACCTTCGCCATGTAGAGCGCAATCGGCATCGCCACCACCGCGTCGATCAGGGTGACGCCGGCTGCGACGACCAGGCTGCGGACCGCGACCGTCCGATAGACCGGTTTTCCGACCAGCGTGCGGAAGTTCTCCCAGGTAAAGGTTTTGTCGAGTTCGCTGGTGAACGAATCGATCGTCCAGAACGCAGTGACGAACATCGCGGCCAGCGCGCCGAGATAGGCGACGACCAGCCAGAAGAGCGGCAGGGACAGCAGACCGGAAAGGCGCAGCCAGGCCCGGCGGGCCAGTCCCACCGATATGCCGTGCCGCAGCGTAGATCGCTCTGGTCGCGGCGGTGCCGGCGGTTTCGCCTGGGTGATCGTCACGTGCCTACTCCGGTCGAGGGTGTACTTGAGATGGAGCTACCGACCTGCGCTCAGCCCTTGATGGTGGTCCAGGCCTGCGTCCACGCCGTGTAGTCGGCACAGGTGGTGTCGGTCCGGCCGTCCACACAGGTCTTGGTCGGCGTTGTCCAGAACCAGATGCCCTTGGCGTAGGCCGCATCTGCGGCGTGGAAACTCTTGCACTGCTCGGTCATGTCCGGCTGCGCGCAGGCCAGCGACTGTGCCGGTGCCTCACCGAACCAGGTGGCCACCTGGGCGTTGACGGCCGGCGAGACGATCCAGTCGAGCCAGCGGTACGCGCAGTTCTGGTGCTTCGCCTTCGCCGCCACCATCCAGGTGTCCGACCAGCCGGTCGACCCTTCGGTGGGCACCGTCGCGGTCACCTTGACCTTGGCGTCGGTGGTGATCAGGTTGGCGATAACCTGCCAGGACGTGCCGAGCACCAGGTCCCCGGACTCGAACGCCTGCACCAGTTTCGTGTAGTCGCTCCAGTATTCGCCGATCAGCGGCCGCTGCGCCGTGAGCAGCGCAACCGCTGCGGCGAACTGCTTGTCGTCGAGAGCGTAGGGGTTCTTGATCCCCAGTTCGGGCTTGGTCTTCATCAGATACAGGGCTGCGTCGGCGATGTAGATCGGGGAGTCGTATCCGGTGACCTTGCCCTGGTAGGGGGAATTCGGGTCGAAGACCGCCCCCCACGAGGTCGGCGGTGTTTTCACCACGGCGGAATTCGACATCAGCAGATTGGCCCCCCAGCCGTGCGGAATGCCGTACATCTGGTCGTTGACCGAGTTCCAACGCTGCTTTTCCAGGAATGGGTAGATGGTCTTGTAATTCGGCACCAGGTCGGTATTGACCGGCTGTACGACGCTGCCGTACACCATCCGGAGAGACGAGTCGCCCGATGCAGAGACAAGGTCGTAGTCGCCCGTCTTCATCAACTGCAACATCTCGTCCGAAGTGCCGGCAACCTTGCTCTTGACCTTGCACCCGGTCTTGTCCTCGAACGGATGCACCCAGTCCTGTTTCGGATCGTTGGTGCCGTCCTCGACATACCCGGCCCAGGCGACGATGTCGACCTCACCCTCGCCCGCGCCGACAGACGTCGCCATCGGGACCGACGGGGCGGCCGGCGCGGTGGACGCTGTCACCGGATTCGATGCCGCGCTTGCTGATTCACCCGCCGACGATCCGGCCGACGATGACCCACCCGACGATGACCCACCCGTCGATGAACCGGCCGACGAAGAACTTATCGACGAGGAATCGGCAGACGAAGAATCTGCCGACGACGACCCGGCGGTTCGAGTTCCTGCGGTTGACGTTCCTGGGGATGCCGGGGAGCTGGTGGTGGAGGAGCCGCAGGCGGTCAGCACCAGACTCAGCCCCACCGCCGCTGCAATACCGGCCACGAATCTCTGATTTACCGATCGCCTCATGGGAACTCCTTGTCGACTGCTGCGTGAAAATGGACAACGGGAATGGAATGTCCGGGGGCTGATCCGGAGGTTTTCATCGGACCTTCGTCACGCGGTCGGCCGCCCAGGACACGGCGACCCGATCGCCGATGGCCCACTCGGCTGCCGCCGAGGCCGGCGGTCCGGGCTCGGTGACCGTGAGTTCGATGCCGGCGACCGTGGTCAGCAGTATCCGGACGTGACTGCCGGCATAGATCACGTCGTGGACGATTCCCTCCGAAGACCGTTGACCGGCCGGAGCCGGCTCGTCCGGCGGCCGGATCGAGATTCGTTCGGGCCGCAGCGTGTATGTGCCGCTCTGCCCGAACAGGCTGGACGCCGCCGCACCTTCGATGATGTTCGTGGTGCCGAGGAACGTTGCAACGAAACGGGTTCCTGGGTTCTCGTAGACCTCGCGCGGGGCCCCGAGCTGTTCGATCTGGCCGGCGTTGATGACGGCGATGCGATCGCTCATGGTCAACGCCTCCTCCTGGTCATGGGTGACGAAGACGAAGGTGATGCCGGCCTCGCGCTGCATGCGCTTGAGCTCCAACTGCATCTGCTGACGGAGTTTGAGATCCAGCGCGCCGAGCGGTTCGTCGAGGAGCAGCACCCGCGGCCGGTTGATCAGTGCGCGGGCCAGGGCGACCCGTTGCCGCTGGCCACCGGAGAGTTGAGCGGGTTTCCGGTTGCCGTAGTCCGCCAGCGCCACCGACGTCAGCGCCGATTGGCCTCGGGTGCGCCGCTCTGCCCGGCCGACGCCCTTGACCCGAAGGCCGTATTCGACGTTCTGGCTGACAGTCATGTGCGGGAACAGGGCGTAGTCCTGGAATACCGTGTTGACGTCGCGGTCGAACGGCGGCGTTCGGGTGACGTCCTTCCCGGCCAGTTCGATGACGCCCGCCGTGGGTGTCTCGAAGCCGGCGATCATCCGCAGGATCGTGGTCTTCCCCGACCCCGACGGCCCGAGCAGGCAGAGAAATTCACCGTCCCGGATGTCGAGGTCGACGCCGGCGACCGCATCGACCTGACCGAACGACTTGCGAAGGCCGCGCAGTCGGATCGCCGGAACATCCTCGGCCGGAACACGTTCGGCCCGAACGGCTTCGGTGAGAACGAGGGGGCGGGCGGGGACCGCACTCGGACTTGCGATGGTTGCCCTCCCGAGCCAGACCGATACGGACGAGATACAAGGGTGACGTGCCGGTTCGAGACAGATGCCGGCGTCACTGGTAGCTGCGCCCGTGGTGGGCCGCTGACAGGACGCTATGCATCCCAGGCGAGTGGCACCATGTTCCGACGCACATTATTCGGGGGATCCAACTAGTCGACTGCACAAACCTACGGCCTAGACTTGGCCCGTGGGGCTGACCGTTGGCGAAGTGATCCGTCACCCCGACCTCCAGCTGTCGCTGCTGACAGGTCCGGTCGGAGTGGAAGAGCGTGCTGTTCGCTGGGCGGCTGTCACCGAGCTGACCGACCCTGGTCCGTGGCTTGCCGGAGACGAGCTCGTGCTCACCACCGGACTCGGCCAGCAGGACGACGGAGAGCAGACGCTTTTCGTCCGCAACGTAGCCCGGGCAGGCGCGTGTGCCATCGGCTTCGGGGTCGGCCTGAGCCACCGGAGCGTCCCGGCCGCGACAGTTTCCGCAGCCCGGCAGGCCGGCCTTGCGATCATCGAAGTCCCCTACGCCACACCATTTGTGGCGGTCAGCCGGTTCGTCGCCGACCGTGTCCTGGCCGAGGGGAATCGACGATTCGGCCGACTACTCTCCGTCTACGACCAGCTGGCGACCGCGATGCTGGCCGGCACCAGACCCGCCGGGTCAGGCCTACCCGACATGATGGGAATCCTGCGACGAACCGTGCGCGGCCCCGTTGCCGTCCTCGCCACCACGGGGGAGGTGTTGGCCAGCGCCCCGCTCGACGAGCCGTGGTCGTCGATCTCCCAGTCGATGTCCCAGTCGATGTCCCAGTCGATTGCCCAGCCAATGTCCCACTCGATGTCCCAGTCGATGTCCGGGTCGGGCCGATCCGGCGGTCGGAACGTCCGAGGGGCCTCACCGGCTTTCTCGGTAGGCGAGGTGACAGTTCTGCCGGTCACTCTCGAGGGAGCCGTGGCCGCGTTCCTGGTGAGCCGGCGGCCGGTGCGACCGGACGTGCTGCCGTATGCGGTAGCCCTGGTTGGTCTTGAGTTGGCGCGCCGGCGCGCGGTGCTCGAGGGCAGGCGTGAACTCCTGGCCCAGGTGCTCGGCGACATTGTCCGGGGCACCATCGGCGGCCAGGAGGCCGAACGTCGGCTGGCGGGCTTCGATATCGATGTGCAGGTCGCGAACAGCGTGGTCATCGGGACCGTTCCGGGTCGGTCGATCGAGCAGATCCGGCAGATCGGCGCGGCTCCGCTCCTGCACCCACCTGCGGTCACCGCATGGCTGGACGACATGCTGGTGGCGGTGGTCAGGGCTGA
>JBBRDH010000173.1:0-11386 GCA_038204125.1 Mycobacteriales bacterium
GACTCGATATGTTCGCTCCCGCGGCGGCCGCTTCCTCCCCGGGCGCCTCGGCGGAGACGACCTCGCGGCGGGCGTCCACAGCTTCGGTGCAGAGTCCCAGGGGCGGCCGCCCCAGGGTGATTCCAGGGGCTACGGTCGAACGGCTGGCGGGTTATCTTCGAGTCCTCACGGCGACCGAGAGCTCTGCCGCCGAAGGTGTTTCGCAGATCGTTTCGTCCGCTGAACTGGCCAGACTGGCCGGGGTCAAGCCGGCCGGCCTGCGTCGTGACCTGTCACTTCTCGGTTCGTACGGAATTCGCGGCGTCGGGTACGACGTCGGACTGCTGACGGACGAGATCCGGCGGGTGCTCGGCGCCCACCGCGCGTTCCGGGTTGCTCTGGTCGGGGTCGGGAACCTGGGCCAGGCGCTGGCCGGCTATGCGGGCTTCGCCGGGCGCGGATTCTCACTGGCCGCCATGTTCGACGCGGACCCGGCGCGAATCGGCCGCACGGTCGCCGGACTCGTCGTGGCGGACATTGCAGATGCGATCGAGATCTGCCGCGCCGAATCCATCAGCATCGGCGTGATAGCCACGCCGGCGTCCGCCGCGCAGCAGGTGAGCGACACCCTGGTCGCCGCCGGAATCTTCTCGATCCTCAATTTCGCGCCTGGCTCCGTGTCCGTCCCGCCCGGTGTCGAGGTACGCCGGGTGGACCTGTCGCTGGAGTTGCAGATGCTTGCCTTCCACGAAACGTCGAGAGCCGCCGGCGTGGTCGGCTCGTGATGACCCCCGCAGCGGCGATCCTCGACATCCGGCAGATGTATACCCGATCGATGCGTGCCAACCGACGTGCAAGGGGTACTTCTCTCGTGCGGCGCCCACTTCGATCCCCGTTCCCGTCCCGATCTTCACCGTCAACGTCCCGATCGATTTGGCCGGCGAACGAGATTGCGACGCCGAAAACAAGGAGCAGCTCATGACCCGCGCACGTAGGACCGGCGGTCGCATTGTTTTCGTCGGCGCCGGACCGGGCGACCCCGGTCTGCTGACGATTCGATCGGTGGAGGCGCTGCACGCCGCGGCGATCGTGTTCGCCGATCCCGACGTCGGTGCGGAGGTCATCGAACTCGCCCCGGAAGCTCAGGTACACCCCGCGGTGGGCGAGCCCGCCGAAGTGGCGCGGGCTCTGGTGGCTGCGGCGAAATCGGGCATGTTCGTCGTCCGCCTGGTCGCCGGCGATGTGCTCACGGCCGACTCGGTGATCAAGGAACTCCAGGTGGTCGCCCGGACGGCAGTGCCGTTCGACATCATCCCGGGAATCTCCGCGGCGTCAGCGGCCGCGACGTACGCAGGCATCGCAGTGGGCTCGGTGCACACGATCGCGGACGTCCGTTCGACGTCGGACTGGGGTCGGCTCGCGGCCGCCCCCGGCACGCTGTTGCTGCAGGCCGGAGCCGGGCACCTGGCCGACACGGCCGCGTCGCTGGCCGAATCGGGCTTCGCGCCGGACACCCCCACGTCGGTCATCTCCGCGGCCTCGCTGCCGACCCAGCGGACCGTCGACGGCACCTTGGCCTCGCTCGACGGGATGGGCCGGGACCTGGCCGGCCCGCTGGTGGTGGCCGTCGGGTCGAGTGCGTCGCACCGAGGCCGGTTGTCCTGGTGGGAGTCGCGGGCGCTCTATGGCTGGCGGGTACTCCTTCCGCAGACCAGGGACCCCGGCGACGTCATGCTGGAGCTGCTGCGGAGCCACGGCGCCATCCCGGAACGGGTCAGCACGATCGCCGTCGAACCCCCGCGGACCCCGGCGCAGATGGAGCGGGCGGTCAAAGGCCTCGTCGACGGCAGATACCAGTGGATCGTCTTCACCTCGATCAATTCGGTGCGGGCCGTTTGGGAGAAATTCACCGATTTCGGATTGGATGCGCGGGCGTTCGCCGGCGTCAAGATCGCCTGCGTGGACCACGCGACCGGGGACGCAGTCCGGGCGCTGGGCATCGCTCCGGAACTGGTCTCGGTACACCCGGAGTTCTCGGCCGGTCTGCTCGACGACTTCCCCGACTTCGACGACATCCTGGACCCGGTCGACCGGGTCCTGTTACCCCGGGCCGACATCGCCACCGAGACCCTGGCGGAGGGCCTGCGCGAGCGGGGCTGGGAGATCGACGACGTGACCGCTTACCGGACCGTGCGGGCCGCGCCGCCGGCTGCGCCGATCCGGGAAGCGATCAAGGCGGGCGGGTTCGACGCCGTCTGCTTCACCTCGTCGTCGACCGTGCGCAATCTGGTCGGCATCGCCGGCAAGCCGCACGCCCGCTCCATCGTGGCCTGTCTCGGCCCAAAGACTGCCGAAACGGCACGAGAGTTCGGGCTCCGGGTCGATGTGCAGCCGGATGTCGCCGACGTCGGCGCGATGATCGATGCCCTCGTCGGCCACGCGGTGCGGCTGCGCGCCGAGGGCGCCCTGCCACCACCCCGCAAGTCCCCCCGGAGACGCTGACCCTCCGGTGGCGACCCGGATCCGATGACCCGAACTGTCGTTGCGGGGGGCCCGGGGCGATAACGTGAGCGGCATGACACACGACCCGGAAAAGCGATCAAGTGGGAGCGAATATCCGGTGCCGGACTACCCGGTCCCCAACTATTCAGCTCCCAATTACCCGACCCCCGGCTATCCCACATCCAGCTATCCCACGCCCGGCTATCCCCCACCGGGCCCGTACCAACCGGGCCAGTACCAACCTCCCGCCGGCGCCGGCCAGTATGCGGGCAACGACCATCAAGGCGGCCAGTATCAAGGCGGCCAGTACCAGGGTGGTCAGTACCAGGGTGGCCAGCCCTCGGTGGGTGCGAGCGGCCAGTACCCGGCGTACGGCGGATTCGCCAACCAGTATCCGAACTACGGCGGCCCCGGCAATCAGCCGCAGCCCAAGCCGAAGGTGCCGATCGGCGTCACCGCCGCCTTCGTCATCTTCCTGCTGGCCGCCGCAGCCTCGATCCTCGGCGTTGCCGTGCTGTTCACCGACTCCGGCGGGGACGCGATCCGGACCCAGCTCGCCACCGTCGACCTGGCCGGTTCCGGGATGACCCGCGACCAGCTGTTCTCCCTCGTCCGGAACATCGCCGCCGGTATCACCATCCTCATCCTCGCGCTGTACATCTTCTTCGCTTTCATGATGCGGGCCGGGCGGAACTGGGCGCGGATCGTGCTGACAGTGTTGGCGGCGCTCTCGCTGCTCAGTGTCGGTTCCGGCTACTCGGGCGGCGGCGCGCTGCGCTGGGTGGCCCCCCTGCTCTCGCTGGTCGCCATCGTGTGCATGTTCCTCAAGGATTCCAACTCGTTCTTCACCGAGTCCAAGCTCTACCGCAAGCGGGTGTGAGCCTGGCCGCTCGGGCGGGTGGGGGCGCCCGGAGGAAGCGGGGTGCGTCGTCGGCGACCGCCGGACCGCCGGACCGCCCGACCCCGTAGAGCCGGTAAGTTCTAGGCATGACATTCCCAGGGTCCAGCCCGAAGAAGAGCTGGTTCAGTAACTTTCAGGCGGCGATCGCCCCGGTCCTGCCGGACGACGACTCGCCGATCGTCCGTCCCCGTGGGGTCACCGTGGCCTCGGTCCTGTGCCTGCTGTCCGGCCTGATCTTCCTGTTCATCGGTGGCGTGTGGGCGACCACCGGCCAGACGACCGTGAACACGTTCGTTGTCTCGTATCGCGCGGAGCTTCACACTTGCACCGATCAGGTGGGTGGCTACGGAACCGCGATCGTGCCCAGCACCGCCCCCTCCACGTTGGCGACGCGGGCGTCCCAGTGCGCCTCTTACCTTCGGGACTTCACGCAGTCGGACATCGACAGCTTCAAGCGCACACAGGTGATCTACGGCATTGTCGTGCTGCTGATGGGCCTGGCTGCGGGAGTCGCCGGGTGGTTCATCCGGTCCGGGGCCGTCTGGGCCCGGTGGATGTTGACCGGCGTCGGACTGATCGCACTGCTGCTCGCCGGTCTGCTGCAGGTGTCGAACCCGATCACCTTGCTGGCGACCCTGCTGCTCGTGGTGGGGTTGGTCTTCTGCTTCATCGGCAAGGGCTCGGTATTTTTCATCCGGACCTCGGTTGCCCGACGCCGGCACTGACAATGACCCAGGGGCCGGCGGCACTGCTCTGCCCAGGGGCGCTGGGTTGAACGGAACCGGGTCGGGCAGGACTGGGTTCCACGGGACTTGGTTCGACGGACCGGGTTCGACGGACCGGGCTCGACGTGACTGAGGCCGACACCGCTCCGCTCGGGGTCGTGCCGGGGCCGGCCGGGAACAGCGGCCCTGCCGCCCCCGCCGGTGGCCAGACAGGTGTCCCTGGGAGACCGAAGCTGCGGCAGCTCGTTGCCGGAGCCGGCACCCTGCTGTTTCTCGCGCTGGCCGTGGTCCTCTACCGGCACGGCGTCCGGTCCGACGAGTTTCCGCCGGTGTTGCCGGGGACGAAGGGCACCATGATCACGCGGTACTCGCCGCCGTGGCTGACCGGGGCTGCCGCCGCGCTGCTGCTCGCCGGCCTTTGCTGCACGTGGCTCTGCGTGCATCTCGTCCGCGGCACAGGGTCGGAGCGAGGGTCTTCAGGGCGAGGGTCACAGCAAGGCTCACCGCAACTTCCACCGGCCGCCCGGTACCGTCCAATGGGAGCGGGCGACCAGGAATTGCGATCCGCCGGCGACCAGAAAGCGCTGTGATGACCGGAACTACCGCTCCCTCCTCGCCAGTCCCGACCGTTTCGGGTGCCCCGAACAGCTCGGGTTCTGATCCGGCGCAGACGACGACCGTGGTCCACGTGCTCCGGCACGGAAAGGTGCACAACCCGGACGGCATTCTCTACGGGCGGCTTCCCGGCTATCGGCTCGCCGCCTCCGGCCGGGCGATGGCGGCCGGGATCGCCGGGTACCTGGCCGGTAATCCCATCACCTATGTCGCAGCGTCGTCGCTGGTCCGCGCCCAGGAAACCGCAGCTCCGCTGGCCGCGGCCAAGGGCCTGACGGTGGTCACCGACGATCGGGTGATCGAGGCCGGCAACGTTTTCGAGGGCATGCGGGTGGCGGTCGGCGACGGCGCGCTGCGCCGGCCACGGCACTGGGCCCACCTGCGCAACCCGTTCCGCCCGTCGTGGGGCGAGCCCTATCTGGACATCGGGCACCGGATGCTCGCCGCCGTCTACACCGCGGCGACGGCGGCCGCCGGGTCTGAGGCGCTGATCGTCTCGCACCAGTTGCCGATCGTCATCCTGCGGCGGTACCTCGAAGGCAAACGGCTGTGGCACAACCCTTCCCACCGCCAGTGTGCTGTCGCCTCGGTGACCTCGCTGACCTTCGTCGACGGGGTGTTCACCGCCGTCGCCTACGCAGAGCCGATGGGTCACATCGTCGCGGAGGATGACGCGGGCGTACCGCAGCCGGCCGGCGTCGGTCCGGAGATCGTGTTGTGAGCGCGGATGAGGTCCAGCGAGCACGGCGTGCGGCTCGGCCTCTGATGGCCCGGCGCAGGATGTTGACCGGAGTGGTCACAGCCGTGCTGCTCTTCGCCAGCGGCTGCTCATCGGGCACGGACGCCACCGTCCAGGGCGGCACCTTCACCTTCGTCTCGCCGGGCGGCAAACTCGAGTTCGGCTACCCGGCCGATCAGCGGGGCCGACTGCCGGAGCTGTCCGGGCCGGACCTGTCCGGCGCGAAAACTGTTGCGGTGTCGGACTTCCCGGGCAAAATTGTGGTGATCAACTTCTGGGGGTCATGGTGCTCCCCGTGCCGGGCCGAGGCGCCGGCGCTGCAGGCCGCCTCTCAGGATCTGGCCGGTCACGGGGTGCAGTTCCTGGGGATCAACGTGAAGGACCCCCAGGGCGCCGGGGCGGCGTTCAACGCCAGCAAGCAGATCACCTACCCGTCGATCTACGACTTCGCCCAGCGGACGTTGTTCTCCCTGCGTGGATACCCGACGTCCTCGATTCCGTCCACCATCGTGCTCGACCGGCAGCACCGGGTCGCCCACATCTGGCTGACTCCGGTGACCAGGGGCGATCTGGTCAACGTGGTCGCCCCGCTTGCCGCCGAGAAGAGCTGAGGTGGCGGCCACCCCGCTGGCGCTGCTCTCCTCGACGGCTCCCACATCGGGCATCAGCGGGGGGATCACAGCAACCGCCGGTCCGCTGGGCGTCGTGCAGGACGGACCGTTCCTGTTCGCCGCCGGCCTGGCCGTCGCCGCGGGTGCGGTGTCGTTCGCCTCGCCGTGCGTCATCCCCCTCGTCCCCGGCTATCTGTCCTATCTGGTCGGACTGGTCGGCGCCGAGAGCGGTGACGGAAGCGGTCCGCGGGCAGGCGGGACCAGGGTCGCCGGCCGGGTCCGCGGCCGGGCCGTGACGGCGACCGGGCTGTTCGTCATCGGCTTCACCCTGGTCTTCATGGCCCAGTCGGTGCTGGTCTTCGGGGTCGCCCACGCCGTGATCGGCAACAGGGACTGGCTGATGAGGATCGGCGGGGTGGTCTCCGTCGTCATGGGCCTGGCGATGCTCGGCTACGTCGGCCCGCTGCAGCGTGAGCGCCGGATCCATGCCCGGCCCAGCGGTCCGATCGCCGGCGCGCTGCTGCTCGGCGCGTTCTTCGGCCTTGGCTGGACCGTCTGCATGGGCCCCACCCTGCAGGGTGTCCTGGCGCTGGCGTATTCCACCGACTGGAACGGCAGCGCCTGGCGCGGGCTCTTCCTGGTGCTGTTCTACTGCGCCGGGCTTGGCATCCCGTTCCTGCTGCTCGCCCTCGGTTTCGGTTGGGCAACCACTGCGATGGGATTCCTGCGGCGGCACTCCCGGACCATCCAGGTGGTCGGCGCGGTCATGCTGATCCTGGTCGGCCTGGCGATGGTGACCGGTCTGTGGGGCCACTTCGTCGCCTGGCTGCAGGTCCGCTTCGCCGCTACGGGTGCGGTGCTCTGAGTGGCCAGCAACGCCACCCATCAGGAGCGCGCCCCCCAGGACCGCGCGGGCCAGGACAGCCCACCCAGGGACCCGACTCATCTGTCGGGCGGGCTATCCGGGACAGCACCCCCGGCGGCACCTGACAGCCACGGACAGAGCCTGGTCGGCGGAGTTCTGGCCCTCATCCGCAACATCTGGCGCCGGCTGACCAGCATGCGGACGGCCCTGGTCCTGCTGTTCCTGCTGGCCCTGGCCTCGCTGCCCGGCGCGTTGCTGCCCCAGTGGTCGCTCAATACGGCGAAAACGGCGAACTACATCCTCGACCACGGCGCCTGGGGTCGGTTGTTGAACCGGCTCGGCTTCTTCGGGGTGTTCGCCTCGCCCTGGTACGCCGCGATCTACCTGCTGCTCTTCACCTCGCTGGTTGGGTGCCTGCTGCCCCGCACCTGGGAGTTCGTCGGGCAGATCCGGATGCGCCCGGTGGCGACGCCGCGTAATCTCGGTCGGCTCCCGCATTCGGCGGACTTCTTCGCACCTGGCTCGCCCGACCAGGTCGCGGACCGGATCACCGGTCGGCTGCGCGGCTGGCGGCTGGCCCGGCGTGCCGAGCCGTCCGGCTCCGTCACCCTGTCCGCCGAGAAGGGCTATCTGCGTGAGGTCGGCAACCTGGTCTTCCATTTCTCCCTGCTGGGGCTGCTGGTGGCGGTCGCGGTCGGCAAGATGTTCGGATTCGAGGGCTCGGTGATCGTGACCGCCGGGCCCGACCCGTCGGCTGGGTTCTGTTCCGGGTCGCCGGCCGCTTATGACAATTTCCGCCCCGGTCTACTTGTCGACGGGACCACGCTTGCGCCGTTCTGCGTGCAGGTCGACGCTTTCAGGGCCACCTACACCGACGGCGGCCAGGCCAGCTCGTTCGTCGCCTCGATCCGATACCAGACCGGCGGGCAGCCCTCCTCCAGCGGTTGGCAGAGCCGGGAGCTGCAGGTCAACGACCCGCTGCGGATCGAGGGGGAGCGGCTCTATCTGCTCGGTCATGGCTACAGCCCCACTTTCACAGTGACCTACGCCGACGGCAGTACGCAGAGCAGGACCCAGCCGTTCCAGCCGGCGGACTCCGCCTTCACCTCGCAGGGCGCCGTCAAGTTCACCGACCCCCCGGGGTTCGTCGGCAATGCGGTACTCGACCACCAACTCGCGATCGTCGGTATCTTTGCGCCGACGGCCGCGACCCGTGACGGGATCATGACGTCATCCTTCCCGGCCGCACAGAAGCCCGGCGTCGCGATCGAGGTGTACCGGGGCGATCTGGGCATGGAGGGCGGCAAACCGCAGTCGGTTTTCGCCATCGATCAGGCTCAGGTACAGAAGGGAAAGTTGCGCAAGATCGACCGGGCCACACTGGCTCCCGGCGAATCGAAGAAGCTCGACGACGGAACCGTGGTGACGTTCACCGGTTATCGGGAGTGGGTGTCGCTGCAGACCTCCTACGACCCGGCTCAGGGCTGGGCGCTCGGGTCCGCGATCTGCCTGCTTGCCGGATTGATGACATCGCTGACGATCAAGCGGCGGCGGGTCTGGTACCGGATCGGGCCCGGCCAAGCGGCCCCCGGTCCGGCGCCGGATGATCTTGGGCACCTCACCGGCGGGCTGTCGGGGCTGCGCCGTAACGTCGTTGACGCAGCGGTCGGGGGGCCAGGTCCGGAAGGGGTCGGTCCCGCAGGCGTCTCCACCAGTCGGGTCGAGGTCGGCGGGCTGGCCAGGACGGACCAGGCAGGCTACGGCGACGAGTTCGGTAAAGTGGCGTCGTTCGGGAGGACCTGAATGTCCTCGGCGATGCAGTGAACCGGACATAGGGCCATTCGAGGACATTGTTCGGATCGTTCACCTTGGGTGGCCGGTGAAGATGCATAGTTTAGACGCCAGGCCAGGCGTTCAGCGGTGGCCGGCACACGCTCATCCGAAAGCGGAGTCGCCGGCCGGCAGCGAAAGGTTTTGAGCGATGTCGATCAACCAGCACCTGGCAGACCTGTCGTACCAGGGTTTCCAGGCTGCGCTCGCCGGCTACATCACAGCTCTGGTCTGCCTGGGTGTCGAGTTCGCCGCACGACGACAACTGTCGCCGACCGCGGCCGAGGCGGCAAGCATCGGACTTCGTGCCGCCCGGCGGGGAGGCACCGCCGTCCTGGATCGCCAGGGACCGGATCGTTCGGGGCCGGATCGTTCGGGGCCGGATCGTGCGGGGTCGGATCGCCTCCGCCCGGGCGACAGCTCACCCCAGATCGGCCGAATCGCCCCACCTACCCGCGGCCCGCGGGAGCCGCTGAGCACCCGATTGGGCCGCGCCGGCCTGGTAGTTCTGATCGTCGGTTTTGTGGCGCACCTGTTCTCCATCGTCAGCCGGGGCCTGGCCGCGGGGCGGGCGCCGTGGGGAAACATGTACGAGTTCTCCTCGATGATCTGCGCGGCGGCGATGGTCGGCTGTCTCGTCGTGCTCCGGCGGACCCGAACCCGGTCGATCGGCTTCTTTGTACTGATCCCGGTCGTGACGTTGATGTTCGTCGCCGGAACGGTGCTGTACACCCGGGTCGAACCGTTGGTGCCGGCGCTGAAGTCCTACTGGCTGCTGATCCACGTACTGGCCATTTCATTGTCGACCGGCGTCCTGATGGTGTCCGGTGTCGCCTCGGCGATGTATCTGCTCCGTTCGCGTTACGAGCGCAATCTCGTGGCCGCAGGCCCCATCGAACAGTCGGTGACCACCGCGGGAGATGCCGGCCCGGAGCGGTCAGCTCCGGTCGGTCACCGGTCCCGCCTGGGCGATCTTCCGTCGTTGGCCACCCTTGATCGGATCGCCTACCGGACGGCGATCGTCGCCTTCCCCGTGTATACGTTCGCGGTGATCGCCGGCGCGATGTGGGCGGAAGCGGCTTGGGGTCGCTACTGGAATTGGGACCCCAAGGAGACGTGCGCCTTCATCAGCTGGGTCTTCTACGCGGCGTACCTGCACGCCAGGGCGACGGCCGGTTGGCGTGGGTCTCGGGCAGCCTGGATCTCGGTCCTAGGGTTCGTGTCGGTGGTATTCAACCTGTTCGTGGTCAACATGGTCATATCCGGCCTGCACTCCTATGCCGGGCTGAACTAGCCGTCCGCCAAACCCGGATGGCGATGGACGGAAGCCACCGGCGCCCAGACGCAACAGTTGACCGGTGGCAGGAAGCCAGGGAACAGTGGTCGGGTGGTAGGGAGCGGGGTCCGTCCGGCGGCCGGGCATCGTGAGCCGATCCAGCCGACTTCAGCCCGGGCAGGGCCAACCGTTGAACTAGCAGGCGAGCAACAGGAAGATCGCCCCGCAGCACGGGTCTACCGCTGGCCTCCGGTCGAGGGAGGACCGGAGCGCGTCAGCCGCTCTTGTCCTCGCCGCGGAGCTTGCGGTCGATCTCACGGAGAAACTCCGGATCGTCATCAGGGGCAAGGGTGCGGGTGGCTCGCGGGCGACTGGGCCTAGCCTTGGAGTTTGCGTCGGCCCCGTTCGCGCCCGGCTGTGCGCCGATTCCACGCCACGCCAGCGTTATGACCAGCACGGTCACAGCGATCGCAATCAGCATGTACATCCGGCACCTCCTTGTCTATGTCACAGTACCCACACTCACTCGCGTCGCGCGCGGTGCTTCACAGACCTGCAGGCTGTGCTTCGTAGTCAACGCCCGGCAGGGATGGTCGGCCCCAGTACCCGGGCAACGAACGTGCAGCCGAAACGCACAATGCCCCCCGTCCCTGACGGATCGGCAGGGGGGAGGGCATCGATCCCGCCGGTGCGGAAGTGACTCCGGATCGGAACGAGAAGAGCGTCGGCCTAGGGCCGTGGACAGCCTTCAGGCGGAGTGCCGAGCGGCGTCCACTGTCAGGTCGGCCAGCAGAACTCTAACCTCCGACTCACGGAACCGACGGTGCCCCCCGGGGGTCCGGATGGAGCCGATCCTTCCGGCTGAAGCCCATCGCGTCACCGTCTTGGGATCCACTCTGAACATCAGGGCGACCTCGCCCGGTGTCAGAAGTCGTTCTTGTTTCTCCATGGCTACGTGCCACCTCCGTTTTTCAGGCCCCGACTGGCCTCGTACGCCCCGACGGCGTGTGCCCATTGTGCCCCAAAGGGGCATTTCGATCGAGTCGCCGGGCGGACCAATTACTCAATTTGGTCAAGATTGTCGATGCAATCGCCGCTTCCAGGCTAGGCCGTTCGGGCGGCTAACCAGTCTCAAGGGTGATGATCGTTTGCTTTCGGATTGCGCAGCGTACGAATTGCTAGCAAGGCGAACGAGCTTGGCCGACGTCGCGGGGCACGTTCGGGGGTCCCGTTGCCCGCCGGCCGAGCCCCCCCGATCCACGGAGCTGGAACCGCGGGCCGGAGGAACCGGGACTGGGAGGTGAGGACAGGTAGGTGACTTCCATCCGGCCGACCGGATGATT
>JBBRDH010000174.1:0-11250 GCA_038204125.1 Mycobacteriales bacterium
GTCCAGGTCGTCTTTGAGCCAGCCGTCGATGACCGGCTTGTGTTCCTCGAGCCGGCGGGACACCCGCACCGGGGTCTTCCGCGGCGGCGGCAACGCCGACGCCAACGCCTGCCGCACCGTCCGGCGGTGCACATGATGCCGATCCGCCAGCTCACGGATCGACAACTCTTTGACTCGCGCATCCCGGCGGATCGCCGCGAACAACTCCACCCTCGACTCCATCCCGAGCCCCTTCGATAGGTGCAACACCGACATCGGTCGGGTTCACCGTCAACTGGGGCCACATCAAACCGTCACAAGATGCCCGGCGTGTCGAGATGGGGCCAAGTCCAACCGTCACAACAGACCAGCCGGATCGGCCCAGGTGGAGCCACATCAAACCGTCACCCCGGGGCCAAATCAGACTGTCAGGGCCATGCAGATCGTGGAGCAGACGCGGCGGGCATTGGAACGCGGCCTGCTCGCGGTCGGGGACCAGCTGCCCACAGCCCGGGAGGTCGTCTCGACCACCGGAATCAACCCGAACACTGTGCTCAAGGCCTACCGGGAGTTGGAGCGGCAGGGCTTGGTCGAAGGTCGGGTCGGCACCGGCACGTTTGTCACCGGCGATCTGGCCCGGCTGCGGTCGGACCTGGCGTCCCCGCTGGCCGCGGAGTTGCGCGGCTGGTTGGACTCGGCGCTGGCCACCGGTATGGAGCGGCACGAGGTTCTGGCATTGATCAACACCATGTTGGACGAGAGGGACAGGGAGACGGCTCGATGACAATTCGGCTGGAAGTCCGGGGCGCCGGTAAGCGATACAAGCGTGGATGGGCGCTGCGCCACTGTGAGGTGAGGATCGGTCCGTCGTCGATCACCGCACTCCTCGGCCCCAACGGCGCCGGGAAGTCGACGTTGATGGCCGCCGCGGCCGGGCTGACCGGGTTGACCGAGGGCGAGATCGCTGTGGACGGGCGGGTGGTGGACCGGCGGATGGATCCGGCGTTGGGTTATCTGGCCCAGGACAAGCCGCTGTACCGCCGCTGGCGGGTGTCCGACCTGCTCGCCCACACCAAAGATCTGAACACCACATGGGATGAACGGCACGCCCGCCGGCTCGTCGACGACGCCTGCCTGTCCTTGAACACCCGGGTGGGAACGTTGTCCGGTGGCCAACGGACCCGACTGGCGTTGATCCTGGTGCTGGGTCGGCGGCCGGCGATGGTGTTGCTGGACGAGCCGCTGGCCGACCTGGATCCGCTGGCCCGTCTGCAGTTCCAGCAGACCTTGATGGCCGAGGTCGCCGATACCGGGATGACGGTGTTGTTGTCCTCCCACATCCTCAACAAAGTCCAGGACCACTGCGATCAGTTGCTGTTGTTGCAGGACGGACAGATCACGCTGCACGGCGAGGTGGACCGGCTGGTGCAGCAGCACCGGATGCTGACCGGGCCGGTCTCCGACTCATTGGACTGGCTCCCGACAGCGGACCGGGTCGAGGTGCGGACCACCGCGCGGCAACGAACGGTGCTCGTCTCGGCGGCGCCACCGGTGCTGCCCACCGACTGGACCGACGAACCCGTCGATCTGGAAGAGATCGTCATCGCCAGATTGCGCAGTACACAGAACACCGGAGTCCGCACCGAGGGAGCAGCATGATGCCCGGCCAGACCGAAACAGCGCCGCAGCAGAGGATCGGCCACGCTGATAGTCCGGGGGAGCGACCCCGGATGTGGCGGGCGGCGTGGCGCCAGCACCGACTGTGGGTGATCGGCACCGTCGCCCTGGTGGCCTTCGGCGGGGCAGTACTCGGGCTGATCGCGGTGGTGACACCGGCGTGCGCCTCCACCGCCTACTGGGAAGTACCCGGTGCGACCTGCAACGTCGAGCCGGCGGCCACCCTGTGGCGACTGTTCCGTCTCGCCTTCCTCGGGTTGCCGATCCTGGCCGGCGTGGTGCTCGGGGCGCTCACCTTCGGACCCGATGTCGAACACCGGACCCAGGTGTATGCGCTGACCCAAGGGGTGAGCAGGTTCCGCTGGTGGACAGCCAAAGTCGTGACCATGAGTCTGCCGGTGTTCACCGCCGCCGCACTGTTGGGTCTGGCCACCCTGTGGGTCGTCAACGCCTCCGACAACTTCGTGATATCGACGGCCCGTCTCACCACGCCGGGTTTTGATGTCCTCGGGCTGATCCCGGCCACCCGGTTCCTGGTCGCTTACGCGGCGGCTGCCGCTGCGGCGCTGATCTGGCGGACTGTCGGCGGGATCGTCGTCGGTCTGGTCGTCGCCGGTGTCGTGGTCATCGGCGCCACCATGCTGCAACCTGCCGTGGTACCGCACAGCCGCGAACTCCTGCCGGTCCAGGCATGGTTGGTTGGCGGGAGCCAACCTTCGATGACTGACCGCAACTCGGCCTACGAATCGGGGGGTTGGGCCGATGCCGCCGGCCGGGACATCGACAGCTCCCACTGGAATTGCGGGGAGGACTTCGATGCCTGTCTCCGGGCGAACGGAGTCATCTACCGCCTCGAGACCTACGTCCCCGACTCGCAGTACCCACGGATGATGCTCACCATCAGCGCGCTGAACCTGCTCCTCGCGGGAGCATTCCTGGGCATCGGCGCTCGCAGGCTGCGGCGTCAGGACCTGTAAGGCGACTTGGACGCCACCTGCAAAAACCGGCCGAACGCCGCGGACCTCGTCGCCCACCACGGTAACAAGGCCGTACGCGCCCAAGATCCGAACCCAGCCCGCGAAAGCCCGTAAGTCGAACCGTGACCGGACACGATTACTGGGCAGCGACGGGGCGGCGGACGAATCCGCGGTCGATCATGGGGACGTGTCGCCGGGTGAAGGTGGGTTACGGCGGGCCAGCCAGCGGGTCAATGGACTGTACCTGTTCCGGTTGACCGTGAGGCAGCATGGCCGTCCGCGATCGCCGCCGGGGCCCTACGATCCGGGCAGGTGCGCGATGTACGGGAGATGGCACCGTCGGTGCCACTCCGCATTCGAAATGAGGCAGCCATTCATGATCTTCACGGGGAACATCCGAGCCCTGGATCTCGATGACACATCTGCATTGTCCGCCGCCTACGCTGTCGAGTGCCAGGCAACGAGACAGGTACGCCCAGGCTGGGTACCTCTGGCGGAGGGGGCGCAAGCCGCGGCATGGCGAGCCAGCAACGGTTGGACCCACGAACTCCTCGGAGCCTTCGAAGATGACCGCCTGTTAGGTATCGCGAGCTCCTCCACCGCGCACGACACCCCTGACACAACTTGGGTCTTCGTATCGGTCCTACCCCAACACCAGCTTCGAACCGTCGGCACCCAGCTTGTCCAGGCCATCGAACACACGAGCCCACCTCAGGTGCGCCGGTTCGTCTCAAGCGCCTACCGCCCCACAGCGACGGCCATCGAGAGCTTGGTGACGAATTTTGCTCAACCCCTCGGGTACGCCCGCGCTACTACCGAGACCGTTGTCGAGCTGAACTTGGCGGAAGCCAACCTCCCGGCCCCGCCGCAGGTCGACGGTTACGCAGTCTCGACCTACCTCAACGGTGTCCCTGACCACCTCCAGCATCAGGTGGGCGTACTCAAAGGTTTGGTGGACGCAGAGGCACCGAACGGCGACCTCAACTGGCAGCCCACTCCATTTTCACCACAGGCCTATCAGGAGGAGATCGCGCTGTGGCAACGCCACGGGCAGACCGCCGTCGAAACGATCGCGGTCACCGCCCAAGGCGTCGTAGCTGCGTGGACGTGTTTGGTCGTGGCATCTGAAGGCACCAGGCCGGCGCAGATCCAGGGAACGATGGTGCTCACCGCGCACCGCGGGCGAAGTCTTGGCCGCGTGGTCAAGGTGGCCTCCCTCCTCGCGGCCCGCGACCACGGACGCACCGCACGCGTTAGGACCAGCAGCGATGACCAGAACATCTGGATGCGCGCCATCAACGACGAGCTCGGATTCGTGCCCGTTGAGTCCGAGATCCTCCTGCAGAAGCAACGCAGCCACTCACCCGCGTGAGCAATCACCGATCCCAATAGGTGGTTGGCCGGGGAACCACCTGACCGGCGTTTCCGATGTGCCGCATGCCGCCGACGCAACCCGACGTTCCGCAAGGAGAGAGCCTGTTCACCGTCCCGATCACCCAATTTCCTACGGTGACCGGGACTACCCGCCGAGACGACCAGCGGCCGAGATCATCATGGTGTCGTTTGGGGATCGGCGGATCCTGATGCGGGCACGATTCGGTTCGCGACGCGGCTGATCGGCTGAGTCTGTCCTTTTGGTGGCTGGCCTGTCGTTGGCATCTACGCGAGAATGGTCGGCGCGGGCCGCATCGTCGGCTGCGTCGATCTGAGGACACTGCTGCACTGGGAGGTTCGATGGAGCGAGTGACCGGTATCGGAGGCGTCTTCTTCCGGTCTGCTGACCCCGAGGGGCTCGCGGCCTGGTACGAGGAGCATCTGGGCGTCAACTCTGGCCTTTCGGGAGACATGACATGGCAGCAGGAAGCCGGCCCTACGGTATGGGCGCCGTTCCCGCAGGACAGCGTCTACTTCGGCCGACCCGAGCAGCAAGTCATGGTCAACTTCCGCGTCCGCGATCTTGATGCGATGCTTGCCCAGTTGCACAACTTGGGTATCGAACCTGAGGACGACGTTGTCGAGGCCGCTGGTGTCGGACGTTTCGCTCACGTCCGAGACCCTGCCGGAACCCGCCTGGAGCTGTGGGAACCCGCCGACTGAGCCCGCCGTCCCCAATCGGGCCGCTTTGCGACTCGCTGCTGCTGTCACTGCGCGGTGGTGGCCAGTAGTCGAACCGACCCGAGGACACTCGTCACCGTGCCCGCTCCGTGGAATGTGAACATTCACTACGACGGCACGTTGGACGCGCTCGTACCGTCCAGCGCCGCCAGTGTTCTGGACGTCGGCTGCGGCGACGGGTTCCTGGCCGCGCGACTGGCCGCCCGGATATTCCGCGTCGTGGCCCTGGACATCGATCAACCAGTCCTGGATCGGGCAAAGAAGCGGTTTCCCGCCGCCGAAGTGACTTGGCTCTACGGTGACGTGCTCACCGACGTCATCACGCCGGGCAGCTTCGACGCCGTCGTGTCAAACGCGACGCTGCACCATCTCCCGGACACTCGCGCCGGATTGCGGCGGCTGAGCGCCTTGGTACGCCCCGGCGGCATCCTGGCGATCGTGACGTTTGCTCGCACCGAGTGGCGGGAGCTTCCGTGGGTTGCGGCTTCTTTCGTCGCGCGAGGGGTGGCTATCCGGGCTCGCGGAAAATGGGAGCACAGCGCGCCGACGGTGTGGCCCCCAGCCGACACACTCCGTCAGCTACGTGCGGTTGCCGAGACCGAGCTGCCCGGGGCCCGCGTGTCTCGCCTACTCCTGGGCCGCGTGCTGATCCACTGGCGATCGTCGCCGGCCGCGCCCAGCGACGTCGAGCCGCCCCAGTAGCACCCGCCCCTCCGGACAGGAATTAGTGCCCGGTCACCGATCGATGACCGGGCGCTCCGATCTCTGTTTGCTCCCCGTTGGCCTGGCATCCTGTCGGCATGCCGTTTCCCGTCGACCTGCCCGCCGAGATCGCTGCGGATCCTTGGCGGCTGCGTCTACTCACCGAAGCGGATTGGAACCTGGCCTGGTCGATGTCCCGGGACCCGGAGGTTGTGCGCTGGACTTTGTATCCGCCGAACATGACCGAAGATGCCGCGCACCGGAGGAGCCTGCGCATCACCGAGAGCGCCAACCAGCGCTTGTCCGGTCACTACGCTGTGCTCGATGCTGACCAGACCGCGATCGGCACTGCGGGTATCGCCAGCAGTGAGGACGATCCCGCTGCGGCCGAGGTCTTCTATGCGCTGTTGCCGCAGGGTCGGCACCGTGAAGCGGCAACCGCAGCAGCGCTGGCGTTGAGTGAGTGGGCCTTGTCTGTCGGGGTCGAGCGTGTTCTGCTGCTCACGATCACTGACAACAACTCCAGCGAGGCCGTCGCGGCACGGGCAGGATTCATAACCGAGGGTGCAGAGGTCCGTGACCACCAGGGCAGCCCCACCCACATGCGACGATGGGCACGTTCGGCCCAGATGTCGGTCGGCGAGACAGCAACCCTGCCACGGTCGGCGGGCACTCATGAACCCAGACGATAGGCCTGTAACGGGATCGGCTCCCGGCCCCGTCAGCAACGCGTCGGGCTCGCGATTGAGCTCGTCCTGCAGCAGGCTGAGCTCTTCGCGAACTCAAGCCTCCGGGTCACGTCGGCATTTTCACAGCGCCCTCTAGCCTGAGGCTTTCATGCCAGCTGGCGCGTTATTCCCTCTGGGCTCAGAGTCCAGAAGCATGCTCCCGGCCGGAGGCTCCGCCGGGTGATCGACACCCAGTAGCGCCCAAACAGCACACCCTTGGCGTCGGCGTTGTAGTTTCCGTTCGCCAGGCTGAACACCCGGGTGCCCGACTCGATCAAAGCAGTGCGCTCGTGTGGAACCCCCCAAATCCGCGGATTCTGGGTGAAGCAGAGCCAGCCGCGCTCGCCGGCGTATTTGATCCACTCGACGTCAGAAACCTCCTCCGAACGACCGGGGAATAGCTCTTCGAGGTTATGGGCCGGCCCGCTCAAGACCCGGATCGCGCGGTCAAAGGTGTTGCCGAGGCACCGATCGATCAAGATCGTCGGTCTAAGCCGCTTCTTTGATCCACTCAAGGTTGGACTCCACCAATGCGATCTCTGCGGCGGTCAAGCCGTAATCGGCCGCCACCGCTTGCGGGGAATCGCCGGCCAGAAGCCCGCCGGCCACTGCGAACAGCGGTACTCGGTTCCGGACGAACGACATCCGCCCGGCCGAGAACCGCGCATCGATCTGTATACCTGCACCAAGCTTTGCTGGGCTGTAGCCGCCCGCGTAACCGTCCGGCCAGACATCGATCTCGCGGAGATGGTCGGCGATCGCTTCCTTGATCGGCCGCTGCCCATCGAAGGCCCGTTCCAGCTCGCTGTCGCGACGGATGTAGATATCGATGCCGTCGGTCACCAGCTTCGGCGAAGCCAGCGCAAACGGATCGCTGGCTTCGTCGCGAAGCCAGTTGACCAGGTCGGTCACCTTCGACAGCTTGATCCCGACCGTCGCGCGCAGGTAGCGGATCACATGCGCTTCGGCCAGGCCGACCACCGGAATGGTCGGCCGACCACGACGGTCGCCGGCCACGGAATGCACCAATGCGGGCCGATGCCCCCGCGGTCGCGTCCAGGAGTAGACCGTCGGCGTCGGCATGCCGACCAGCGTGCCCACTTCGGCGGTCGTGCAGATCGGCGCGGCGACGCGGATGTCGTTCGCTTGCATGGCCGCCTTCCTCCTGACCTGTCCAAGACCCTTGTGACTGGGGAGCCGCCAGTGTGTCACCAAGCACCCACAATGGCCGTAAGGGTGGCGGAGAACTGTCCGGATCGGCGGCGACCGTCACGGTGCGAAGGCTCCCACGTGCGTAGCTTCCAGCTGCTGCGACTCGCCGGGTAGTTCGTGTCCGGTAACGCTCACCGGTAAGCGATCCCGCTGCGAGACGCGGACCGGCCAGTTCGCTAACTGACGACGGCCCGCGCGCCGACTCGTACAATTCGGGTGCCTGGCGCCGCGCGAAGTGTTGTGATCGTCGCGTGACCACCGAGTTAAACAATCCGGACGTTCGCGAACTGGACGATGTCGTGCAGGCGCTTCGCCGCTGGCAGCGCGACGACGCACCGATCCAACTGCATCCAGGCGACCTGGGCTGGCACTGGCGGTTCGGTGCAGAGGTGTTGGCGGCTGCCGTACGGACCTGGAGTCGGGGCGGCAAGATCCTCGCAGTCGGGTTCCTGGACGGCCCCGATGTGCTGCGGATGACCGTCGCACCCGAGGCGTGGCGCGAAGAGGATCTCGCGCGCGAACTGGTCGCCGATCTGTCCAAGCCCGAGCGCGGTGTCTTGGCTGCGGGAAAGGTGTCGGTCGAGGCGCCCGATGGCACCCGAGTCCAAGAACTGTTATCCGATGGCGTCTGGCGCAACGGCGATCCATGGACCCCGTTGCGCCTGGATCTGGCCGCACCGGTGGACGAGACGGATCTTCGGACCGAGGTGGTCGTCTCGGCCGAGCAGGTGTCCGAGTGCACGGCCGTCCATCGGTCGGCGTGGGGATCTGAGGGGTTCACAACAAAGAAGTGGCACACGATGGCGGCCAGCTCACCGTTCGCCGACGCCCGGTGCCTGCTTGCACGTGATGACCAAGGTGTTGCGGTGGCAACGGTGACGGCATGGTCGGTCGGCCCAGGCAAGCCGGCCCTGCTTGAGCCCCTAGGCGTCCACGCCGACCATCGTCGGCGCGGTTACGGCGCAGCGATCTGTGTGTCAGCGGCCGCCCACCTCCGAGAGCTAGGTTCGTCGAGCGTCCTCGTCTGCACCCCGAGCTCCCTTCATAGCGCTGTCCTCACCTACGAGGCGGCAGGCTTCGAGCGACTCCCCGAGCGCCTGGACCGGTCTCGATAACCCTGAACGGCCGATCTGTCGACCGTCCGCGCGGTGAACCACTGTTGGCGGCCATGAAAAACTGACCACAGGTGGCCACGAAAGTGACCATTGATGGCCATGGTTTTGACCGGTGGCGGCCACGGATCTGACCGCTGACCGCGTTTTGCTGTGGGTGCTCGCCGCCGGTGGGCGTTCCCCGACACGCCCCTCCGTTGACCGGCCGCATCCGCCGGTTGGGGTCCCTCCTGTTGTCCGCTTGGCGGTGCTGACGCGCCCGGACGAACCCCAGGAGGGACCAACTATGAAGTCTGCCGAGGAATCGATGGAAATCTTGGAAGCTTTCGATCTGACACGCTCACTGCGCGGCGCCGCCGCCCTGGCGGGCTGCTCACACCACACGGTGGCCCGGTTGGTCGCCGAACGCGACGCCGCCGGCGTCAAGCCTGCGCGGGTGGCCCGGTCGTTGGTGATCGCCGAGTTCCTACCCAAGATCGAGCAGTGGGTGGAGGACTCGCACGGCAACATCCGCGCCGATGTCGCGCACGGCAAGTTGGCGGCGATGGGCTTCACCGGGGCCCCGCGAACCTCACGGCGGGCGATCGCCGCGGTGAAGGCAAACTATCGGGCCGGCCGGCGGCGGGTGCACCGGCCCTGGGTGACCGAACCCGGGTTGTGGCTTCAGTACGACTTCGGCGATGGCCCGGTCGTCGACGGGGTGAAAACGGTGTTGTTCTGCGCGTGGTTGTCCTGGTCCCGGTACCGGGTCGTGTTGGCGTTGCGGGACCGGACCATCCCGACGGTGTTCGCCGCGCTGGACGCGACGTTCCGGCTGCTCGGCGGCGCCCCGACGTTTGTGTTGACCGACAACGAGAAGTCGGTGACCATCGAGCATGTCGCCCGGATCCCGGTCCGTAACCAGCAGGTCGTGGCGTTCGGTCGGCATTACGGTGTCACGATCCACACCTGCCAGCCGCGGGACCCGGCTTCCAAGGGTGGGGTGGAGAACGCGGTGAAACTGGCCAAGGCCGACATCGTCCCGACCGAGACGAACCTCGCACCGCAGTACGACTCGTTCGCCGACCTGCAGGATGCCTGCTCGGCGTTCATGGCCAAGGTCAACCACCGGGTCCACTCGAGCACGAAACGGGTCCCGGCGGACATGCTCACCCTGGAGGTTCGGCAGCTGCACCCGGTCCCGGAGACGGCGCACACCATCACTTTCGGCGAAACGAGGCAGGTCGCGACCAACACCCCGATGGTCACCTACCAGGGCGGATCCTATTCGGTGCCGCACCCGTTGTTGGGTGAAACGGTGTGGGTCCGCACCCACGGTGTCGGCGTCGGCGAACGCATCGTGTTCGTGCATGTCGGGCCGGCCGGGCCGGTCGAGGTGGCCCGGCGCCGCCGCGCGGAGCCGGGCAGCCCGCAGATCGACGACACCCATTTCCCGCCCGCCCCGGCCGGGGCGTTGCACCGGGAACCCTCGCGCGGGGACCCCGGCCGAAACGGCGTTCCTGCAACTCGGTGAAGGCGCCGTCCTGTGGTTGAAGGAGGCCGCCGCGCAGGGCACCTCCCGGATCCGGGTCAAGATGGACCACGCCGTGTCGATGGCGAAACTGACCGGGGCGGCCCGGGTCGACTGGGCGTTGGGGCACGCCGCGGTCCATCAACGGTTCGGCGAAGGCGACCTCGCCTCCATCCTGGCCGCGCACCTGGACCACACCGCCGCCCCGGCCCGGCGAGCCGACGAGCAGCAATCGTTGACCCAGGGCACCGCCGGCTGGGCCGCCCTGGGCGTCCACCTGACCACAACCGCCGGCGCCGCTGCGGCCCCCGGTGCAGCAGTTCGCAGCGAAAGTATCGGTGGCGCAGCGACTGTCAACTTCCACGACCAGCAGAAGGATATCTCATGAGCACCCTCACCCCGGCGGCGCCGCCGCTACCGGAAGACCTCGAGCAACTGTTGCGCCGGTTACGGATGCCGCACACCCGGGCCGCCGCGCCCGAAGTGTTGGCCACCGCCCGCTCGCAACGCTGGGAACCCGCCGAAGTGTTGCGGGCCCTGTTCACCGCAGAGGTCGCCGGCCGGGACCGTTCCGCGCTGGCCACCCGCCGGGCCCGCGCCGCGTTCCCCACCGGGAAAACGTTCCACGCCTGGAAACCCGAAGCCTCGTCGATCCCTGCCCCCACCCAACAAGCCCTGCGAACCCTGGAGTGGTTGCACCGCAAAGAGAACCTCGTCCTCTGCGGACCCTCGGGCACCGGCAAGACGTTCTTCCTCGAAGCGCTCGGGCAACTCGCCGTCGAACAAGGACTGCACGTCGCCTGGTTCACCCTGGAAGACCTCGGCGGCCTCATCCGCCGGCACCGCGCCGACGACACCGTCGCCAAAGCGATCAGAGCGATACTGCGCGCCGAACTGATCGTCGTCGACGATATCGGCCTGCTCCCGGTCGCCCCGGATGCCGCCGAAGGTCTCTACCGCCTGGTCGACGCCGCGTATGAGAAACGATCCGTCGCGATCAGCTCCAACCTGCACCCCGCCGGGTTCGACGAGCTGATGCCCAAAACGTTGGCCACCGCCACCGTCGACCGGCTCCTGCACCACGCCCACATCTGCCACACCAGCGGAACGCAAAGCTGCGGTTGACGGTTGTGCTGGCCGAGGCGGGGCCGGTTGCGGGTCTCTACTCTCGAGTTGAGCACCGTCGCGCCCTTCAGCGTCCCCCGATCGATCGACCTCAAGATGTCTAGTGATTACGG
>JBBRDH010000175.1:0-10903 GCA_038204125.1 Mycobacteriales bacterium
AAGCCCAGTTGGGACACTGCTGGGCCGGCGACACTCCCAGCCGGTTCCACATTGGTCCGGTTACTGCCGGAAGCCGTCGTGTCGCCCGTGACGGTCTCCGCGGTGGCGCCGGAGTCCTTGGGCTGGAGTTCCACAGCCGACGAGTTGGACGTCTTCTGGGGCGTCCCTGCGCCCTACGAGACGTCCGGCTCGCCCAACCTTTATCCGCAGGGGCAAGGGTCGCACCAGGGCTACGAGGTCACGTCGAAGGCTCAGATAGTCGTCGACGTGAAACTGACGGGCCCGATCACGACGCGGCCTGTCAGCGTTGTCGGCCATCCCGCGATCCTGTCGAGCGCCCCCCAGCCGCCATCCCTGGGCTACGGGGTGCAGGCCGTGAAATGGGTAAGCCGGCAACTACCGGATGGCCGGTACATCCATGTGTGGTTGGCCGACGCCGACACCGCTGCGCTGCTGGCATTTGCCGGTTCGCTGGTCGAATCACCGGAGACACTTCGGCCACACATGTCTCTCGGGCTGACGCTGCCCGGCCTCGGGTCGAGGTCCGTCGTCTCGGCAATCGGTACCCGATTTCTGACCCGGGTCTCGATAGACCTCTGCCCTTCAGGAAGCCTGCCTGATCCGACCGCTACCGGTCTTCCATCGAAATGTCTGTCGGCCTGGATCTTCAGCGGCACCAATGTCTCCCGGCTCAGCCTGAACCAAACCGTTCCCGTCCAGGTGGTTCGGACGGGAGGTCTTGAGGTGCAGACCTACCCTGGCACCAAGTTCGCCTACGCCGGCGTCGGCCAGGCGTCGGCCATCGTGGTCCAGGCCCCGGCCGCGGCGCCGATCAGCGCGGCGGAACTCGCCGCCATCGTCGGTTCAGTGAGGTTCGACCCGGCCGTCGAGATCAAATTCTGATCTGTCCCACCACCAGACGTGCATTCACCGCGCGTGTTCTTTTTTGCCGGTCGCATCCTGTGGTCTCCGAAGGTTCACCCAGAAGTCGGCGCGGTCTGGAGTATCTCGCGAACGGCGCTGGCGACATGAACGTCGTCGCCGGGGTTCGGGCTGCCGCCGACGCCGACCGCGCCCACGACGACACCCGCGCGTCGGACGAGCAGACCTCCCGCGAACATGTTGACGGGGTACGGGAGTCCCGCCGCCATGGCAGGTATGAACGGGCTGTCGGGGGGCAGTCCACCTGTGTCGGTCTGCAGGTAGATGGCGGTTCGGGCTTTGGTTTCCGCGCTGTGTGCGGCGGAGATGGCAGCCCCTGTATCGCGGATCAGTCCGAGGATGTGCCCGCCGCTGTCGACGATGCAGGTGGCGTAGTGGTGTCCGGAGTCTGCGGCGGAAGTTTGGGCGGCCTTGAGCGCGGTCAAGATCATGTCGTTGGCGAGTGGGCTCATACCGTCGTCTCCAAGTTGGTCGGTGCGTCAGCGGTACCGGTGGGTCGTGTCGTGGTTGGTCGTTATTCATCCGAATGCCGGTGAGGGGCAAGATGGTTGCGGCACCGAGGATGCCGCAGTTCATCGCGTTCGGCGGGTCAGCTGACAGGCTTCGAGGGTGCCTCAGACTGGGCTAGTCCAGACTTGACTAGCTGGGCCGGGCCATTTTGCATGGAAGGTCGGGCGACTGTCAACAGCCGATCAGCGGTCAACACCATGACGGAGGTGAATGTGATTCCACGGAGCGATGACCTGGGAAACGAAGCTACGACGAAAGTAATGTCCACCGGCGGTTATGCCGTCCTCGGTTTGCTCTTGGACGGTCCCGTCAGCGGCTGGGACCTTGCCATTGCGGCCGGCCGGTCCATCAGTCACTTCTGGCCGGTCACCCGGGCCCACATCTACACCGAGCTTCCCAAGATCGCCCATCGCGGTTGGGCCACCAGTACATCGGTCGCCCAACGCCACAGCCCTGACAAGCGGGTCTACCGTGCGACTGAGGCTGGTCGGGACGCTTTCCGACTCTGGCTCGCGACCGTTGATCTGACGGAGGAGCGCGGACGGCAACCGTTGCAGCTGCAGCTCTTCTTCGCCGCCCACAGCACCCCCGAACACACCGCCGCGCTGCTGGACAAATGGCGGCGCAGCGCTGAGCAGGCTGAGCTCCATTGTCGGGAAATCCTCGCCCACAAGAGCATCGATGTGGCCGCACTGGGTCGGCTGGCGCTCAGCGGCGATCCTGCCGACCTCACCCGCGATCGAGAACCCAGGAAGCCTGGAGAGGTCGACGCCCGAGCACTAACCGCATTGTTCGGTTTGCGCCGAGCGCAGGCCGATCAGATCTGCGTGTCCGAGGCGCAACAGCTACTGCTCGGCAAACTCTGACGTAGACCGGACCCGCTCCATGAGTGCGCAGATTTGACCGTACCCAGTTCGGACCTGTCCGCCGATTCCTCGACATCACCTGCGCGGCTGTTCACCGCCCTACCTCAGGTGCCGATCGACCGACACGGTCGGTGGCGCAATTCGCTGACGTATTCGGCGGGGGCGTCGGCGGCCTCGGCTGCGTCGGCGATCACCCCGAGATAGCGGGCCGAGGGCAAACCGCCCTCGAAGGCCTGCAACGCGTACAGCCAGGCCAGCCGGTCACCGTCGAGAGTATGGATCCGGAGCCGGATCCGCGTGTACAGCCCGAGGTCGGCGCCCTCCCACGAGTCCAGCGTCCGTTCGTCGGTTGCGGCCATGTCGTACAGCACGACGAAGACGCTCGAATCCGGATGCTCGACCACTGTCGCCAGGGCGCCCTCCCAGCCCAGGTGCTCGCCCCCGAAGGTCAGCCGCCACCCCGGCATCCAGCCCGTCCCGGCGACCGGGGACGAAGGGCAGCGCTGGAGCATCTGCGCCGGGTCCATGTTCGACCCGTATGCGGCATAGAGAGCCATCGTGGGAGCGTATCGGCCGGGCGGCCCGTCAACAGCCACGCGCCACCGTCGTCGATGTCCGAAGAGGCAGCTGCGACGAACTGGCCCCATCGGGCATGGGCGGCTGCGAAGATGGGACAGTGGGCAGCGCCGCGGTCGAGTTGGTTTCGCTGGCGAAGCGCTACGGCCGCGGGCCATGGACTCTCAACGGGGTGAACCTGCGTCTCGAGCCCGGCCAGGTGTACGCGTTCGCCGCCAACAATGGCAGCGGCAAGTCGACGCTACTGAAGCTGATTGCCGGTCTTGTCCGCCCGACGGCCGGCGTGATCACCGGCCGGCCGCGCACGGTGGGCTATGTGCCGGAACGGTTTTCGGCCAGAGAACGGATGACGGCCACTGCCTATCTGACCCACATGGGCCGGGTCAAGGGGCTGTCGCCGGCCACCGCCAGGCACACCGGAGACGCACTGCTGCAGCGCTTTTCGTTCACCGGCGGGTGCGACGCCGAACTGCGCATGCTGTCCAAGGCAACGCCCAGGAAGTGGCGCTGGCCCAGGCGCTGCTGGTGCCCCCGGACCTGCTGATTCTGGACGAGCCGTGGACCGGGTTGGACGGGATCGGGCACGACACCCTGATCGAGGTCATCCGGGAAGCCGCCGACCTCGGTGGGATCGTTGCGCTGAGCAGGCATCTCGGTGTGTCAGGGCCACCTGTGGACGCTGCGACGTACCTGCTCGAGGGTGCTCGAATCACCGGGCCGGTCACCCTGGGAACGCCTGCGCCCGGGCTACCGAAGAATCGTCGGGTCACCCGGGTGGTGATCCGGCCGCCCACTCCTGCCGCTCTACGGGCTGCGGACCGGTGCGATGTTGATTTGCGCGGCCTGGCTCACCATGGTCGTGCTGGGCGCCGAAGACCCTGTGCAGGAACGGATCACAGGCCGGGATACGCGGGGCTGACGGCCGCCGGCCTGTTGCTCGCGCTGCTGCTCATCGGGGGCTGCCGCCGGTCAACCTCCTCATCAGGTTGCTGGCCGCCGGTCATCCCCCCGTCTCGATCGTCGGGGAGGTGGCTGCGGCTGCCGCCGTCACCCTGGTGGTGCTGGCCGGCTCGCTCCCGGTGGTGCATCGCCTGCGCAGAATCGGGTATTCGAATCGGGTAGTCGGGCACTCGGCGGCCGGTGCAGGGCGGCAGTCCGGATTTGCCGGCCGATACGGTGGGTCACTCCAGGCCCAGCCGAGTTTCGCTTCCAGACAAGGACAGAACCGATGACCCGCATTGTGATCATGGGTGGGGGACCGGGCGGTTACGAGGCGGCCCTGGTGGCGGCCCAGTACGGCGCCGAGGTGACCCTGATCGAGAGCGACGGAGCCGGCGGAAACTGCGTCCTGTACGACTGCGTGCCGTCGAAGACGTTCATTGCCTCGGCCGGGGCGCGGACCGCGGTCCGCAATGCCGGTGCCCTCGGGGTGATCGTCCCGCCGCAGAAGGTCGATGTCGACCTCGCAACGGTGCACAGCCGGGTGGCCGGCCTCGCGCTGGCCCAGTCCGCGGACATCCGCGCGAAGCTGATCGCGGAGGGCGTGGTGCTGGTCGACGGAACGGCCGCGCTGGCCGATTCCGCACCCGGCCTGGCCGCCCACCGGGTGCAGGTCACGGCAAAGGCCGGTGCCACCTCCCAGATCGAGACCGAGATCGAGACCGATGTGGTGCTGATCGCCACCGGCGCCTCGCCTCGGATTCTTCCGACCGCTGTTCCGGACGGTGAACGGATCCTCACCTGGCGGCAGGTCTACTCACTCGCCGAACTCCCCGAGCACCTGATCGTCGTCGGCTCCGGAGTCACCGGAGCAGAGTTCGCCTCCGCCTACACCGAGATGGGGGTCAGGGTCACCCTGGTCTCCAGCCGGGACCGGGTACTGCCCAGCGAGGACGCCGATGCCGCCGCCGTCATCGAGGAGGTATTCGCCGACCGCGGCTCGGTGCTGGCCAAGCACGCCAGGGCCGATTCGGTGGTCCGGGACGGAGACGAAGTCGTCGTGACCCTCGCCGACGGCCGGGTGATCCGCGGATCGCACGCCCTGATGACCGTCGGCTCGGTGCCCAACACCGTCGGCATCGGCCTGGAGAAGGTCGGAATCGAGGTGCCCGCAAGCGGTTTCATCCCCGTCGACCGGGTGTCCCGGACGTCGGTCGCCGGGATCTACGCCGCCGGCGACTGCACCGGCGTGCTGATGCTCGCCTCGGTGGCGGCCATGCAGGGCCGGATCGCCATGTGGCATGCCCTCGGGGAGGGGGTGCCGCCGCTGCGGCTCCGCACCGTCACCGCGAACGTCTTCACCCACCCCGAAATCGCCACCGTCGGCATCACGCAGGCCGAGGTGGACGCCGGGAAGGTACCGGCCAGAACCCTCACCCTCCCCTTGGCGACGAACCCGCGGGCCAAGATGGCCGGCATCCGGAACGGCTTCATCAAGCTCGTCATCCGGCCGGCCACCGGCATCGTGATCGGCGGCGTGGTCGTCGCGCCGGAGGCCTCCGAATTGATCCTGCCAATCGCCATGGCCGTCCAGAACGGTCTGACCGCAAGGGATATCGCTTACACCCTGAGTGTGTATCCATCGTTGTCCGGCTCGATCGTCGAGATCGGCCGCCGGCTGATGCACTACGATGGCGACCTCGGCTGAGAGCGCGCCGGCCCTTCACAACACCTGGGAACGCCGGAGGGCGGGACGCAACGAGCGCCCCGCCCTCCGGTCCTCGCTCAGGTTCAGGTTCAGTACCCCGGTTTCAGGATTCCCGGTTCAGGACTCTTCGTCGACCCAGTCGAACGTCTTGGTGACGGCCTTCTTCCAGGAGGCATACGCCTTCGCCCTGGCGCCTTCCTCCATGTTCGGCTCCCAGCGCTTGTCCTCCGCCCAGTTCGTCCGGATGTCGTCCTCGGTGGCCCAGAATCCGACGGCCAGACCGGCCGCGTAGGCCGCCCCGAGCGCGGTGGTCTCGGCGACGACCGGCCGGATGACCGGGACGCCGAGGATGTCGGCCTGGAACTGCATCAGGGTCTCGTTGACGACCATGCCGCCGTCGACCTTGAGCGCGGTGAGATCGACGCCGGAATCGGCGTTCATCGCATCGAGAACCTCCTTGGACTGGAACGCCGTCGCCTCGAGCACAGCGCGGGCGAGGTGCCCCTTGTTGACGTAGCGGGTCAGTCCGACGATCGCGCCGCGGGCATCGGAACGCCAGTACGGCGCGAACAGGCCGGAGAACGCCGGGACGAAATAGCAGCCGCCGTTGTCCTCGACCGACTTGGCCAGGGTTTCGATCTCGGGGGCGCTGGTGATCAGGCCGAGGTTGTCCCGGACCCACTGCACGAGTGAGCCGGAGACGGCGATCGAGCCCTCGAGCGCGTAGATCGTCGGCTTGTCGCCAATCTTGTAGCAGACGGTGGTGAGCAGGCCGTTCTTCGAAGGGACCTTCTCGGTGCCGGTATTGAGCAGCATGAAGTTGCCGGTGCCGTAGGTGTTCTTCGCCTCGCCGGGCGACAGGCACGCCTGGCCGAAGGTGGCCGCCTGCTGATCGCCGAGGATGCCCGCAATCGGCACGCCGGCCAGGGTGCCGCGCGGACGTACCTCTGCGTACACCTCGGACGACGACTTGATCTCGGGCAGCATCGACATCGGGATCTTCATGTCCTGCGCGATCGAGGCGTCCCAGGTCAGCGTGTCGAGGTCCATCAGCAGGGTGCGCGAGGCGTTCGTCGGGTCGGTGACGTGGATGCCGCCCTCCAGTCCGCCGGTCATGTTCCAGAGGACCCAGGTGTCCATGTTGCCGAACAGCAGATCGCCGGCCTCCGCCTTCGCCCGGGCTCCTTCGACGTTGTCCAGGATCCAGCGGACCTTCGGCCCGGAGAAGTAGGTGGCCAGCGGCAGGCCGACCTTCGCCTTGTACCGGTCGGCGCCACCCCCCAGTGCGCCCAACTGCTGGCAGATCGCGTCGGTCCGGGTGTCCTGCCAGACGATCGCGTTGTAGACCGGCACGCCGGTGGTCTTGTCCCACACCATCGCGGTTTCCCGCTGGTTGGTGATACCGACCGCGGCGATGTCGGCCGGAGTCAGGTCAGCCTTGGCCAGCGCACCCGCGGTCACCGATCTGGTGTTCTCCCAGATCTCGACCGGGTCGTGCTCCACCCAGCCGGCCTTCGGGAAGATCTGTTCGTGTTCCTTCTGGTCGACCGAGACCACCCGGCCGTCGTGGTTGAAGATCATGCAGCGGGTGGAGGTGGTGCCCTGATCGATTGCTGCGATGTACTTTTCGCTCATCTGAATCTTCGGATCCCTTCGTCATTGCGGCATCGGAATGTACGTGGAACGGGCCCGGTGAATCACCGGTAGATCGCCTACTTGACGCTCGCGGCGACCGCTTTCATCAGGTCGCCGGCATCGGTGGCCTTGAACACCAACGTTGCAATCACCGCGCCGATCAGGGGTCCGACGACAGGGATCCAGGAGTAGCTCCAGTCGGAGGAACCCTTGCCCTTGATCGGGAGCAGGGCGTGGGCGATGCGGGGCCCGAGGTCACGGGCCGGGTTGATGGCATAGCCGGTCGGCCCGCCGAGCGAGGCACCGATCCCGACGACCACCAGTGCGACGGCGAGCGGCCCGACGGCCGTCGGCGTGCCGCCGGCGATCAGCACCCAGAAGATCAGCACGAAGGTGGCGATGATTTCGGTGAGGGTGTTCCACAGTGGATTGCGGATGGCCGGGCCGGTGGAGAAGACGCCCAATTTCTTTCCTGGATCGGCTTCGGCGTCGAAGTGATCGCGGAATGCCACCCAGCAGAGAACGGCGCCGATGAATGCGCCGAGGAATTCTCCTCCGAAATAAGCGAAAGCCTGGGAGGCGGAGATGTTCCCCATCATCCACTGGGAGACGGTCACCGCCGGATTCAGATGGCCGCCGGTCGGGAAAGCGACATACACACCGACGAAAACGCCGAGGCCCCAGCCGAAGTTGATCAGCAGCCACCCGCCGTTCTCACCCTTGCTGCCCTTGAGGATGGCAGTTGCCACGACGCCCGTACCGAGCAGGAGCAGCAGCGCCGTCCCCAGCGTCTCGTACAGAAAGATGTGACCCATGCTGACCGGGGGCGGCGCTGCGGCCGCAGCGTGGATAAAGCCGACAGTACTCAAACGAGTCCTCCTTTTTTCAGTGCCGACGCCATTGCCGGCGAGAATGAAGCGGAATGAAGGCGCAGATGCGCCCGGTAGATCCGTGGTGCAGAAATTCCGGGAGGACAGGACGGAACGGCGGCGCCCGGCCGCCCGATGTATTCGAATCGCTCCTCACAATCCCTGGGCTTCTTTGCCCTGACCGGCCTCCTCCGCCGCGCGTGTTGCGCTGCCGCGCTCGCCGGGGCTCTCGGCGCCGACCCTGACTTCGATCGCGCCCATCCTGGCAGCGTCGGCGGTGCGGTCGTCGGGCATCTGCTGCGACTCGATCTCGGCCTTGACCCGCGCCCGGTAGTGGTCGACCTCGTTGGCAATGGCGGCCCCGTCCCAGCCGAGCAACGGGGCTACCAGATCGGCGACCTCCTGCGCCGCGCCATCACCGCGGTCCCAGGTGTCCACTGAGATTCGGGTCCGGCGGGCCAGGATGTCGTCCAGGTGCAGCGCGCCTTCATGCGAGACCGCGTACATGGCCTCGACTTTCAAATACTTCGGGGCGCTGGCCAGCGGCTCGCCGAGTTCGGGGCGGTCCGCGATCAACGCGGCCACTTCCTTGATCAGGCTGCCGTACCTGCCGAGCAGGTGTTTGACCCTCGGTTCGTCCAGGTTCACCTCGGCGGCCAGTTTGCCCTGGTTGTTGGCCAGCGCCTGGTAGCCGTCGGCACCGATCAGGGGCACCCGGTCGGTGATCGACTTGCCGATCTTGCCGGGCAACTGCTCGACGGCCTTGTCGACGGCATCCTCGGCCATCACCCGGTAAGTCGTGTACTTGCCGCCGGCAACGATCACCAGACCCGGAACCGGGGATACGACTGCGTGTTCCCGGGAGAGCTTGCTGGTCTGGTCCTCCTCTCCGGCGAGCAATGGCCGCAGCCCAGCGTAGACACCGACCACATCCTCCCGGGTGAGCGGCTTCTCCAGGAGGCGGTTCGCCTCGTCGAGGATGTAGTCGATGTCGGACCGGCTGGCGGCGGGATGCGCGAGGTCGAGATCCCATGGCGTGTCAGTGGTACCGATGATCCAGAAGTCGTCGCTCCACGGGCACGGGATGATGAAGAGCAGACTCTTCTCGGTCTCGGTGATCAATCCCGTGTCGGAATCGATGCGGTCCCTGGGGATGATCACATGTACGCCCTTGGACGCGGTGACCTTGAACTGTCCCTTGCCGCCGATCATGTGCTGGATCTCGTCGGTCCACACGCCGGCCGCGTTGATCGTGGTCTTGGCGCGCACCGCAATCTCGGCGCCGCCCTCCAGATCCTTCACCGTGGCCCCGACCACCCGGTCGCCCTCACGGATGAATCCGGTGACCCTCGCGCTGGTGGCCAGCGTCGTGCCGTAGGCCGCTGCGGTCCTGGCGATCATCATGGTGTGTCTGGCATCGTCGAGCTGGCCCTCGTAGAAGGCGATGCCGCCCTTGATGGCTCCCTTTTTGCCACTGCGAAACGATTGCAGGGTGGTGGTTTTCGACAGGTGCTTGAGGTGGCTGGGTACTCCGCGGCCGGCGCCCAGCACGTCGTAGACGCCCACCCCCGCGCCGACGTACGCCCGGTCCCAGCCGAATTTCTCCAGTGGATAGATGAACCTGACCGGTTTCGCCAGGTGCGGGCAGAGGGTCGCAAGGATCAGCTTCCGCTCGCGGAGGGCCTCGAAAACCAGCGAAAAATTCAGCTGCTTGAGATACCGGAGACCGCCATGCACGAGTTTCGACGATCTGCTCGAGGTGCCGGCAGCCAGGTCTCTGGCCTCCACCAGGGCGACCGACAGGCCCCTGCTGGCCGCGTCCAGCGCGGCGCCGGTACCGACCACCCCGCCGCCGATCACCAGCACGTCGAATTGATGGGTTGCCAGCTGTTCCAGGGCGGCCTGGCGGCTGTCCGGGCTCAGAGCCGTCGTCAACAATGACATCTGCTAGCTCTCCTAGGTCTTCGGGTATTCCGGGTCTGCACACATGAGAATGCGCCCGCCGGGCAGAGCTGCACGGCTTGGGGCACCGTAGCGAACCGTAGCGACCCACGTCACCACGGACAACACTTTCTGTTCGGCAGTGTCGAACGCGTCGTCGCCGACCGCCAGGCGGGTCGCCGGACACCTCGTGGGCGCCGAGCGGGGGTCTGCTGTTCGGCACCATGCGGCCGCGACGGACCCCGGCGCGACGGGCCGCGGAGATCGCCAGTCGGCGGGCCGCCGTCGAACCGGCCGGGCAGTGGGCCCGGGGGGCCAGGTGATCGGGGTGCACGGGTGACGCAGTCCGTGGCAAATGGCAGGCAACGGCACGGGTTGGGACAGTAGTTCTCCGCTGGCACATTCATTGCGTACCAGGTTCGGACAGCTGCCGCCTTATGCCCTCCGCGTCTATCAGGGACCACACCTGTGCGATCCGATTGGCGCGGAAGCGGTAGAACACGTGTTCCGCGAACGACACACGGCGACCACGCGCATCCATGCCGAGAAACTCCTGCTGGGGTGAGCAGTCGAACCACAGCCGGCAGGCGACCTGGTCCGAGGCGACGACGAGCAGCTGGATCCTGTACTGCAGGTCCGGGATACGTTGCGCATCGCTTTCCAGCAGAGACCTGTATGCGGCGCGCGTCCAGTCCTCGCCGTTGTAGGTCAGCCGGTCGCCGACGAAATGGTCGAGATCCCCAAAGCGCCTGGCGTTGAGTGCGGCAATGTATTCGCGATAGATGTGCTCGAGCTGATCGTCCATCGCGTGCTCCCTGGTTCGGGTCGAATCGACAGTGTTGCGCGGAGCCGAGCGTGGCATGGGCATGTGGGTTCCCTTGCGCCGCCTGAGTATCCTCAAAGCACCGCCGAGGGGT
>JBBRDH010000176.1:0-10636 GCA_038204125.1 Mycobacteriales bacterium
TCGCTACACCAACGGGATCCTGTTCAATCAGGTCGCCCAAGGTGGGCACTTCGCGCTGCTGGAACAACCCGACTGATGGTCAACGACATCGGGGCGACGTTCGGGCAACTGTGATTTCCCCAGACCCGAATGCACCGCAACTCCTAATGCAAACGTCGGCACCACATGCTGAGGAACAGCTTGATATTCAAAAATTACACCGCCATCAGGGTCATCACTGAAGGAGCGGTCAAGCGGGTGATCATCGACCATCCGCTGGTCCACCGGCCCGCAGCCAGCCCGTGTCAAATCAGCAATCCGCACCCGCAAGGCACCGGCAACCAATTACCGGCGACGAGGTCTGAATAGCCGGCTCGATCTCGCCTGCCGGGTCCCGCAAGTCCCGATCCAGGAACCAGTGACAGGCCCCCTGACGGCACCGGTTGAATCGGATCGACCTGGCCACAGAGACCCGTGGGTAGCAGGTTCGAGCCTCGCCGGGCGCTTCGGACTTGCCCACCCCGATTGCTTCACAGTGGTGCCCACGTGTAATTCCCGGATCGGTGCGGCGCAGCAGCGCGGGGCGGGGGCTGCTGCGCCACACCATGGCTCAGGCGACCATCCCGTGCGGGTCGATCACGTACTTCTTGGCCGCACCCTTGGCGAAATCGGCGTAACCCTGCGGCGCGTCGTCCAGCGAGATCACCGTGGCGTTGACCGCTTTCGCGATCTGGACCTTGTCGTTCAGGATCGCCTTCATCAGGCCGAAGTTATAGCGCATCACCGGGCACTGACCGGTGGTGAACGAGATCGACTTCGCCCAGCCGGTGCCCAGGCTCAGCGACAGCGCACCGACCTTCGCGGCCTCGTCGATCCCGCCCGGATCGCCGGTCACGTACAACCCGGGGATCCCGATGGCGCCGCCGGCGGCGGTGACGTCCATCAGCGAGTTCAACACGGTCGCCGGCGCCTCTTGACCAGAGTCCGAGCCGTGCCCGCGAGCCTCGAATCCGACCGCATCCACTGCCGCGTCGACCTCGGGCACGCCGAGGATCTGCTCGAGCTGGTCCTGCGGAGAACCTTTGGACACATCCACCGTCTCGCAGCCGAAACTTCTGGCCTGCGCCAGCCGTTCCGGGTTCAGGTCCGCGACGATCACCACCGACGCGCCGAGCAACTGCGCACCCGCCGCTGCTGCCAGACCGACCGGCCCGGCACCGGCGATGTACACGGTCGAGCCTGGCTTCACTCCGGCGGTCACCGCACCATGGAAACCCGTCGGGAAGATGTCGGAGAGCATCGTCAGGTCCAGGATCTTCTCCATCGCCTGGTCCTTGTCCGGGAACCGCAGCAAGTTCCAGTCGGCGTAGGGCACCGTCACGTACTCGGCCTGCCCCCCGACCCAGCCGCCCATGTCGACGTAGCCATAGGCAGCACCCGGCCGGGCCGGGTTCACATTCAGGCAGATGCCGGTCTTGCCCTCCTTGCAGTTGCGGCAGCGACCGCAGGCAATGTTGAACGGCACCGAGCACAGGTCACCGACCTTGATGAACTCCACGTCCGGGCCGGCCTCGACGACCTCGCCGAGGATCTCGTGTCCCAGCACCAGATTCGGCGGAGCCGTGGTCCGGCCGCGCACCATGTGCTGGTCGCTGCCGCAGATGTTGGTGGTGACCACCTTGAGGATGACGCCGTGGTTGAGCTTGCGGCCGACGTTGGCCGGGTTGACGCCCGGCCCGTCGAGCAGTTCCAGCTTCGGGTAGTCGATGCTCTGCACCTCGACCTTGCCGGCCTCGATGTACGCAACGGCTTTGTTGCCTGCCATAGCTGACCTCCCGGTTCGCACATGCCCGACTTTCCCGACTGGAGAGTCGGTGTGCGGCATCCAGTCTGTACCCGTGACCAATTCGAGACCGATGCGGGGGGCCTTGTTGATTCTCGATCCAGGAGCACCGCCACGACACTTGTGTTGGGAAGTCCGGTGCGGGCCCCATCGCTCGCCGCGGAGGCCGCGACGGAGGTCCGCGGCTCAGTCGTGGGATTGCCTTAGGGGCGTACCTAGCACCCGCAGGAGTCGCGGTGGATGAACTGGGGGGTTTGGCGAATGTGGCGGAATGTTCGGTCTGGTTCATTCATGCGGTCGAACAACATGGCGACAGCGACGCGGGCCATCTCGTCCACAGGCTGGGCGACGGTGGTGAGTCGTGGGCTGAACAGGTCGCTCCATTCGAAGTCGTCGAATCCCACTATGGCGATGTCCTGCGGGATTTTTAGCTTCAGGTCCCTCAATGCCCGGACGGTGCCGATGGTCATCTGGTTGTTGCCGATGACCAACGCTGACGGCGGGTTCTTTTTGTGGAAAGCGGCTGTCACCGCGGTGTACGCGGCAGGGCCTTTAGATTCCCCGGGGATAAGCAGATCCGCGCGGTAGCGCACGCCGGATGCCCTCAGACCCAGGCGATAGCCGTCAAGCCGTTCTTCGGTGGTGGTGAGTCCGGGTCGGCCTTCGACCATGGCGATTCGGGTGTGCCCGAGTTCGGCGAGGTGAGTGACCAGATCCGCGGTCGGCTGCACGTTCTCGACGCCGACAGAGTCGAATCCGTCGCTCATCCGGTCGATGCTGACCATGGGAATTTTTCGGGCAGCGATCGCTTTGAATGCGGCTTGTGGTTCGCCCGACGGTGCGATGATCATGCCCGCCGGGCGGTTCACGAGCAGGTCGGCGACGGCGCGTAGTTCCCGGGCCGGGTCGTCATGTGTGTCGGTGAGTAGAAGCGAGTAACCGCGGTTGGACAGCAGTTCTTCGATGGGGTGAACGACATCACCGAAGTAGGGGTTGGAGATTGCCGACATTGCCAGCCCGATGGTATGGCTGGTGCCGGTCCGCAGCGATCGGGCGATGCCGTCGTTGACATAGCCGAGTTGATCGATTGCTTCGCGGACGGCTCTTTCGGTGTCTGCTTGTATGGAGCGAGTTCCGTTGATCACGTGCGACACGGTCGACTGCGACACCCCTGCAGCGTCTGCGACATCGCGCATAGTGACCACGCTGTTCACCCCTTTTTCCCAAATTCTCTTATCTGATAGGCGTCGGCCGGGCGATGTGGGTCCAAGTCGGCGGTTGGCCACCAGGGGCGCGGTCTGCGGCCGGCCGCAGCCAGGTTCGAGATCCACGGGCGCCCCGGCAAAGGGGTGCGACCCGCCCGACGGTGTCGAGCGGACCGCACCGGTAAGGGGCTGAGGGTCAGAACTTGAACTGGGTGACGTTGGCCGGGGTGACGATCGTGGACGGGCCGAGGATGATTTCGCCGTTCTTGCCGATGGTGAAGTCCTTCAGCCGGCCGGCGGTGAGCTTTGAACCCGCGGTGGTGGTCACCTTGCACTGGGCCAGGGCCTGCGCGGCGTAGTAGGACAGGTAGCCCAGGTCGGTGACGTTCCACCAGATGTCCTGGACGTTGCCGGTCTTGATGTACTTGCTGATGATCGACGCCGGTGCGAGCCCGGTGATCTTGACCTTGCCGAGGTCGCCGGATTGGGTGAGAGCCGCTGCGGCGGCGGGCAGACCGATCCCGGCGGGCACGATGATGCCTTTGAGGTTCGGGTAGGTGGAAACCAGTTCCTTGGCCTTCTGAGCATTGACGTCGGCCTTCTCCTGGCCGTAGGCGACCGTGACCAGTTTCATCTTCGACAGCTTCGGGTCGCTGGCCAGACGGGCCTTCATGCTTGCGATCCATGCGTTCTGGTTGACCGCTGTCTGAGTCGAGGACAGGATCGCAAACTCGCCTGCGTTGCCGATCAGGCCGGCCATCGAATCGAGCATTTTGGTGCCCAGCTCGGCGGTGTCCGCTTGGTTGATGAACAGCGAACGGGCATCGGGTGCGACGTCGGAGTCGAACGAGATGACTTTGATGCCTTTGGCCTTGGCTGCTTTGAGCACGGCGGCCGCGCCATTGAGGTCGGAGCCGGAGATGGCGATTGCGCCCACTCCCTGGCTGATGAGCTGGTTGACGAACGGGATCTGGGCGGCGCCGGTGGCCTCCGACGGTTCGGTGTAGATGACCGATCCGCCGAGTTCCTTGGCCGCGTCCATGGCACCGTCGCGGACGGTGGTCATGTACGGGTCGGTACCGAGCTTGGGGATGTAGCCGACCTTGACCGCTCCGGTGGCGCAGTTGGTGCCTGCGGGTGCGGAGCTACCAGCCGCGGCGGCGGAGGTTCCCCCGGCGGCCGGGGCCGCTGAGGTGGGGGTGCTGCTGCTGGATTTGACGCAGCCGGTCAGGGCCAGGGCGGTCACGACGCAGGCCGCGACCAGGCTGGTGATTTTGGTGCGTTTCATTCGTGTCTCTCCTTTGAGTGACCCGGCGGCGCCGGGTGCAGTCGAACGGGTTGGCGTGAAGCGGGATGTGGGTCGTTTGAGTCAGGCGTCAGTGGCTCCGCGGCCGGGCGGAAGTGCCGTGGGTTCTGGGCCGGCGCATTTAGGTGGTGCCGGCCCCCTCGAGTTCGGGTACGGCCGAGTGCATGACTTCCATGCGGGCAGCTTTGGCTTTGCGGAGCGCAAGAGCCGTCGAGGTGCGCCGGACGATGTTGGTGAGCAGCAGCGAGAGGATCAGCAGCAGACCGACCGCGGTGTTCTGGGTGTAGCCACCGGCGGATTCCAACTGCAACACGCTGCGCAGCGTCATGATCAGTAGCAGCGCCCAGTACACTCCCGACATTCGGCCCCGGCCGCCAAGGCTGGACACGCCGCCAAGGAAGACAATGGTGATGGCGTCGAGTTCGAATCCGAACGCGGCATCCGGGGTGGCCGACGAATTTTTCCCGATGTTGATGACCCCGGCGATAGAGCAGACCATCCCGCCGATCAGGAAGAGCAGGAACTTGATCTTCATACTCTTGACCCCTGAGTACTTCGCGGTGTCCGGGCCGGCTCCGATGGCATAGATGCGGCGGCCGACCACCATGCGGTGCAGGGCGACCGCAAAAAACGGAGCCAATACGAGGAACGGGATGATGTCCAGCGGGATGAAGGTTCCCGGAATGGGGTCATTGCCGAAAGCAATCAACGACGCCGGAATGTTGGACAGCGGGGTCCCCCCGAGCAGGACGTAGCCCAGGCCCCGGAACAACGCCAGGGTACCGAGGGTGACAAGCAGGGCAGGTAGCCCGAGCACGGCGACGAAAAAGCCGTTGATGGCGCCGCACACCGCCCCGGTGAGCACGGCGACCACGACCGCCACGGGAATCGGGCCGCCACTGTTCAAGACCAGGCCTGACGTGACGGCGCACAGCCCGGCGATACTGGCCACCGAGATGTCGATCTCCCGAACGATGATCAAAAGCGCCAATGGCAGCACCATCAGTGACTTCTCGGCCATGGTGGAAATCGAGGTCTGGATGTTGAACGCGGTCCAGAAATTTTCGTTGAAGACGGCGGAACCGGCGATGGTCAGGATTGTCAGGATCGCCAGGATCCATTCCCAACTGGCCAATCGGGTGCGAATGGCGGCGATCATGACGTGAGTGCCTTTCTGGCAGCTCGGCCGGCGCGGCGTGAGATGACGAGGTCGACGGTGATGGCCAGCAGGATCGCTGCGCCGTAGATGGCCTGCAGGTACTGGTCGTTGACCTTGGCGAGGGACAGGGCGTTGCCGATGACCAGCAGCGCGAAGGTGCCCAGCGCAACGCCGAGCACCGTGCCTGATCCGCCGCGCAGGGACACCCCACCGACGACCACGGAGGCGATGATGGTCAATTCGACCCCGACCGCCAGTTGGCCGTCCACGATCGTGTAGTGCGAGGCCCACAGCGCCCCGGCGAGCCCGGCCAGCAGGCCGGAGGCGATAAAGGCGGCCAGGACCCGCCGCTTCGACGGTATGCCGATCAGGGTCGCACCGTCGGGATTGGATCCGCTGGCGTAGATTTCGCGGCCGAACGAGGTCCATCGGAGGAATGCGCCGGCCAGCAGGAACAGCACGAGACCGATCCAGATCAAGATAGAGAGGCCCAAGGGTTTGGAGGCGGTGAGGTTCAGCCAGCCCGGGGGAACATCACTGGCGCCGACCTGCTTGCCGGAGGACAAGATCGAGTCGACACCGCGGTAGATCGCCAGGGTGCCCAGGGTGACCACGATCGAAGGCACCCCCCCGTAGGCCACCACCAGACCGTTGATCAGCCCACACACGACGCCGACCCCGCAGGCGATCAGCACCCCCGCCACCACCGGCAGGCCCGGGTGGGCGGCCATCGTGGACGCCGAGATATACGCCGTCAACCCGATGGTGGAACCCACCGAAAGGTCGATTTGTCTGGTCAGCATGACCAGCATTTCGCCGATGGCCACAATGCCGATCAGTGAGCACTCCACCAGGATCAGGTCCACCAGATTCGACGAATCCAGGAACCGCGGATTGATGATGGCCAGCGGTATGACGATCACCAGTAATGCCAGGAGCAGGCCGAACTCCCGTCGGCTACGGACCCGGTGGAACCAGTCGGCCACCGGCCGTCGAGGCTGGGCGGTCACGCGCGCCTCCACCCGGCCGGCCTGCTGCCCGCGCTCGATGTCCGGGCTCTGAGCTTCGACCTCCTCGATGGCAGCCGCCTGGGCCATGACCCCGGTCGCAGCCAGACCGATGTCGAACTGGTTCGCGCCCTCCCGGTCGAACTCGGCGACGATGGCGCCCTGCCGCATGACCATGATCCGGTCGGCGGCGCCGATCAGCTCGGGCATGTCGGAGGAGATCAACAAGATGGCCAGCCCCTGCCGGGACAGTTCGGCGATGATCCGGTGCACCTCGGCCTTGGCCTGGATGTCAATACCCTGGGTGGGTTCGTCCAGGATGAGCAGCCGTGGGTTGGTCGCCAACCATTTGGCCAGCACAACCTTTTGTTGGTTGCCGCCGGACAGCGTGCCCACCGGCTGGTCGTAGTTGGCGAACTTCAGTTTCATCCGACCCAGGGAGCCCTGCACCAGCGCCAGCTCCAGCCGGCGAATGAGCATCCCGAACCGGGTGGCCTGGGTGATCACTGGCAGGGTCGCGTTGTCCAGGATGGCGAATTCTTCGATCACGCTCTGCCCGCGCCTGTCCTCCGAAACATAGGCGATGCCCCTGGCCATCGCATCGGCGGCGGAGCGGATCCGGACCTGTTTACCGTTCAGCTCGATGGTCCCGCTGTCAGGTTTGTCGATGCCGAAGATCACCCGGGCCACCTCGGTGCGGCCGCTGCCGACCAGGCCGGCCAGGCCCACCACTTCCCCTTCCCGGATGGTGAGTGAGATGTCCTGGAACGAACCGGAAATGCCGAGCCCGGCGACGGTGAGCACCGGGTCGCCGATGACCGCTTCGTGCGCCGGATACAGGTCGTCCAGCGGCCGGCCGACCATCAGCCGCACCGTTTCCCGTTCGGTGGTCTCTTTGGTGGTCTGGGTGTCGATCAACTTGCCGTCACGCAGGATTGCGATCCGATCGGAAATGGTGAAGATCTCCTCCAGCCGGTGTCCGACGAACATCATCGCCACACCCCGGGTACGCAGGTCGTCGATGACCGCGAAAAGGTTGTCGACCTCGGTGGTGGTCAACGCTGCGGTCGGCTCGTCCAGGATGAGTACCTTGGCGTCGGCAGCCAGAGCCCGGGCGATCTCCACCATCTGCTGTTCCGACGTCCGTAACGTCGAGACCAACGCCGCCGAACTGCGGTGCAACCCGAGCATGTCGATCCATCGCTGTGCGTCCTTGCGCATCCTGCCGTGGTCGAGCAGGCCGCCCGTCATCCGCAACGGCTGCCCGGCGAAGACGTTCTCGGCAATCGACAGATCAGGGAACAGCCCGGGATGTTGATGAACCACCGCGATGCCCCGATGGTGGGCATCGAGCGGACTGTGCAGCTCCACCCGCCCGCCGGCAATGTTGAGGTAGCCCTCATCGGGATGGTGCACGCCGCCCACTGTTTTGACCAGAGTGCTTTTGCCGGCGCCGTTCTCCCCGACCAGGGCCAGAACCTCACCCGGGTACAGGGCGAACGACACGTCCTGCGCAGCGATGGTCGAGCCGAAGATCTTCGAGATTCCCACCAGCTCAACCGCCGGCAGGGTGTGATGCTCCTCCATCTGGGCGACGGAGCCCGCCGCCGACGGGGCGGCTCCTACTTCACGCACCGAAGGCGCTGATCGCTCGTCCACTGTGACGTCCTCTTCGCTGAGCACCGCACCAAAGCGGTTCCGGGATGTGGAGGAAAGTCTGACACCGTCGCATACGATTGCGCAATCGTATGCGCGGACACGAGTTGATAACGGTCGGTGGTCGGTGGGGGTCGATCGAAGGGGTACCAGCGAATAGCCGCATCGGGGCGGCGATGGGCGTCACCTGCGGGTGCCGGATGGGCTGGAGAGGGGAGTCGCATCCCCGAACTCGGGGGTAGCCTCCACTGTGCTGTCCAGGGGCAGCACCGAAACTGGTGGAGAACTGGTGAATCCAATGGGCGGTATCGCTGACCGGGAGCGAGGCGTGCTGTACTGCGGGGACGGCGACATATCCAGCGCAGCCGGCTATCTCGGCGGCATGATGACTTCGTGGGGCTGGCGGTTCGAGCATGTGCCCGACGACCGAGATCTCGATCCAGATCGACTGGGCGACAATGTGCAGCTCCTCATCTTCAGCGACTACCCGGCGCGTCGTCTGAATCCCGAGTGCGAGTTGGCGATCGAGCGCATTGTCCGCGGGGGCGCCGGGCTGCTGATGATCGGGGGCTGGACCTCATTCCGTGGCCGCGACGGGTTTTGGGACGGAACACCAGTCGGGGATCTGTTACCCGTCGAAATCAGCGCGGCTGACGATCGAGTCAATTGCGATCAGGCCACGGCCGTCCGTTGCATGCAGCCTCACCCAGCCACCTACGGTTTGCCGTGGGCGAGCAGACCACCGGCAATTGGTGGATTCAACCGGGTCAAAGCCCGCGCGGACGCGACGGTACTGCTCGAATGCCAACAGTTCGAAGTCCAGTTGGAAAATGGCCGATTTGCCTTCACCGAATCTCGATCCGATGTTCTTCTTGCAGTCGGCCGGCACGGTGCCGGCCGGACGGCGGCGTTCACCACAGATGTGGCGCCACATTGGGTTGGTCCGCTGATTGATTGGGGAGACGGGCGGTCCAGCCAGCAGACGCCCGGTGCACCCGCACGGGAGGTCGGCGACCTCTACGTGAAATTCATGTATCAGCTGCTCAGCTGGGTCGGGACCCCTGATCCGCCCACCCCCGGCAGCAGTCAGGTCTATTAGTCGTCGCATTGTTTGGCGTAATCCCGGGTCTCGAAGGCGGAGATGTACACCTGAATCATCCTGCGCGGGTCGACGGTCAGCGCAGTCGGAACAGCACTTCCCCGGCCTGAGGAATGACCAGAGTCTCCGGGTCTGCCTCATAGGCGGCCCGGTCGACCTTCGCCGGGTCCAGGTAATCGAGGTTGGCGGCCCTGACCACCTCTTCGGGGATCCCGGTGGCCAGGGTGACGGTGACCCGGTCCCGCTCGCCGTTGATCGGATCCCAGGTGCCGGCGCCGCGCAGGTGCGTCGAGTGGGCCAAATCGCCCCAGTGGCGATCTTTGAAGGTGTCCCACTGGCCCAGGAAGTAGTCGCGGCAGTGATAGCCGATCTCTTGGATGCTCGGGTGCATCACCGAGATCTCGGTGATGTGCGGGGCGTAGATGATCACCTGGCCGCCGTCGGCGACGACCGGCTCGACCTTGTAGAAACCCTTGGCGCCGGTCCACATGTCGTCGTATTTGGTCGGGATGATGGACAGCACCCGCCGTACCGGGGCGTCGAGATAGCGGATATGCGTCTGGGCGGAGACGTCGGCGCACGCCGCCCAGGCCGCTTCCGGCGAGCCGAAGGAGGCGGCATGAAGGTCATGCGTGCCCGATTTGGCGACCAGGCACAGCGCGAGGCGCGTGCTAGGGATGAGCGCGGCCGCTTTGTTGATCAACGCCCGCACCGGGGTGATCCCGCGGGTCCCGATGATTTTGGCGCTGCTGATCAACGCACCCAACCAGTGCGAGAAGTCGATGACCTGCGGTCCGGCCACACCCGGGAAGAAGTATTTGTTACCGCCGGAAAACCCGACCACTTCGTGGGGGAAGACGGGACCGACCACCAGCGCCACGTCGTGCTCCACCACGGCCCGGTTCAACACCACCTCCACGCTCTGCCGCAGCCGGCCTTCGGAGAGTTTCTCGATCCGTTCGGCGCTGATCGAGCCGAGCGAGACAAAGGTGTCCGGGTTCCACCATTCGTGGTTGATCACTGTCAGGCCGGGGTAGGTCGCGGCCAATTCCCCGTCCGCATAACCCAGATGGGCGGCCAACTGCTGCTCGTTCATGGCGGCATGGGTACCCAGCGCGACCAGCACGGTGATCTTCGAGACCCTGCCGGTCAGGCCCTGGTGCACCGCGGACAGCAGCAGCGGCAACGGCTCAGCCGGGAACTGACCCCGACTGCGGAGTGACCATGGGCCGCAGTCACGTCGTGCTGACGTCGTGGATCGGCAGGTCGCCAACTACGGCGTCGGCCAGAGCCCGGCGGAGCACAACCCGGGCTTCCTGCTCGTGGGAGCAGTTCGGGACGACCAACAGTTGCACGTCCATCGGCACGTCGTCCCGGGCGAA
>JBBRDH010000177.1:0-10633 GCA_038204125.1 Mycobacteriales bacterium
TGGCCCCGGCAGATCTGACCATCACCCCCGTCCGGCGGCCGGACGGTTCTTACAAATTGCTTACCGCAGACGGGCGGGGAAAGCGATAGGCATCATCACCGGGAGGGCCGAAGATACCCGCACCGACCGGTGTCGCGGAGCCCGGAGCAGCGGATCATCAGCGGCTGGCCCGGGACTCGGAGCCTGGCTCGACCTGTTCGACCCATTCGGCGGACGGGAGAGCAGGGTGAAGGGTGCCCCGGGCCGGCCGCCGGGCGCGGTTAGGGTTTGAATTATGGCCCCCGATAAGGCATCGACCGGTCGCGCGGTCAACATCCGCGATCTTGACGGACCCTCCGCACAGTGGATCCGGGAACTCCAGACGTCCGGGGAGGGACGTGAGGAGGCGCTGACCAGGCTTCACCAACTGCTGCTGCGGATCGCGCGCACCGAGGTCGGCCGACGCAGCTCCCATTTGCGGCTGGTCGGTCCGGAACTCGACGACATCTCTCACCAGGCTGCTGCGGACGCCTTGATGGGAATCGTCAGCAAACTCGGCCAATTTCGTGGCGACAGCAGATTTACCACCTGGGCCTACAAATTCGTCATTCTGGAGGTGTCGAACAAGATTGGCAGGCATATCTGGCGGAATCCGTCGGTGCCGTTGGAACCCGAGGACTGGAATCGCCTCCCGGACCGGTTCGGGCTTGATCCGGCCAATGAAAGCCAGTGGCGTGAGCTGGTCCAGGCGTTGCGGGAAGCCGTGCACCAGGCACTGACCGTGCGCCAGCGTGAGGTGTTCATCGCGATCACCGTCGACGGTGTCCCACTGGATGCGCTCGCCGCTCAGTTGGGAACCAATCGCAATGCCATCTATAAGGTGATGTTCGACGCCCGGCGCAAACTACGGGCGTCGCTCGTCGCCGGCGGGCATCTCGAACCTATCCAGCAGGCCGATGCGGGGCAGTCATGACCGGGTTCCCGTCGATCGATCGGTTTTTGCTCACCGATCCACGCGACGTCGGGTGCGCCGAAGCGATGGCCGTCCTGCACCTGTACGTCGAAGCGGTGCTCGACCATGGAGCAGGCGCGGCGCAGCGCCGCTACGACGGAGTGGCCGCCCACCTGGCCGACTGCGGCCCGTGCGGGCAGGACTACCAGGGTCTGCTCGAAGCGGTCAGGTCCGAATCACCCCGATGACGGTCCCCGGGGTGGCATCGGTGCGAGGGCACCCGCCGGATACGTCGTCGACCGCAGGCGCGCGATCGAATCGGCGGCCAGCGGGGTACCGGCCAGTTTGGCCGCGTAGAGCGCCGCGCCCACGACGGGCGGGTAGAGCGGTGCACGCGGGTCATAGCCGCCGCGCTCGTGAAGCCGGCTGATAAAAGCATGGCGGACCACGTCGGCCGAAAAGACTCCCCCGGAGTAGGAGACCGAGAAGGTTTCGCCCGGGGGGACGTCCAATTGGCGCCGGCAGGCGTCCGCGACGAGGGCAAGTTCGGCCGCCGCGTCGGTGAGGATGTGTTCGGCGCAGGTGTCTGCCTGCGCTGCGGCGTCGACGACCACGATCGCCAGGGTGGCGATGTCGCGGCGCCGGCCCCCCCACTGGTTGACGACGACATCGATCACGTCGAAGTCGTCGACGACCCGGAGGTGCTCGCGCAGCAGGTGGTACAGGGGCCCCCGGGGTGTCCGGCCATCGCTCATCCGGGAGAAGGCGGCGAGGCCCCGGATGGCGATCCAGTGGCCCGATCCTTCGTCGCCGAAAGTCTCACCCCAGCCGCCGGCTCTGGCGCGCCGGTCAGCGTGCGCGCCGTAGGCCATCGACCCGGTGCCGCTGATGACATTGACCCCGTCCCCGGTGCCCAGCGAGCCCGCCCAGCCGCAGACCATGTCGTTGTCGCAGGTATAGCGGTTGTGCTGCAGTACTTCCAGCGGCACCCGGTCGAGCATCGGCACGGCCGCTTTGACCTCTCCGTAACCGGGGAGCCCGAAGAAGGCGTAGTCGAGGTCGGCCGGGGCGATGCCCGCCTGGATGCAGACCGCCGAGACTCCTCCACGAAGGACCGCTCCGAGCAGGTGCTCGGAATTGGCGTACGTGCTCGGCCCCAGGGCCGATCCAGCGATCACGCCGTCGCGGCGAAGCAGGCAGAACGCGGTCTTCGTTCCGCCGCCGTCGACACCGAGGAACACCGCTGGCCCCCCGCTACCCCGGGCCTTCGAGGGGGTGGATCGTGACACCCTGGACCACCCGGTTGACCTCCCGGCCGGGGAAGGGATTGTCCGGGGTGCGGCCGAGCGCTATCGAGGTGTGCAGCGCCAGCAGCTGCGCGCACATCACGAACGGCAACGAAACCACCGCGTCGTCAAGATCGGCGATGCCTTCGACCAGCCAGGCGTTTTCGCTGTCCCGGCCGAGGTCGGGATCGTTCGGGTTCGCCGTGACGGCAATGACGGATTCGGGTGCCATGCTCGCTCGCAGCTCGGTCACCATGTCCAGGTCGTACCGGCGGGTGTAGGGGTCGGTGGAGATGTAGGCGACGACGAGCGTCGCATCGTCGAGAATGGACTTAGGACCGTGCCGGAACCCCAGGGACGAGTCGTACCAGGTCGCGACGGTGCCGGCAGAGAGTTCGAGCATCTTCAGGGCAGACTCCCGCGCCACACCCTTCAGCGCACCGCTGCCCAGGTAGACGATTCGTCGGTATCCGCGCTCGGCCACGGCCCGGATCCCGGCGGACCTGTTGGCCAGCAGGCCTTCTGCCGCCACGGCCAGCCGCTGGGCCAGCTCGGCACCGTGATCCGCCCGTTCATTCGCCAATGGATCCGAACCCAGATCCGAACCGGGTGCCGTACCCGGGTCCGAACCGAGGATGAGCAGAGCGGTGAGCAACATGCACGAGTAGCTCGAAGTCATGGCGAAGCCGCGGTCGTTGGCGGCGGGTGGCATCACCCGGACGAGCGAGCGTGGAGCACCGATGTGTTCGCGGTGAAGGTTGCCTCGGCTGTTGCAGGTGAGCACCAGATGGTGGCATCGCGGCAGGCACCCGTCGGCGAGCCGGGTGGCCGCCACGCTTTCCGGACTGTCACCCGAGCGGGCGAAGGAGACCAGGAGCGTGGGAACGTTCTCCGCGAAATGCTCGCGCGGATTGGAGACCAGGTCGGTGGTGGCGATGGCCTCCACCCGCCGGCCACTCTCGCGGGCAAGGTAGGGGGCGAGTACTTCCCCGGCGAAAGCGGACGTTCCGGCGCCGGTGAGCACGATGCGCAGGTCGGCCTGCCCCAGCAGCGGGCCCAGGAACGCGTCGGTCTCGGCGCGGGACGAGGCCACCGCCGCCGCGACCTCGCGCCACAGGGCCGGTTGCTGAGCAATCTCGCGGGCGGTCCACCCGGCACCGACGGCGTCGAAATCGATGGGCGAAGGCCCCAGTGTCGTCATCATCGGGTAGTTGCTGCCGGCCCGGCGAAGCGGTCGAGGACGGGCGCGTGCGCCAGGACCGCCTCGTCGATGATCGCGGTGGCGGTCGCGGTGTCCTGCACCAGCGGGTCCAGAGCGAGCGCCTGAACGGCGAGGGCCCTGCTGCCGGTGAGGGCGGCCTGAACGATGAGCTCCTGCTGCTGGGCCCGCGCGGACAGCACAGCGGCGATCGCCTGCGGCAGCGGGCCGACGGCCAGCCCGGTGATCCCGGCGGCGCCGACCACAGCGGGAATCTCGACGACCGCCGAGGCCGGCAGGTTCGGGATCTTGCCCTCGTTGGGGAGGTTGACGGCGAGTTCGACGGAGTCGTGGCCGGTGACAATGGCGGTGGCGATGGCAATCAGTCGTTCGGCTTCCTGATTACTGCTGTCCAGCGGCGCACTGCCGTCGGCCTGGGCGTGCAGGCGCTCCCACAGGTCAGCCTTCTCGTTGATGTAGCGCATCGTGTCGTCGCGCCCTCCCTGCAGGCCCCACGGCAGATCGTCGCCGTCGGCGCCGCGAAGGTACCAGCTGAAGAACTCGGACACGTGGCGGTCACCAGGCGCCGGGTAGCGGCCGAAGGTTCGTAGCAGGTCCGCCGAGACCGCCAGGTGTACCCCTTCCCTGCTGGTCGAGGGCGCGTCGCGGCCGCCGGCCCGCTCGGTGACAAGTTCGCGCAGGCGTGGGTAGAGGTCTTCCCCGCCGCGGCGGATGTCGAGCAGCCAGCACAGGTGGTTCAGCCCCGCGAAGACCGCATGCACCTCCGCTGTCGGCACACCCAGGTCACCGGCCAGAGCGGACAGGGTGTGCATCGTGCCGTGGCACAGGCCGACGGCCTTCACCGAGGTCGCAGCGGTGATGGCGCGCACATTCGCAGTGAGCGGGTTGGAGTAGTTGATCATCTGGGCCTGGGGGGCGAGTTGCTCGACGTCCCGGGCGATGGCGACGAGCTCGGGGACATGGCGAAGGGCCCGGAGCACCCCACCGGGACCGACGCTGTCCCCCACCGTCTGCGCGATGCCGTGCCGCGCGGGGATCTCGATGTCGAGCAACCAGCCACCGGCCGCGCCGACCGCAATGGTGGTCGTGACGAATCGAGCCCCGGGGAGCGCCTCGCGCCGGTCGGTGTGCGCCTCGAAATGCAGCTCGGTGCCGTGCTCGGCGGCGATCCGCCGACCCAGCCGACCCATCGTCTCGGCGGCGTCGGCGTCGAGGTCGACCAGGTGGACGGTCCAGCCGGAGAAGACCGGTGACTTCGCCAGGTCGGTCATCAGGCCGGGGGTGAACACGGTGCTGCCCGCACCGATTAGGACGATGGAGTTCTGCTGCACAGGGCTGCCTTCCGCGGTGGTCGGTTCACTTGGCACCACCGGCCAACAGGCCGTTGACGATGTAGCGGTTGAAGCTGATGGCCAGCACGGCCGGCACCGCGATCGCCAGGATGCCGGCGGCGGACAGCAGGGTCGACGGCACGACATGCCGCCCCTGGAGCGCGGCGATGACCACGGTCAGCGGTTGGGTGGACAGGTCACTGGAGAGCACCAGCGGGAACAGGAACTGGGCCCAGGCGAACAGGAAGGTGATCAGCGCGGTGGAGATGATGCCAGGCCTGGCCAGCGGGAGCAGCAGGTACCACAGCACCTGCATCCGACCGGCACCGTCGATGAGGCCGGCCTCCTCGATCGTCATCGGCAGGCTCGCGAAGTAGTTGTGCAGCACCCAGGTGGCCAGGGGCAGGAAGCCGGAGACGTAGACCAGCACGATGCCGGTGTAGGTGTTGACCAGCCCGAAGGTGCTCATGATCCGGTAGAGCGGGATGAGGGTGGTGTAGGGCGGGAAAGCCATGGTGGCGAGCACCGCGAAGAACAGCACGTTGCGGCCCCGGAAGTGCATGCGGGCGAAGGCATATGCGGCCAGGGTCGCGAGCAGGACGGTGACGACGGTGGCGATCCCGCACTCGACGACGATGTTGAGCATCGAACGGCGGATGCCGGCGGCGACGCTGCCGTTCGGGTCGAGCAGGGCTTTGAAGTTGGCAAGCGTGGGGTGCACGGGAACGTATTGCGCCGGTCGGGCGTGGGCGTCGTTCTCGGTCTGCAGGCTGGCTTTGGCGGCCCAGTAGATCGGAACGATGGACCAGATGACGAGCAGGATGATGCCTGCTGCGCGCACCGGGTGCCGGCGCCCGCTCACAGCTCGACCTTGCGGTAGACGAAGCGCACGACTCCTACGCACACCACGGAGGTGGCCACGGCGATGAGCAGCGACAACGCATAGCCCTGGCCGAAGTTGAGGTTCTGGAAGCTGACGTAGTAGGTCTGCATCGTCAGCGATGCACCGGTGGAGGCGGCTCCGTTGAGGACATACGGCTGGTCGAACACGTTGAAGGTGGCGATGACGGCCTGGACCATCGCCACCGCGATGCCCGGGCGGGCCAGCGGCAGCGTGACGCTGCGGAACGCGCGCCAGGGGCCGGCCCCGTCGATCGCGGCGGCCTCGTAGAGCTCGCCCGGGATCAGCTGCAGCGCGGCCAGGATGAGCAGCACCGACAGCGGGGTGATCTGCCAGACCTGGACCAGTTCGATGAGGGTGATGGTCAGGAGACGGTTCTGGCCGAGCACGACACCAGTGCCGCTGCCCAGGTGCAGGGTGGAAATCAGGCTGTTGATCAGACCTGCGTTGGGGTCGAAGATGCCGGTCCACAAGATGCCCTCGACCACGCCGGGCAGCGCCCACGGGAGAATCAGGATGGCGATGACCACGCTGCGCCCGCGGAAAGGCGCCTGGAGCAGCACCGCCATGGCCACGCCGAGCACCGTCGACAGGCCCACGCCGACAATGACGTAGAACGCCGTGTTGCCGATGCTGTTCACCACCGCGGGGTCCTGGAAGACCTGGCCGAAGTTGTGCAGTCCGCTGAACCGCACCGGCGGATCGAGTTCGTCGACGGTGAAGAACGACTGCACGATCGTGAAGGCGGCGGGCACGAACGCCAGGCCGAGGATGAAGACGGCGACCGGAGCGATGAGGAGATAGGGCAGCAGGTCGGGCCGACCCCGCCGCGGGCTGGCAACCGGCAGTTCGATGGTTTCGCTCCCCGCCGGATGCGGCGGCCGGCCCGTCGGAATTCGGGCCCGGCCCCGCCCAGGTGATGCCCGGCCCCGCCCAGGTGAGGGTGGAGTGGTCACGACCCACTCGACAGGCTCACCGCGACCGCGGCGATGGCCTTGATGGCTTGGTCGGTACTCATCGATCCGGTGGCCGCCGCGTGCAGGTTCGTATAGGCGGCGTTGGAAAACTTCGGGTACCAGGTCGGGGCGCCTTCAGGGAAGACCGGCTTTGACGTCTTCAGCAGGTCGGCGAGCACCTGGCCCTGCGCCAGATCGCCGCCGGTCGCCATCTTCTGCACCGCTGACAGGTGGGAGGGCAGGGTGTAGGCGCTCCAGGTCTTGTCCGCCCCGTTGAGCCCGGTGAAGTCCTCCTGGGTCTGGGCGGAGGTGAACCATTCGATGAACTTCGCCGCGGCCTCGGGGTACTTGGCCTGCAGCGGGATGCCGATGCCGTCGGGGTTGGACAGGTTCACGGCGGCCTTGTCGACGCCGGGGGTCGGAAGATACTGCACCTTGCCGACGACGGAGGACTGTGTCTTGTCGTTGTACAAGGCGCCGACAGTGCCGGAGTAGTCGGAGAAGGTGCTCGCCACCTGTCCTTTGGCCATCAGGGTCTGCTCCCCCTGGCTGTCGGCGACGTTGATGTTGCCCGGTGCCACCAAGCCGGTCTTCATCGCATCGACCATCCAGGCCGCGGCCTTGTACCCGGCGGAGCCGGGGTCGATGAACTGGGGTTTCCCGGTGCCGTCGAGCACGGTGCCGCCGAAGGCGTTGGTGGTCTGGTACCAGTAGGTCGACAGGCCCTCGGCCGCAGCGAACGGGATGTTCAGCGGGTACTTGACGACGCCCTTGCTCTTGACCTGCTTGAGGGCATTGGTGTACGCGTCCATCGTCGTCGGCATCGCCGTGATGCCGGCCTTGGTGAACAGGTCGGTGTTGACCGTGGTCACCATGTAGGAGGCGTCGTAGGGGACACCCACGACGTGTCCGTCGGAGGTGAACGACGTCAACTGCGGCATGTCTGCTTTGGCAGCGCCGGTGTCCATGAACTTTTCCATCGGCCGGAACCAGCCGAGCTTGCCCAACTGGCCGACCCGCGACCAGTCGACATCGGTGGCGTCCGCGAAGTAGGTCTTCGCGGTCGCCGCCGCCGAGATCTTCGTCTGCAGGCTGTCCCAGTCGATGTTCACCCAGTTGACCTTGATGCCGCTCTGCTGGGTGAAGACGGCCAGGTCAGCGGCAGGTGGCGGGTCGGCCGCCAGGGCCACCGTGATGGTGACGTCCTTGGTCTGGTTCGAGCCGGCCGAGCCCGACCCACCCCCACCGCAGGCAGTGGTGAGAAGCGCCAGGCCCACCATCGCGGCCAGCGCCGGAGCGGTCTTCGAGCTGATGGGGCGTGGCGAGTGGGAGCGTCGGGAAGGTTTGCTTCGCATGTTGCCTCCTACTGATGGCGCCCGGGCCGACCTCGCAAGCGATCAATCGGCTTCCGGATGTGTTCGGATGATGCGCGAAGCGGTTGAGCAACGTTGCGCAGTTGTGCTCGGCGCGCGCGATCAGATTAAAGAACATGCTGGTCGGCCGTCAATAGTCGGCGGCCAATTCGAACTATCGAACACCCGATTGCGCGGTTCGCGCAGATGTGAGCACGACGTAGCTACGATGCGTCAATGAACCGGCTGGTGCGCCAGGGCGCGATCCTGGAGCGGATAGGGGACCGCCGCAGCATCGTGGTCACCGAGCTCGCCACCACCCTTCGCGTGTCGGAGGCGACGATCCGCCGTGACCTGCACGCGCTTGCCGGCAATGGGCTGTTGTTGCGCACCCATGGTGGTGCGGTGGCCAACGACGTGGGCAACGAGCTACCCATCCGGGTCAAGGCGAGCCGGCGCCAGCAGGAGAAGGTCCGAATCGGGCGGGCCGGCGCCGAACTGGTCGACGACGGCGCGGTCGTCGGCATGACCGGGGGGACGACGGCCCTGGAGCTGGCCCGGGCACTGTCAGCGCGGCGCGGGATCACCATCGTCACCAACGCCGTCAACATCGCCGCCGAACTGGTCGGCAGGAGAGGACTCCACCTCGTCGTCATAGGCGGAATCGCCCGACAGTCGGCCGAGCTCGTTGGACCTGCGGCCGAGATGATGCTGGCCGGCTACCACCTGGACGTGGCCTTCATCGGCGTGGACGGATTGACCGCCGAACAGGGGTGCACGACGTACGACGAGATGGAGGCCCAGACCGACCGTGCTTTCCTGCGTCAGGCCCGCCGGGCCATCGTGATCACCGACAGTTCGAAGATCGGAGTGGTGCGTTTCGCCCAGATCACCCCGCTGTCACAGGTCGATGAGGTGGTGACCGACCGCGACGGCGACCCCGCTGAACTTGACGAGCTCCGCAGCGCCGGTGTCCGCGTGGTGACGGCATGACCGGCACCCCTGTCGTGCAGGTGCGGATCGCGCGGCAGGACGATCTACCGGCCATGCGCCGGGTCGCAGCTGCCGGCTTCGACAGGGAGCGTGTGCACCGCGGCGGCATCGTCGACCTGCTGTACTCCCGCCCCGGAGTCGACGGCGATCTCTCGCTGGTGGCCGAACTCGGCGGCGAGGTCGTCGGGTTCATTTTCGCCTCGATCCCGCCCGGGTCCGCGACCGGTTACGTCGACGGATGGGCCGTGAGCCCCGCGGAGCGGCTGCGGGGAATAGGCAGCACGCTGCTGACAGAGGTCGAAAGCCGGCTGCACACCGCCGGGTGCCGGTGGGCGCAGATGGGCGGAACGACGTGGTTCTACGCCTGGCCAGGGATCGACCTCGCGTACACCGCGGCGCTGCTGGCGGCCGAGCGGGCCGGGTTCACCCGGCAGTCCCTGGTGCACAACATGGATGTGGACCTGGCCGGTTGGGTGCCCCGGGCGGTGACGGCGGGGGTGCGCCGGGCTCGGACATCGGACGGCCCGGCCCTACGCGAGCTGATCGATACCCACTTCGACGCGGTGTGGCAGCACGAGGCGCAGATAGCCCTGCAGCGCAAGCGCCCGACCTTGCACGTCGTAGAGCGGGGCCGGCGGCTTGTCGGGTTCGCCGCCCACGGGATCTACCTGCCCGACCTGTTCGGCCCGCTGGGCACCGACCCCGTGGAGCGCGGCCACGGAGTCGGGAGTGCCTTGCTGCACGCCTGTCTTGGTGACATGGCCGCTGCAGGCATGTCGATCGCGCAGATCGGCTGGATCGGACCCGCCCGGTTCTACGCCCTGGCCGCGGATGCGCGGATCGGCCGCACCTTCGCGATCATGCGCAAGGCCATCGGCGAGCGGGGCGAGACGCTGGACCTGCCAGGCACTCCGGACTCCGTCGGGCTGCCTGACGGGCCCTCCGCGCGGGCCCTTCCTCACAAAAGCGTGGCCGCGATCTGTTGATTGACCGCACCCCTGACCCGCAGATAATGAAGGGGGTCGGTGCTGTAGGCATCGAACCGGAGCCGACCGCCGTGGCCGTCGGTGTCGACGAGTTCCATGACGGACGCCCTCCCGACGAGCTCTGACAGCTGATGAAATGCCCTGACATCGAACATCGCCTGCGTGAAGACCTTGGAGCGGATGGATTCCAACGGCTTTCCGTCTGCTCCCGGATAGACCATGAACGCATCCCCGCCCAGGAGCGCACCGGAGGCGGTGGTGTCCACGAACGGGTCGATCGGACGACGGGAGAGCTCCGAATTGTAGAAATTGAAGCCCCAGTTCAAGAACCCTGCACATTCGTAGGCAAAGAGCTGATGACCGATAACCCGGTTGCGGCTGGACGGCAGCGCAAAAAACCTGTTCGACACCCGGCGGTTCTGGTTGACGCAGTAGTAGACCCACAACTCCCTCACCCCGCGGGCGAGGAATGGTTCTACTGCATCGGTGGCGACCACCGGACAAAGCACCGCTCCGGTGTCGTAGAACTCGGCGTCGCTGAGCGCGTCGACGATGGTGCACGGCGCCAACAGGTCCCGGGCCGATGCCTTGGCTCGCAGGTAGCTCGCCAGATCCTCGCGGCCATTCGGCTCGTCGGAGATGTGGAACAGCACCCGGTCCAAACCCCATCGCTCGTGA
>JBBRDH010000178.1:0-10605 GCA_038204125.1 Mycobacteriales bacterium
GGCGTTGAGGTCCGCGACCAGCACGTGGTCACCCCGCAGTCGCAGCGCGCGGACGACGGCGGCACCGATCCCGGTCGCGCCGCCGGATACCAGCGCGATACTCACCGAGATACCGCAAGCCCGCATGCCGCCGCGGCGGCCGCTGCGGATTCCGCGTCGATCACCGACGCCGCGCCGCTGACGCCCAGGCCGCCCACCAGGTACCCGTCGGAGTACAGCGGTACCCCGCCGGGGAACACGATGGCGCGCCCACCGAGGGTTCCGGCGAGTCCCCAATCGCTGGCGCCCGGACCGGAACTGTCCGCCCACGCGCTCGTGGGATGCCCGAAAGACACTGCCGTGAAAGCCTTGTCGGTGGCCAGCGAAAGGGCCCCGAGCTGCGCGCCGTCCATCCGGCTTGCCGCCACTAGGTTCCCGCCGCGGTCCACGACGGCGACGGCCAGCCGTAGGCCCCGTTCCGCGGCCTTCGCATGCACCTCCGCGACGATTCCGTGCGCGAGGTCGCAGGACAAATCAGGAACGGTCAATAACGTCATGGCGGCGCTCATCCGAGCCTGGCGATCACCGCGCCGACCTCGACGGTGTCACCCGCCTTCGCCAGTAGTTCGACAATGGTTCCCGCGGCGGGTGATTCGATGTCCGCATCGACCTTCTCGGTGGCCACCGTCGCGAGCGACTGCCCGTCGGTGACGCAGTCGCCGACGGCGACGAGCCACTCGAGCAGCTCGCCCTCCTGCATGGTCATGCCCCATTTGGGCATCACAATGTCCATGATCATTCCCCTGGTGGTGGTGGTGGTGGTGGTGGTGGTGCCCAGTGCCGGGTGGGTCAGGCGAGCGTGGCGAGGATTGCCCGGCGGATGTCGTCGTCCTGTACGAGGACCCGCTTTTCCAGGGGTGGCGAGAACGGCACGGGCACGTTCTCCCAGGCGACCCGCTGCGGGGCGGCTTTGAGGGTGCCGAATCCGGACTGGGCGACCATCGCGACGATCTCACTGGCGGCCGAACAGGTTAGCCGGGCGCTGTCGGTGACAACTAGGCGGCCGGTGCGGGCGACCGAGGAGAGGATGAGGTCCTCGTCGAGCGGCACCAGGGTGCGCGGGTCGATGACTTCGACCGAAATGCCTTCCTTCTCTAGGGCTTTGGCGACCCTGAGGGCCTTGGGCACGGTGGCGCCGATGGCCACCACTGTGACGTCGGTGCCCGGCTTCTTGACGTCGCCCACCCCTAGCGGGATGGCGTAGGCATCTTCCGGTACGTGGCTCTTGGTGCCGCCCAGGACGAAGTCCTGTAGGTATACGACGGGGTTGGGATCCCGGATGGCCGAGATCATCAGGCCCTTGGCGTCGTACGGGGTGGACGGCATGACGATCTTCAGGCCGGCGACGTTCATCAGCATCGGGTGCAGGTTCTCCGAGTGCTGGGCGGCACCCGAGCCGCTTGGCCCGGTGGCGGCGAAGTAGACGATCGGCAGGGCGACCTGGCCGCCTGACATGTACCGCAGTTTGGCTGCTTGGTCGGCGAGCTGGTCCATGGCGACATAGAAGAAGGAGCCGACCATGAGGTCGACGACTGGCCGCAGCCCGGCCGCGGCCGCCCCCACACAGGCGCCCACAAATGTTGCCTCGGAGATAGGTGTGTTCCGCACCCGCATGGGCCCGAAGTCGTCGATCAGGCCGCGGGTGGCGCCGATCACCGACCGGTCGACGTCCTCCCCGATCACGACGACCCGGTCGTCTTCTGACATGGCCGCGTGCAGGCCCTCCTTCATGGCGTTGACGAAGTAGGTCGGGCGTTGGGTGGCGGTCGGCTCGGAGGTGCTGCTCTGGGCGGTCATGGTCATCTCAGGTCTCCGGTGGATGTCGTCGCGAAAAGGTGATCGAGTGCTTCTTCCGGGTCGGGCAGCGGGCTCTGCTGGGCGAAGACCACCGATGCCTCTACCGCAGCGGTTTCCGCCAGGTCGATCTCGTCCCACTCCGGCTGGGTGATCACGCCCGCCTGCACGAGCGCATGGCCGTACGCGGCGATCGGGTCGCGCCCGCGCCAGTCGTCCTGCTCCTGCTGGGGCCGGTAGGCACCCGCGAACGCCTCTTCGCCCTCGTTGTGGCCGTGCCAGCGGTAGGTGCGGGCCTCGATCAACGTGGGTCCCTGGCCGGTCCTGGCACGCGCGACCGCTTTGTCGGTGGCCTCCCGCACCGCGACGACATCGTTCCCGTCGACGAGGTCGCCGGGGATGCCCATGGGTGAGCCGCGGTCGACGATCCGCCCGGCGGTGAGTTTCTCGGTCGGCGTCCACTCGGTGTATCCGTTGTTCTCGCAGACGAAGATGACCGGCAGTTTCCAGATCGCGGCCAGATTCATCGACTCGAAGAACACGCCCTGATTGGAAGCCCCGTCGCCGAAGAACACCACGGTGACGTTGTCGCGCCCGAGATGCTTGTCCCCCCAGGCAGAACCGGTCCCGATCGGAATCCCGCCACCGACAATGCCGTTGGTGCCCATGATGCCCAGCGAGAAGTCGACGATATGCATCGAGCCGCCCTTGCCGCGGCAGTAGCCGTCCACCCGGCCGAAGAGCTCCGCCATCATCCGATCGGTGCTCGCCCCCTTGGCGATCACATGCCCATGACCACGATGGGTGGAGGTGATGCGGTCGTCGGCCCGCAGGGCCGAACACACCCCGACCGCGACTGCCTCCTCGCCCAGATACAGGTGGACGAAGCCGGGTAGCTCGCCACGCTTGAACAACGCAGCCAGGCGTTCCTCGAAACGGCGGATGCGGATCATCATCCGCAGCATGTGCTGCTGTTCCGCTACCGGCCAGGCCGTCGCCGTCGGGTTCGCGGGCCGCCCGGTTTCTGTGTCCACCACTGTCATCGGATCTCCCTTTCGTCTGTCGTATGATTTATAATCTATCGAGCTGGGTTGCGCAAGCCCCGGCTGTGGCGGGAGTCCGGAGGGGTGAGGTCGTGGGTTCAGCACCGTCGCAGGCCACTCGATGCGCTGTGGCGACGGGTCGGGTGGGGGCGATCGCCGCCGCCCACCCGGCGGCAGCGGAGGCCGGCTCCCGCATCCTGGCAGCCGGAGGTTCGGCCGTCGACGCAGTGATCGCCGCCCAGGCGGTGGTGTGCGTGACGATGCCGCAGGCGGCCGGGCTGGGCGGCGACACGCTGATGCTCGTCCGGACCGCCGCCGGCGGCGTGGTCGCAATCGGGGGTACCGGCCTCAGCCCGGGGCAGGCGCCTGACGGGGGTTTCAGCAGCACCGGCGGTGGCTCCGTCACAGTCCCCGGCCTGGTCGACGGATGGCTCACCGCACACGCCCGTTGGGGGCGGCTGGAGCTGGCGGCCGTCCTTCGCCCGGCCGTAGATCTCGCCAGGGCCGGCGTGCGGCTGACCGCCGGCCTCTACTCCGCTGTGCAGGGCCAACGGGAGCGTCTGCTGGCCGGGGGAGCAGAAGCCTGGCCGTTACTGCAGACCTGGACCGGTGCAGGGTGGCGGCAGCCCGAGCTCGCAGACCTGCTGGAGGCGATTGCCGGCTCGGGCCGCGATGCGTTCTACGGCGGGTCGATGGCAGCGGCAATCTGCGCCGCAGTGCGCGGCTGCGGCGGCAGCCTGGACCAGGACGACCTCGCCGCCCAGGAGTCCCTGGTCGGCCGTCCGGTGTCGGTGGATTGGGACGGGGGGCTCGCACATGTACAGCCGCCGTCGTCCCAGGGCGTCCTGCTGGCCATGGTGTTGTCCTTTCTGGAAGGTGACCGCAGCGGCGGTCCACCGGGCGACCATCTGCTGGTCGAGCTGAGCGAGGCAGCTTTCGCCTTCCGATCCGACTGCGGGAAAGGCGCTGCGCTGCTGGGCGGATCCCTGGTGGTGGACCGGGAACGGGCATCGCGGCGAGGTGGTCCGCGGGCCTATCTGCACACAGCCGGGGTAGCGGCCGCCGACGCGGACGGCATGGTGGTGTCGTCATTGGTCAGCGTTTTCGACGATTTCGGCTCCGCTGTTTTCGTTCCGGAAGGCGGTTTCGTACTCAACAACCGGGCAGCAGGATTTACCGACGGCAACAACGCCCCGGGCCCAGGCAAACGGCCCGTGCACACGCTGGCGCCGGCCATGCTCGAACAATCGGACGGATCGGTTCTCGCCCTGGCCACCCCGGGCGCCGACGGCCAGGTGCAGACGCTGCTGCAGATCCTGGCCCGGATCCGGTACGGAAACTGCAGTCTTCCAGCCGCGGTGGCCGCGCCGCGGTGGCGCAGCGAATCCGGCGCGCTGTTGATCGAAGCCGACCATCCGGCCGCTGCCGATCTGCACCGACGGGGCCACCAACTGCGCGAAAAGGAGGCCGGTGACGCCGTCTTCGGGGCCGTGGTCGCCGCCGGCGCCAGCCCCGCCGGCCCGTTCGCCGCCGCCGACTGGCGCCGCAACGTGGCCCGCTCCGCCCGATGACCGTCCACCCGATTCTCCACCGTTCTGAAGAGAGAAGGCCAGCGCCGATGACCGACCTGCATGACCTGACCAACACTCTGACCGCCCGGGTGGGCGCCGATCGAGAGTCGTTGGTGGAGCTGTGCGCGGCTTTGGTGGCCGCCCCGAGCGTGAACCCGCCGGGGGACACCCGGGAGGTGGCCGGCGTGGTCACGTCCGCCCTGGCCGCTCGGGGGCTTGAATCCTCGCTGCACCGCATCGACGACCTGATGCCTTCGGTGCTGGCCGAGCTGGATTCCGGGCGTCCCGGGCCGCACCTGGTGCTCAACGTCCACCTGGACACCATGCCGCCGGGTCTCCAGGACGACTGGACGGTGCCGATCTGGCAGTTGACCCGGACCGGCGGGCGGTTGTACGGGCTGGGGATGGGCAACATGAAGGGTGCCGTCGGAGCGATGCTGCACGCCTTCGGCCTGCTCCACGAGTTGCGGGACAGGTGGATCGGCCGGTTGACCTTCACTGCGGTCAGCGACGAGGTGGTCTTCGGTGACAACGGGGCGGCGTTTTTGCTGCGCACCCGGCCCGACCTGATCGGTGACGGGCTGATCTGCGGGGAAGGTCCCGGTTTCCGCCGACTGGCCGTCGGCGAAAAGGGCGTGCTGTGGTTGCGGGTGGGCGCGGTCGGGGAGGCCGGGCATTCCTCGTCGGTGCGGGCCGGTAGGTCGGCCACGGCCCGCCTGGCCGCAGCCGTCGGCCTGATCGACGAGCTCAACGGCCACCGCGGGACGCTTCCGCCCGAGCTCGGCGAACTCGCCGGGGAACGCAGTGGGGGATACGGGGAGCACGCCGTCCACGCCGAACACGGCGAGCCCGGGCTCGAGCTGACCGCGAACGTCGGCACTGTGCACGCGGGAACTTTTGTCGGGCAGGTTGCGGTGGACGGAGCTGCGGAGGTCGACCTGCGACTGCCGCCTGGCATCAGCGCCGACGCTGCCGAACACCTGGTCGCCGCGGTACTGGCCCCGATCGAGGGCGTGAGCGTGTCCCGGATCAAGGGGTGGGATCCCAACTGGACGCCGACGGCTTCGCCGCTCGTGCGCTGCTGGGACGAGGTCGCTACCCAGATCAGCGGCCAGCGCAGTCCTTACGCCATCCGTCTCCCCGCCAGCGACGCCAGTCGGTGGCGGCGGCACGGTGTTCCCGCGGTGTGCTTCGGCCCTCAGCCTACGTTTTCGGCCGGGGTCGACGACTACGCCGAAGAGGACGAGGTGCTGCGGTGCGTGGTTCTCTACGCTGCGACCGCGTTGCGGTTCCTGCAGCCCTGAGCCGGCAGTGGCCCGTTGTTCGCACGCACGCTCCGACGGTTGAATACGGTATATTTTGTTAGAATCCTATGGAGGGCCTTATGGTTGTCTCGGCAGAGCGGGCGGGACGTACGGAGCGGTTGTTGGCGCTGCCGCCGCTGAACGGTTCCACGACTCTGCCCAGCCGCCTTTACGAACAGCTCGAACTGGCGATCATCGCAGGCACGCTGCAGCCGGGCCAGCGGTTGCACGCGGACGACCTCGCGGCCCACTTCGGGGTCAGCCGCATTCCGGTGCGGGAGGCGCTCAGTTCGCTGGACCAGGCGGGCTGGGTCGAGATCAAGCCGCGGCACGGCGTGCACGTCCGGGAGCGGACGGTGACCGAGTTGCAGGAGTTGTTCGAGTTCCGGGCCGACGTCGAAGCCCTCGTCGCCCGGTGGGCGGCGCAGCGGCGCACCGAGGACGATCTGATCCGCCTGGAGCAGGCCGTGTCGAACACCCACGCCACTGTCGCGGCGTCCGAGGAGGACCAACCCGGCGCCTTCATCGGTTTCCGGGAGGCGCTGCGTCAGGCCGCCCACAACAGCGTGTTGGCCGCCGCCTCGTCGGGGTTGGAAAAGCGCGCCCGGTTCTATTTCTCCACGGTGGAGGACCAGCTCGGTGACGACTGGATACGCCTGGAAGGGCAGGTGCTCGAGCTGGTCCGCCGCAGAGACGCGGAGGGCGCCGCGGCGATGACCAGCCGGCACATCCTGGACACCGGTCACGCCGTCCACCGCCTGCTGTTCGACCACAGAACTCACACCACGCCCGCGGCAGCGACGAGCTGAACCCGGCCGTAAAACCTGATCGGACAACCACAGCGATGACATCTTTTGCACGCCGGCTGATGGTGCTGCAATTCGGTGCCGAACGGGTCAGCAAGAGTTTGTCCCTGCTGGGCGGCGGTGACGAATTGTTCTGGGCGACGATGAGCGGCGCCCTGGCCGAAACCGCTGACGGCTGGGTACTTTTCGATACGGGGATGAGCCGGCCGAGCCTCGACTCGCCCGAGGTGGACGCGGTGTACGCCGCGGGCCGGACGGATGGACAACCGTGGCATTTGGAGCCTTTTCCGCCCGACCCCCATCGCTGGACCTGGGGGCTGCCGGGGGATCCGTTGGTGACGGCTCTGGCCGGCGTCGGCCTGCGGCCGGAAGACCTGTCGCTGGCGGTGATCAGCCACCTGCACTGGGACCACTCCGGCGGCATCGGGACCCTGGCCGCCGCCGGCGTTCCCGTCGCGATCCACCGGGACGAGCTCGCGTTCGCCCGGAGCGGGGCCGTCGGTCCCGCCGATGGATACCAGCTGGCGGATTGGTCGGATCCGCAGACCCGATGGCAGGAACTCGACGGTGACCAGCAACTCGCCCCCGGTGTGCATGTCATCACGACACCCGGACATACCCCTGGTCACCTGTCGTTCTGGGTCGATCTGGAGCAGACCGGGACCTGGATCTTTCCGTCGGACGCGACCGAACTCGCCCAGAACCTGCTCGACCACACCAGATGTGGTTCGTGCGCGAGCCAGACCGCAGCGGACGGGGACCGCGCAGAGGCCTCGATGGAGAAATTGCTGGCCCTGGCTGCAGACACCCACGGGCGGTTCGTCCCCGGACACGATCAGGTGGTCCTCAACGCCGTGCGCCATCCGCCCGGTGGTCACCGCTGAAGGCAACAGATCGGTCCACCAGAGGGCATCTCAGTGGCCGAGCCGTTCCATCCAGCCGCCATATTCACCTCGCAGACGAGGCCTGGGTACCCAATTCTGCTGCTCCCGAGATGAGATGGTGAAACGATGACCGCCCCGCCGCAGGTCCAGCTGAGCCACGAGATGACCGCACTGGACCCGGAGAATCTGCTGACCGTGTTGGCCGCCGTGGCCGAACACGGGCCGATCGTGGGCTTTAGCTACGGCGGTCAGCAACGGGTGCTGATCACCGATTCGGATGTGGCGCACCGCCTGCTCGCCGAGGGCACCGACGAAATGCGGGAAACCCCGATCACCGACACGGTCCGCAAGCTGATCGGGGACGGACTGGTCACCGCTACCGCGCCCGAATGGCGACCTCGGCGGTTGGTGATCCAGCGCGAGTTGTCGCGCAGCCGAATGCTGGCGCAGGCCGACTCGATCATGGCAGCCGTCCAGCACCGTATCGATCAATGGTGCACCGGCGAGGAGTTCGACCTACAGGAGCAAATGGCCGGCCTCACCCTGGACAATCTCGGCAATGTCGTCTTCGGCGGCGAATTCCACGCCTACCGGGAGTTGATCCGGCGAGCCATGCGGCTCCTTCAGGCGGTCGTGGAAGACGCAAACGCGGGCCGTCACGACGATCGCGCCTACGCCGAGCTCACCGCAACCGTCGACCAGCTCGACGAGTTGGTCTCCACCGTGATCCAGGGGCGCACCAGCGATGCGTCCCAGCGGGGCCACCTCATCGACGTGCTGTACGCAGCGGTGCGCAGCGGTGACCCCGCCTTCGCCGGACAGTGGCTTCACGAAGAGGCTGTCAGCCTCATCACCGCCGGTCACGATACGACTGCTTTTCTCACGACCATGGCGACCTACCTCATCGCTCGGCACCCGGAGGTGATGGATCGGCTCCGCGACCAGGCGGCGGCCGGGTTCAGCACCGCCGCCGAATTACTGGAACGGGTCCCGCTGGCCAAGCAGGTCGTCGAGGAAACACTGCGGCTCTATCCACCCATCGCGGTCCTGCACCGAACCGCGACCCGGACTCTGGAAGTTGGCGACTTCGAAGTGGAGGCGGGCACGATCCTGGTGCTCAGCCCCTGGACGATCCACCGTGATTCCCGGTATTTCGTCGACCCAATGAAGTTCGACCCTGACCGGTTCAGCCTGCAGCGGCGCAGCCAGATACCCAGGGACGCCTATTTTCCCTTTGGCGGCGGCCGGCGGATCTGCGTCGGTAATCACCTCGCCGTCCTGCAGGCAACGCTCATCATTGCGCTCCTCGCCGGCCGCGCAAACATCGAGATCGTCGCCACCGAAGACCCCGTCATCCAGATCGCCGTCACTTTGCACTGCGCAGGTGAGCTGCTGGTCCGGATGAACAGCCGCGACGACGGCCCCAGCGCGGGGAGCGTCAGTTCGCCCGATAGAGGATGGGGTTGAGTGGGGTATCGGGAAGCCGGCCGGGCTCGACTCCGGGCATCCAGGTGGCCAGATCATGGCGCTGCTGCTTGTTGGTGGGCGCCGCCACGCGGCAGTCGGCGTCAATGTATATGATGGTCATGACGCGGCGTGTCGCCGCCGACAAATTCTGACCGGCCCGATGAAAGGTCCAGCCAAGGTGATAGCTGACGTCACCCAGTCGGTATGGCCTGCCATTGATTCGGAAGCCTTGGGAATCAAGAGCGGTTTGCAGTTTGCTTTCGGAATCGTCGCTGATGCCGAGGTCCCGGCCGAACTCGAACCGGTGGCTGCCGACCGCGAACTCGAGCGGACCTAGTTCGGCCGGCGTGTCCTGGAGCGGGATCCAGACGGTGATCGTTCTATCAGAGTCGACGGGCCAGTAGTACTGGTCGGCGTGCCAGGGGGTGATACCGCCGCCGGCCTCCTTGAAGAGCGCCTGATCGTGGTAGAGCCGAACCCCGCTGACCCCGAGCAGTTCGGCGGCAATCCGGGCCAGCCGCCGGGAAAAGACGAGCTCCCGAACCATCTCGCTGTGCTGCCATAGGTTCTCCACCTGGAGGAACGCCTTGTTGTAGGTATCACGCTGCTCCAAGGGAAGATGCATCGTGTTCAACTCGACCACCTTGCGGGTGATTTCCGGTTCGTAGGCCTTGATCAAGTTCGGGCTCAGCGCGCCATCCAGCCGGGCAAAGCCTGTCGCTTCGACGGCTTCGGCCGAGCCACCGGGCAACAGAAAGGTTTGATTGAGCTCGTCCGGTGGCGGGTGCGGGGTCATTGCAGTATTCCCTCTCCTTTGGTTGTCGGGTCGCGGTCGTGCGCATCCGACAGGGCGCCGACCTGGCCAACTCCGGTCGGCAGATGCGGCCTCGGCGCGGGGCCGGCGCCTGAGCATATACTCTATACTTCATCATCGTCCGGAAGTAGCCGCGCCATTACTAGAAGGGTGGGCATGAGCTATTCAGCGCACGTCGACGAAGCCTTGTGCATCGGATCCCGGCAGTGCGAGCTGTTCTGCCCGTCGGTTTTCGAAGTCCATGGTGGCCTGGCCGAAGTCAAGGCCACCGAACTGCACCCTGAGGTGTACGAGGCCGTCCTGGACGCAGCGGATGCCTGCCCCGTTCAGGCGGTGGTCGTCAGCGGGAGGCCTGCAGCGGATCGGGCCGAGGTTTAGTCAGGGGCCATTGTCGTTGCTGCAGCGCGGTCACGGAGTTTGCCATCATCGGTCGTCAGATCAGCCGCTCCCAGGTACCGGACCCAACCGCCGAACGCCGTGATGTCCCGGCCCTCGCGGGCGGCCTGGTACGAGCAGCCGAATCCGACCACCCATTCCCCGTTGTCGAGTTCCACCCTGGTCAAACTCAACGGCGGCGGCAGGTCGGCCATCAGTCGGCCCAGTCCGGCGGGTGAGATCGACCATTTCTCGCCGGGGATCGGCTCGCCGCCGCCCGGTCCCACCCGCACCAGACCGGGTTTGACCGGATCGGTGTCGAGCACCATCAGTCGGTAGGCGCCGCTGGTCAGAACGGGTTCCACGAAGCGCGCGCCGAGCGACTGCAGCTCAAAGTTCAGGCGTTGCCCACGAAGATGCGCGCCGAACACGGTTAGCTCGATGCCGTTGTCGGGCATGGCTTTTCCAGCGTCGATGTCCAGGAACCGGGCGGCCAGATCGAACGCGA
>JBBRDH010000179.1:0-10499 GCA_038204125.1 Mycobacteriales bacterium
ATCACCGGGTCGAGGACCTGGCCGCCGAACGCGCGGAGGGCGGATTCGATGCGGTGTTCGTCGCGGTCGGCGCGCATCTGGCCAAACACGTGGACATTCCGTCCCACGATGCCCGGCCGATCATTGATGCGGTCTCGTTCCTGAGCAGTGTCGCCGCCGGCGAGCGGCCGGTGATCGGCCGCCGGGTGGCCGTCTACGGCGGCGGGAACACCGCTGTCGACGCCGCCAGGGTCGCCCGCCGACTCGGCGCCACCGAGGCGGTCATCGTGTATCGCCGCACCCGTGCCCAGATGCCGGCCCGTGAGGAAGAAGCCCAGGACGCCGAGCAGGAAGGCGTCCGGATCAATTGGCTGCGCACCATCACCGCCGTCGACGGCCCGGAGCTGCAGGTCGAGGTGATGGAGCTGGACGACTCCGGTTATCCGCAGCCGACAGGCCGGTTCGAGACGCTCGCCGCGGATACCTTGATCCTGGCGCTCGGTCAGGACAGCGACACCGCTTTTCTTCGTGCAGTCCCGGGGGTGGAATTCGAGCGGGACGGCACCGTGAAGGTGTCCGAGTCGATGATGACCGGATCCGACGGGGTGTTCGCGGGCGGGGACATGGTGCCCAGCGAGCGGACGGTGACCGTCGGCGTCGGGCACGGCAAGAAGGCGGCCCGGCATATCGACGCCTGGCTGCGGGGAGCTCCGACGCTGAGCGCGCCGAAACATGGGATTGCGACCTTCGACAAACTGCACCTGTGGTATTTCGGCGATTCCGCCCGCCGCCGGCAGCCAGAGCTGGAATCCGCGGAGCGACTCACCGGATTCGGCGAGGTGGTCGGCGGCCTCACGGCCGAAGCGGCGACATTCGAGGCCAACCGTTGCCTGTCCTGCGGCAACTGCACCGAGTGCGACGGTTGCCTGGGTGCCTGCCCCGAGGACGCGGTGATCAAGCTGGGGGTCGATCACGGTTACCGGATCGACGAGAGCCGATGCACGGGCTGCGGAGCGTGCTACGAGCAATGCCCGGTGCATGCCATCGACATGATCGCCGAGCCTCGATGACGCGCCCGATGTCGCGCCCGATGTTGCCCCCGACGACCCGCCCGATGACGCCCCCGATGACCCGCGTTGTGACGCGCGCGACGATCGACGGCAACGAGGCGGCGGCGTCGATCGCCTACCGGCTCAACGAGGTCTGCTGCATCTACCCGATCACGCCGGCCACGCCGATGGCCGAGTTGTCCGACGAATGGGCCAGCCTTGCCCGACCCAACATCTGGGGCACCGTGCCCACCGTGGTGGAGATGCAGAGCGAGGGCGGCGCTGCCGGCGCCCTGCACGGTGCGCTGCAGAGCGGGGCGCTGTCGACGACGTTCACCGCGTCGCAGGGTCTGTTGCTGATGATGCCGAATATGTACAAGATCGCCGGGGAGCTCACCTCGGTGGTGATCCACGTTGCCGCTCGATCGCTTGCGGCGCAGGGACTGTCGATATTCGGGGACCACTCCGACGTGATGGCGGTGCGGCAGACGGGATTCGCGCTGCTGGCCTCGTCGTCGGTGCAGGAGGCCCACGACCTGGCACTGGTCGCGCACGCGGCCACCCTGGCGACGCGGGTGCCGTTCGTGCACTTCTTCGACGGGTTCCGGACGTCCCACGAGCTGAACACCATCGAGATGCTTTCCGACGACGACCTGCGCGCCATGGTCGACGTGGATCTGGTCCGTGCCCATCGTGACCGGGCCCTGTCGCCGGAGCGGCCGTTCATCCGCGGTACCGCACAGAATCCGGACGTCTACTTCCAGGCCAGGGAGACGGTGAACCCGTTCTACGCGCGTACCCCGGAGATGGTGCAGGATCTGATGACCCGCCTCGGCGAGCGCACCGGGCGGCCGCTGCACCTCGTCGACTACAGCGGGCACCCGGAAGCCGATCGGGTGCTGATCCTGATGGGCTCCGGCGGCGAGACCGTGCGTGAGACGGTGGCGGCGCTGAACAAGCGCGGAGAACGCCTTGGCGTGCTGCAGGTCCGGCTGTACCGGCCGTTCCCCACGCAGGCGCTGCTCGACGCGCTGCCCGCGTCGGTCCGCCGGATCGGAGTGATGGACCGGACCAAGGAACCGGGTTCGATCGGCGAGCCGCTGTACCTGGACGTGGTCGCCGCCCTCAGCGAGGCGCATGCCGAAGGCGAACGCGACGCGATGCCACGGGTGTTCGGTGGTCGATATGGCTTGTCGTCCAAGGAGTTCACCCCCGCGATGGTCGCCGGCGTGTTCGCCGAAATCGCCCTGGAGCGGCCGCGGCGCCGGTTCACAGTCGGAATCGACGACGACGTCTCCGGCACCAGCGTCCCCTATGACCCGACCCTGGACATCGAACCGTCCGACACCGTCCGGGCGATCTTCTTCGGGCTGGGTTCGGACGGGACCGTGGGCGCGAACAAGAACACCATCAAGATCTTGGGTGGGGAGGAGAAGTTCTACGCCCAAGGCTATTTCGTCTACGACTCCAAGAAATCGGGTTCACGTACCGTCTCTCACCTGCGCTTCGGGCCGCGTCCGATCCAGGCGCCCTACCTGGTGGGCAATGCCAGCTTCGTCGGGTGCCATCATTTCGAGTTGCTCAACGAGGTCGACATCCTGGAACGGGCGGCGCCGGGTGCGACGGTCCTGCTGAACTGCCGGTACTCCGCCGATGCCGTGTGGGACGCGCTACCGCGCCCGGTGCAGCAGCAGATGCTGACCAAGGGCGTCGCCCTGTACACGATCGATGCTGCCCGGATCGCCCGGGAGGTCGGCCTGGCCGGGCGGACCAACATTGTGCTGCAAACCTGCTTCTTCGCGATCTCGGGTGTGCTGCCACCCGAATTGGCCATCGAGAAGATCAAGGCGGCCATCACCAAGTCCTATTCCCGCCGCGGAGCCGACGTGGTGGCCCGTAACCACGCTGCAGTAGACCGCTCGGTGGCGGCCCTGCACCGCGTCCGGGTCCCCGAAAAGGTCACCGCCACCCGAGAACTGTTGCCGCTGGTGCCGATTCACGCGCCGGAATTCGTTCGCACGGTCACCGCGGAGATGATGGCGGGCCGCGGGGACCGGCTGCCGGTCAGCGCGCTGCCGGTGGACGGCACCTACCCCAGTGGCACAGCGGCCTACGAGAAGCGGAACATCTCCGAATTGGTGGCGGTCTGGGACGCCGACTCGTGCATCCAGTGCGGCAATTGCAGTTTCGTCTGCCCGCACAGCGTCATCCGCTCCAAGCACTACGACCAATCGCAGTTGGCGGGTGCGCCGGAGAAGTTCGCCTCGGCGCCACTGAACGCCGTCGGGGTGCCGGACAACCGCTACACCCTGCAGGTCTACATCGAGGACTGCACCGGCTGCGGACTGTGTGTCGAGGCCTGCCCGGTGGACGTGGCCCGAGACCCGATCAGCAAGGCCATCAACCTCGCCGCCCGGGAGCCGCTGGTGGTCGCCGAACGCGAGAACATCGCATTCTTCGAGACGCTGCCGGTCAGCGACCGGTCCCGGGTCGACTTCGGCACCATCCGCGGAACCCAATTCCTGGAGCCACTTTTCGAGTTCTCAGGGGCCTGCGCCGGCTGCGGCGAGACGCCCTACATCAAGGTGCTCTCGCAGCTGTTCGGCGATCGACTGATGATCGCGAACGCGACCGGCTGCTCATCGATCTACGGCGGGAACCTGCCCACCACGCCCTGGACGACCAACGCCCAGGGGCGGGGCCCGGCGTGGTCGAATTCGCTGTTCGAGGACAACGCCGAGTTCGGGTTGGGTTTCCGGCTGGCGGCCGACGGTCACGCCGCCCTGGCTCGTCGGCGACTGGCCGAATTGCGCGACGTGCTGGGCTCCCAACTGGTGGACGACATCCTGCAGGCGCCGCAGATCCGCGAATCCGAGTTGCAGGCACAACAGAAGCGGGTGGCCGATCTCAAGCATCGACTCGGCGACCTGAACGGACCCGCCGCCGCCGACCTGGGCAGCGTGGTGGACGACCTGGTCCGGCGGAGCGTGTGGATCGTCGGCGGCGACGGTTGGGCCTACGACATCGGATCCGGTGGCCTGGACCACGTGCTGGCCAGCGGGCGGAACGTGAACGTGTTGGTATTGGACACCGAGGTCTACTCCAACACCGGTGGGCAGGCGTCCAAGTCGACGCCCATCGGTGCGGTCGCGAAGTTCGCCGCCGCCGGGAAGACAGTCCCCAAAAAGGATCTCGCGCTGCAGGCGATCGCCTACGGCAACGTCTACGTGGCCAGGGTCGCGATGGGCGCTGATCCGCAGCAGACGCTGGAGGCCTTCCGGGAGGCGGAGGCCTACGACGGGCCATCGCTGATCATCGCCTACAGCCACTGCATCGCGCACGGCATCGAGATGCGCAACGGACTCGACCAGCAGTACCGGGCGGTGGCGAGCGGCTACTGGCCGCTCATCCGCTACGACCCGATGGTGCGGGCGTCCGGCGGTCTACCGTTCCTTCTCGACTCCCCGCGGCCACGTATCCCGTTGTCCGACTACATCTATCGTGAACTGCGCTACCGCGCGCTGAAGAACACCCACCCGGCGGAGGCCGAACGTCTGCTCGGGCTGGCGGAGGAGGCGGTTGCGCAGCGCTGGGAGGTGTACGAGGACATGGCAACCCGTGGGGCGCATCGATTCCCGGCAGACGCAGGCCGGGACGCATGACCGAGCTGTCCACCCGGTATCTGGGCCTGAGTCTGCGGAACCCGTTGGTCGCCTCGCCGTCCCCGCTGTCGAAGACCGTCGACGGCGTGCGGCGGCTGGCCGACGGCGGCGTCGGCGCGGTGGTCCTGTACTCGTTGTTCGAGGAGCAGTTGCAGTATGAGGCGGACCGGAATGCGCGGCTGGCCGACGAGCACGCCGACAGCTTCGGCGAGGCCCTGTCCTACTTCCCGGCCTCCAGCGGGGAGGATCCGGGACCACGCCACTACCTGAGTCTGCTCGAGCGGGCGGCGGCCGCGGTCGAGGTGCCGGTGATCGGCAGCCTCAACGGCACCACTTCCGGCGGCTGGACCGCTTACGCCAAGTCGATGCAGGACGCCGGCGCGGCCGCGGTCGAGTTGAACATCTACTACCTCCCCGGCGACCCCCACATCTCCGGCCGGGACGTCGAACAACGCCATCTGGATGTCCTGACGATGGTCAAGCAGGCCGTCACAGTGCCGGTTGCCGTCAAGCTCAGTCCCTATTTCAGCTCGATCGGTGAGATGGCGCTCCGCCTGGACGCAGCGGGCGCTGACGGGCTCGTCCTTTTTCAACCGTTTCCTGCAGCCGGACATCAACGCCGAAACGATTACCGTTGCAGCCGATGTGCGCCTGTCCACCCGGGCGGAGGCCCGGTTGCCGCGGACCTGGATCGCGTTGCTGAGCGGACAACTGAGTGCCTCGCTCGCCGCGACCACGGGTGTCGCGGAACCCAGCGACGTCGCCACCTATCTGCTGGCCGGCGCGGATGTCGTGATGACCACCTCCGCGTTGCTGCGGCACGGGCCAGAACACGCAGCGGTACTGCTGGACGGCCTCACCGAATGGATGCAGCGCAAGGGGTTCGGGAATTTGGACGACGTTCGCGGTTTGCTGGCCGTGCCTGCTGGCGCAGACCCGGCCGCCCGCGAACGCAGCGGATATGTCAGCGCCATGCGCGAGGCTAACAACCGGCTCTACGGTTGGAGTTAGTCGGCCCAGGAATCTCCATCGGTACGATCGCGCTCAACAGAGCGTGCGGCTGATCCGGCGCGGTCACCGCCGCGGCTGGACGGCAATACCGGGCACGTCGCCCGCAACAGCGTCGGCATGGGGTGGTTGGCGGGCTTGAGGAGTGGCGACGGCGATTTTGGAGCGCACCTTGACCAGTGGCGGGTTCGGGTCGTGCGGTTGGGGGATTGCGGAGAGGTTGAAGTCGGCGATGACGCCCGGCTGGAAGACCAGGCAGTGGGTGGAGCCGCCGAATTGGAAGTAGCCGAGCTCCTCGCCTTTGGTGAGGTGATATCCCGGCGCGATATTGGCGCCGATCAGACATGAGGAGACCTCCAACATGCCCACGGCGACGAATCCGACGAGACCGATCGCCGGGTTGTCGGCCTTGATGACGATGATGGCCCTGGTCGCGACGTGCGCCAGGTAGCCCTGCGAATTGACGGGGTCGGGGCCTTCCGAATCGGCCTCCGAATAATAGGTTCCGGGTTGGACGAAGGCGCGGACGATCGTTCCGGCGACCGGGCTGTGCCAGCGGTGGTAGTTCGTCGCGCTCAGGAACGCCTGGTAGACGGTGCCCCCGACGAACTCCGGGCAGGAGGCGTCGCCGGCGAGCATGTCACGCAGCGAGTACGGCTGGCTCTTGATCCAGAAGCTGTCCTGCAACTGCACGTCGATGGCGATCCCGTAGGGCGTCGACTCGCAGGCGCTGACGATGACGTCATCGTCGTCGGGGGAGTCGACCGGGCGGGCGCCCTCGTTGAAGTGTCGGGTGAAGAAGTCGTTCCACGAGGCGAAACCCCAGTGTCGCTCCGCCGGGTCGTGCCGGTACTGCTCGATGCCAACCGCCTGGCAGGCGGCCCGGGATTTCCAGCCCGAGGGTGAGTCGTTGAGGACGTACAGCGAGGCTCTGCTGGACAGGAACCGGCTCCACACGCTCAGGATCTTGCGGATCATTTCGTTGAGGCGGGGGTCGCGGTAGGCGGCGAACCCCGCGGAGGTTCCCATTGTCCAGTCCAAAATGGCGCCCAGCGGCAGGGTGACGCTCTGGTCGCCGAACTCCGGCGCCATGGTCAACACCTCGTTGATCAACCGGAGCAGCTCCTCGACGCTGTCCACATGCCGTTGCTCGTACGGCTTCGCCTCGGGGACCTGAGCGATCATTTCGTTCAGGTGCATCCGCAGGATGGGGTCGGAGTCGATCAACTCCGCGAACTCGACCAGGACCGGATCAAGCGTGACCTGCTCGCCGCGGTCTTCCACCCGCTGCCGGTGCCCGCGCAGCCACGACTCCAAGTCTCCCTGCTCCCGGGGGAGCCAGCCCGCCTGGCGCCGCACATCTGCCCGCTGAAAGGAGGAATTCACAACCGCCAGCCTAAACGGTGGTGCCGGGCGGGTAGCGGTGTCGAGGCCTATTCGAAGAGTTGATGCGTCATGATGCGAGGGGCCGTGGTTGGCATCGCCCTGGGTGAAACCCCGGCCCGCGGTGATCAACTCAGCAATAGCCACCGGGTCTCCTGTCGAGAGCACCCAGGCGACGGCGCAAGCCGTCCAGACCTGCTGACCGGCCCCGGCCGGGCCGCCTACGGATCCGGATTCGTCATCAACCGCCCGGTCATCGGCTACACCGCGAATGGAACACGAAGTACCTCGTCGGGCAGGTGCCCAACGCCTCCCTGTCGAGCTGCTGCCGCAGAACTCCAAATACGTTGCAGTGGAGGCGAAGTGGTCGCCCCGACTCAGCGCCGGAGCCCCAACCCGGGATCGGGGCGGTCATCCGGCGTCGGGCGATAGGAGATGGTCGGCCCACGCCGGCGACTTCGGACCGGCTGAGGAGTTCCGCAAGTCGTAAGGTCCGGTGCCCGATGCATCAGGAATGATTAGGGTGTCGGGGAGCGGGCCATTCAACACCTCACGGAATGGGATAGAAATGACCATGTCGGTCAGCCAGGCAGTACTGGACGTCGTGACGATCGCGCGGAAACACGCCGAACGCGTCGACACGGAGGGGACGTTTCCGGCGGAAGCCGTCGCAGAGTTGCGGAGCAGCGGCCTTTTGGGACTGGTGCTGCCGGCGGCGGCCGGCGGCCACGGCGCGGGGCCGGTGCAGTTCGTCGAGGTGATGGGTGAGCTGGCGGCCGCCTGCGGATCCACGGCGATGATCTACCTGATGCACAACGCGGCAGCGGTCACGGTCGCCGCGGCGCCACCGGCCGAATCGCCGGACATGCTCTCCGACCTGGCCAGTGGCCGCGCCCTGGGCACCCTGGCATTCAGCGAGCGCGGGTCCCGATCCCACTTCTGGGCGCCCGTCTCCGTCGCCGCCACCGAGGGCGACAAGGTCAGACTCAAGGCCGACAAGAGCTGGGTCACCTCCGCCGGTCACGCCGACGTCTACGTCATCTCCTCCGGGTCGCCGTCGGGCACGGCCGGCGAGGTGGACCTCTACGCGCTCCCGGCCGACACCGCCGGACTGACCGTTGCCGGGCCCTGGCGCGGCCTCGGGCTCCGCGGGAACGCCTCGTCGCCGATGACAGTCGATTCGTTCGTACCGGAAGGCTACCGGCTCGGTGATCCGGGGACCGGGTTCGCGTTGATGATGTCGACGGTGCTCCCGTGGTTCAACCTGGGAAATGCCGCAGTGTCGCTGGGACTGGCCAAGGCGGCCACCGACGCCGCCATCGGCCATGCCGGGCAGGCCCGGTTGGAGCATCTGGACGAGGCATTGTCGGCCCTGCCGACCATCCGCGCGCAGCTGGCCAGGATGTCGATCAACCTCAATGCTCAGCTGTCCTATCTGCGGCATGCGGCGGCCAGCGTCGCTGCTCCGGCGGAGGACACCGTGCTGCACGTCCTGGGCGTGAAGGCCTCCGCCAATGACGCGGCGCTGCAGATCACCGAATCGGCAATGCGGGTCTGCGGCGGCGCGGCATTCTCCAAACACCTCCCGGTCGAGCGCGCCTTCCGCGACGCTCGGGCCGGTTCGGTGATGGCGCCCACCGCGGACGTCCTCTATGACTTCTACGGCAAGGCCATCAGCGGCCTGCCCCTCTTCTGAAAGCGGGCGCCCGTCTTGACCGAACCCCTTGTCATCGGTGCTGTCGCCTACTCCGCCAACATGGTTCCTATCTGGGAAGGCATCCGGGACTACTTCCGCGATTCCCCCGCGGAGATGGATTTCGTTCTGTTCTCCAATTACGGGCGTCAGGTCGACGCCCTGCTGGCCGGCCATATCGATATCGCGTGGAATACCAACCTCGCCTATGTCCGCACCGTTCAGCAGACCGATGGTCACTGCCGGGCGCTGGCCATGCGCGATACCGACACCACCTTCGCGACCGTTTTCGTTGCCCGCCCTGGCAGCGGCCTGAGCGGCCCGGAGAGCCTGAAGGGCTCGCGGCTCGCGCTGGGTTCGGCGGATTCGGCGCAGGCGGCGATCCTGCCGCTGTACTACCTTGCCCGCGCCGGAATTGACGTGTCCGACCTGGAGGTGGAGAGGTTCAACAGCGACATCGGCAAACACGGCGACACCGGTCGCAGCGAGCTCGACGCCATCGCGGCGGTCATCGCCGGTGACGCCGACGTCGCGGCCATCGGTATCACCACCTGGGATGCCATCGGTCGGGACGAGCTGATGCCGGACGGCCTGCAGGAGGTGTGGCGGACCGAGATCTACTGCCACTGCATGTTCACCGCCCTGGACACGCTGCCCGCGGAGCGCTACGAGCCGTGGGTGACAAAGCTGCTCATGATGGACTGGGACATTCCTGCCGACCGCAGGATCCTGGAACTCGAAGGCCTGCGCAAGTGGATGCCGCCGCAACTCCAGGGGTATGCGGCGCTGTTCGCCGCCGTCGCCGAGCAGGGCATTGCGGCGCGATGGTGATCCTCGACCTGGTCCGCGGTGTCGGCGCACTGCCCGACGGCGGCGTGGTCGAGATTGCCACCTCCCATCCCGGTGATCTCGAGCTGGCCAGGCGGTGGGCGGAGCGGACCGGCAACACAGTGCTCAGCGCCTCGCCGCAAACCCCAGGCGGCGGAACGGTTCTGGTGCGGCGCGGCCGGGCGCCGGACCCGGCGTTGACCTTGGGCGTCGACCGGATGCCCGGTGCCCGGCTGTGGATCTACACCAACTTCCACTGCAACCTGGCCTGCGACTACTGCTGCGTGGCTTCCTCCCCGCGGGCCGCGAAACGCGAACTGGGGGCGGAGATGATCTCCCGTCTCGCGGTGCAGGCGGCCGATTGGGGGGTGCGGGAGCTCTACCTCACCGGCGGCGAGCCGTTCCTGCTTCCCGATATCGCGGAGATCGTCGGCAGCTGCACGGCTGCGTTGCCCACCACCGTGCTCACCAACGGGATGCTCTTCCGCGGCCGCGGGCTGCGCACCCTCCAGGCGATGCCCCGCACCGGATTCGCCCTGCAGATCAGTGTTGATTCGGCCACGCCCGCGATCCACGATTCACATCGCGGTGCCGGCAGCTGGGCCAGGGCGGTGGACGGCATCAGGACTGCTATCGCCGAGGGTTTCCGGGTGCGGGTGGCCGCCACCATCAGCACTCCGACAGCCGGTGAGCTGCAACGCTTCCGGCAGTTCCTGGACACCCTCGACATCCCACCGGTCGACCAGATCATCCGGCCCGTCGCGCTGCAGGGCGCCGCCCCCAGCGGGGTCCGGCTCTCCCGGGAGACGTTGGTACCGGAGGTCACGGTGACCGCTGACGGCATCTACTGGCATCCGGTGGCGGCGATCGACGAACGGGCGCTGGTGACCCGGCAGA